>JAUIEM010000088.1 GCA_030428695.1 bacterium
CGAGCAGGGCCGCGAGGTGCGGATCATCACCAAGCTGATCAACGCCTTCTTCCGCTGGGACTTCAACTCCTGCGAGACGATCCACAAGGACGGCATCGTCTGGCCGATCGACTTCGCCAACGCCTGTCCGGACGTCGCGGTGACCAGCCTGCACTACTACTTCCCCTGGGCGATGAAGGCCCTGGCGGCCTGGTCGCTGTTCTGCCTGGTCAGCGAGCGGCCGATGCACCTCGCCCTCGAGCCGAAGCCCTACTTCGAGGTCGCCGACTCGGACCTGAGCTACGAGGACAAGCTGAGCGCCTACGAGAAGCTGACCGACGCCCACTTCCAGCGCGACGAGTTCGAGGAGTTCCGCACCACCGCCCTCGCCCACCTCGACGAGGCGATGTGGGAGCTGATCCAGACCGACGCCTTCGACAAGATCCTGAAGAAGACGATCGCCGCCACCTTCCCCGCCCACGAGCACCGGGCCTTCTACAACCACTACAAAGGCCTGCTCGGGCTGTGGGTGCAGAGCGATGCGCCGCCTTCCGCGAAGAAGAAGGAGAAGGCGGAGGAAGCAGAGGACGCCGCGAGCTGACTCCCAACAAACACACACGGGCCCCGCGCGGGGCCCGTGTGGCGTTTGTTGGGACGGGCTCAGAAGGAGGTGTCGTCCTCGGAGTCGATACGGGTGTGGTCAGGGCCACCCATCGACATCGTGTTGAAGTCCTCGGAGAGCTTGTAGGTGTACGCGCTCCCGGTCACGAAGTTCGGCTGGCCTTCGTCGTACTGGATCTGGACCTTGCGGTAGGTCTTCTTGAGCATCGGCTCTTCGACTTCGCTGAACACCAGCGTACCCAGCGCGGGCGGGTCGTCCTTGGTGCTGTCGAACTTCATGCGGAAGCGGAAGTTCGAGTTGATGGTGATGACGCTGTTCTCGAAGCCCGCCATCTTCCAGTGACCGATGAACTTCTTCTGTTCCTCTGCGAACGGCATCCGGCCGTCTTCGGGGTTCTCACTCGTCTCGTTCCCGGTGTCGCCGCCGTTCTCGTCGGCGCTGTCACCGCACGCGATCACGGCGAACGACAGGAACGCGACCAGGAAACCGATCAGCAGGCGTTTCATTCTCCCTCCTTGTGCCCCGTTGGGGTCTTGCACTTCTTCGGCAAACGGTTCAGAAAATCTCGTGCCAGTCGGCGCAGTCTACGTGTTGGAACCCTGCGCGGTCCAATGCCTTCTCCCGGGAATCCAGGGGGGGTCAGGATTTTCTTGCGCCCGGACGGAAAGCGTCGGCCCGTTGCGAGCTCCCGCGTCGCGCTGCACAGTGCCGGCCCTGTGCAGAGCTGTGCGGGCTGTGTAGGTCACTCTTCGAGCAAGGCCGAGAAGTCCTCGCGATCCCGCAGCGCTCCGAACCAGCCGTCACGGCGCAGCGAGCGGCGCAGGCGCGGCGCGAGGGCGAGGGCGCGCGCGAGGGCGGCGACCGCGGCCTCGGGCTCGTCCGCGACGAGGGCGCGGGCGCGCAGGTAGTGGCCGAGGGCGAGCTCCGGGTCGAGCATCAGGAGCTGCCCGGCGAGCCGGTCGGCGGCGGCGAGGTCGGCGCCGGCGAGCTCTTCCCAGGCGCGGGCGTGGCGCGGGGCGAAGAAGAGGCCGGCCAGGCGGAAGAGCTCGCGCACCGGCTCGGCGGCGTCGTCGACGCGCAGGTCGAGGTAGCGGTCGTTGTGGCCCCCGTAGCCGCCCTCGGCGCGCACGACCAGGAGCGCGGCCGACTGCTTCCCGCGCTTGTCGCCGCCGGCCTCCTCGCCGGCGGCCAGCGCCGCGAGCAAGCGGATGGCGAGCTCGCCGCCGGTCGCCTCGAAGGCGCGGGCCATCGCCGCGATCACCTCCGGGCCGGCGAGCAGGTTGCCCTGGACGCTGAAGCCATCCCCGCTCTGGTCGCCGGCGAAGTCGAAGCAGCGCCCGCCGGTATGGACGGCCACGCCGCCCCGGGCGTCGACGATCGCGAGCTGGCGGCGCGCGCGCTCGGGGTCCGCGGCGAGCAGCACGGCGAGGGCGCTGTCGGCGTCGAGGCCGGCCTCGAGCAGCGCGAGCCCGCGCGGCCCGAAGCTCGGGTCGGCCCAGGCCTGGCTGGCGACGGCGCCGACCTCGGCCTCGGCCCAGGGGACGACGGCGCCGACCGCGAGCACGCGCGAGGCGACGGCGATGCCGAGGTCCCCGGTCTCGGGGTCACGGGCGACGATCGAGAAGGTCGCGCAGGGGTCTTCCTGGGCGCACAGGGGGAGGATGAGGAGGAACAGCAGGAAGCGGCGCATGAGACGGCTCCGGGAAGGGGTGCCTCCAGGGTAGCAGAGCGGTGCGCCGGACAGGGCGAGCGGCTCCCTGCCCGGAGCTCGCGTTTCTTCGCTGCGCGCGGCGGGGTCTCGCATTACAGTGGAGGAACGCAGAGAGGGAGACGACATGCTGCGCGTGCGCGACGTGATGACGACGTATCCGATGACGATCGAGCAGTCCGACGCGGCGGTCGCCGCGCGCGAGGCGATGCAGAGCGCGCGGGTCCACCACATCCCGGTCGTCGACGGGCAGGGCCGGCTGGTCGGCGTGCTCTCGCACCGGGACCTGCTGCAAGCGATGGTCTACGCGGTCTCCGCCCACCGCGAGGAAGGCGATGAGCATCCCCTCGAGGCGGTCTCGATCGCGGAGGTGATGCACCGCGAGGTCAGGACCATCACCCCGCAGCAGCCGCTGCGCGACGCCGTCGAGGTGATGCTGCGCGAGCAGATCGGCTGCCTGCCGGTCGTCTCCGGCAAGGAGCCGACGACCCTGCTCGGCATCGTGACGATGACCGACATGCTGCACGTTCTCGAGCGGCTGTTGTCGCGGGAAGAGGACGCGGAGCGGGCGGAGGAAGGTCCGCCGCAGGCCTGATCCCGCCCCGGTGGAGGTGCAGCTCGCCAAGAGACGGGGTGACACCTTGACAAAACCGACACAGAAAACATACAAGTTCTGCAGCGTCGAAGAGACGCTGGAGAAGCATCATGGTCGCGCCGCGCAGTGACGTCCTGATCGTCGGCGCCGGTCCCGCGGGACTGGCTTTGGCCGCGGCGTGCGGCGAGCGCGGCCTGGCGACGCTGTGCGTGGCGCCCGCGCCGGGGGCTCCCTGGCGGCCGACCTACAGCTGCTGGGAGCACGAGCTGGCGGGCCTGGAGGTGCCGATCGCCCGGCGCTGGTCCGCCGCCCGCGTGCGCGATCACGGCGGCCGGCTGCTGCGCATCCCGCGGCCCTACGTGCAGCTCGACAAGGACGCGCTGCAGGGCGCGCTGCGGGAGCGCTGCGAGCGGGTGGGGGTGCGCCTCGTCGCCGCGCGGGTGAGCGCCGTCGACGCGGATGCCCGCGGCGTGGCGACCTCCGCGGGGCACCTGCCGAGCCGCCAGGTCGTCGACGCGAGCGGCCACGCTTCCCCGTTCCTGCGCCGCCGATCCGCCGCGCCGCTGGCCTGCCAGCTGGCGTACGGGCTCGAGCTCGAGGTCGCGCAGAGCCCCTGGCCGGACGACGAGATGGTGCTGATGGACTGGCGCCCGGCGGGCCGCGGCGGCAGCTTCCTCTACGCCCTGCCCGCCGGGCCGCGCCGGATCTTCGTCGAGGAGACCTGCCTCGCGTCGGTCGCGCCGCCCACCCTGGCGGAGCTGCGCGCGGCCCTGCTCGAGCGCCTGGAGCGGGACGGCGTCGAGGTCGCGGAGGAGCGCTCCGTCGAGCGCTGCCGCATCCCGATGAATCCTCCTCTGCCTCGCTTCGACCAGCCCCTGCTCGGCTTCGGCGCGGCCGCCGGCCACGTCCATCCCGCCACCGGCTACCTGGTCGCCGGCGCCCTGCACCGGGCCCCGCGCGTCGCGGCCGGGCTCGCGGCCGCCCTCGGTCGGAGGCGGAGGCCTCCGGCCCGCGCGCTGTGGAGGCTGGTCTGGCCGGCCCGGGAGCGGCGCCGGAACCTGTTGCAGCGCATGGGGCTGCAGATGCTGCTCGCGCTGCCCGGGGCGCGGCTCGGCGCGTTCTTCCGCGCCTTCTTCTCGCTGCCGGACCGCTGCTGGGCGTCCTTCCTGGCCGCCGACGGCAGCGCCTGGCGCGACCTGCGGACGATGATGCGCCTCAGCCTGCACCTGCGCGAAGGCCTGCTGTGGAGCGTCCTCGTCGGCAGCCTGCGGGGCGGGCACCGGCTGCTGACGGGCCGGCGCTCCCCCCTGGTCGGGGCGGACGCCCCCGGACGAGCGAGCGAACCCACCGCTGAGCGCGCGCCGGCGCTGACCGGCCGCGAGGAGGTGCGATGACGAGCGTGCTGGCGGAAGCGCCCGCCACCGAGCTGCGCGCGGTCGAGGCCCTGATGCTGCGGCTGTGTCCCGACGGCCCCCTCGGCCGCGCCTTCCGGGAGCACCTGACGAGCGGCGGGAAGCGCCTGCGCGCCCGGCTGGTGCTGCGCAGCGTCGAGGCCCTGGGCGGCGCGATCGACCAGGCCGTGCCCTGGGCGGCGGCCTGCGAGCTGTTGCACAACGCGACCCTGGTGCACGACGACCTGCAGGACGGCGACCGCCTGCGACGCGGCCGCCCGGCCCTGTGGGTGCGGCACGGCACCGCCCAGGCGATCAACGCCGGCGACCTCGGGTTGATGCTGCCCTTCCTCGCCGTCGCCGGGCTGCCCGACCCCGCCCGCAAGGCGGCCCTGCAGGAGTGCCTCGCGCGGCGCGCCGTCGAGGTCGCCTGCGGGCAGGCCGACGAGCTGCGGCTGCTCGCCGAGGAGCGGCTCGACTGGCCCTCCTACCAGCGCGCGGTGCGGGGCAAGACCGCCGCGCTGTTCAGCCTGCCGGTCGAGGGCTCGGCGCTGCTCGCGGGCCGCTCGGCCGGCGAGGCGCGGGACCTGGGCGCGGCCTTCGCCGCGCTCGGCCTGCTGTTCCAGATCCAGGACGACGTGCTCGACCTGTTCGGCGACAAAGGGCGCGGGGAGACCGGCTCGGACCTGCGCGAGGGACGCGTCAGCGCGCTGGTGGTCGAGCACCTGCGCCTGCACCCCCTCGACGCGGGCTGGCTCTTGACCCTCCTGCGCACCCCGCGGGAGCGCACCGGCGACGCCGCGGTCGCCGAGGCCCGCGGCCGCTTCGCCCAGGGCGGGGCCCTCGCGGCGCTGTGGGTCCGGCTCGACCGCCTGCGCGCCGCGCTCGCGGCCGTGCCCAGCGCGCTGCTGCCGGTCGCCGACGAGCTGTGCGCCCGCGCCCTGCGCCCCATCGCCGCCACCCGACCCGGAGGAGCTTCCCGATGACCCCTTCCCACGCCGTCGTGATCGGCTCCGGCTTCGGTGGCCTCGCCGCCGCCGTCCGCCTGCGCGCCCGCGGCTACGCCGTCACCGTCTGTGAGTCCCGCGAGCAGCTCGGCGGGCGGGCGTCGGTGTTCCGTCAGGACGGCTTCGTCTTCGACGCGGGCCCGACCGTGGTCACCGCCCCCTACCTGCTCGACGAGCTGTTCGACTGCGTCGGGCGCCAGGCCTCCGACTACTTCGAGCTCGTCCCGGTCGACCCCTTCTACCGCGTCAAGTTCCCCGACGGCAGCGTGTTCGACTACGTCGGCGACGAGGCCCGCCTGCTCGCCCAGATCGAGCGCTTCGAGCCGCGCGACGTCGACGGCTACAAGCGCATGGCGGAGATGAGCCGGCGCATCTTCGAGGTCGGCTACGAGCGCCTCGCCGACGTGCCCTTCGACCGCCTGTCGGACATGCTGCGCGTGGTGCCGGCGATGCTCCGGCTGAAGAGCTACCGCTCGGTGTACGGGCTGGTCGCGTCGTACATCCGCGACCCGCGCCTGCGCCAGGCGTTGACCTTCCAGCCGTTGCTGGTCGGCGGAAACCCCTTCTCGACGCCGTCGATCTACCTCTTGATCCACTGGCTCGAGCGCAAGTGGGGCGTCCACTTCCCCCTCGGCGGCACCCACGCCGTGGTGCGCGGGCTCGCGCGGCTGCTCGGCGAGCTCGGCGTCGAGGTCCGCACCGGCGCGCCGGTCGCCTCGATCGAGGTCGAGCAGGGGAAGGTCGCGGGCGTGCGCCTCGAGAGCGGCGAGCGGCTGGCGGCGGAGGTCGTCGTCAGCAACGCCGACCCGAGCGTGGTCTATCCGCGGATGATCGACGCGCGCTGGCGCAAGTCGAACAGCGACCGGCGGGTGCGGCGGGTGCGCCAGTCGATGTCGCTGTTCGTCGGCTACTTCGGGGCCGAGGGGAGCTGGCCGGACACCGCCCACCACACCATCCTGCTCGGGCCGCGCTACAAAGCGCTGCTCGACGACATCTTCCGGAGGAAGGTGCTCGCCGACGACTTCTCGCTCTACCTGCACGCCCCCTGCCGCAGCGACCCGAGCCTCGCGCCGGCGGGCCACGACGCGTTCTACGTGCTGTCGCCGGTGCCGAACCAGGCCAGCGGGATCGACTGGGAGGTCCAGAGCGAGGCCTACTTCGAGCGCATCCTCGAGTTCCTCGACCGCACCGAGCTGCCCGGCCTGAAGCAGAAGCTGGTCACGAAGACCAGCATCGACCCGCGCTACTTCGCCGACACCCTGCGCTCGGCCTCCGGCGCCGCCTTCGGCCCCGAGCCCCGCCTGACCCAGTCCGCCTGGTTCCGCTACCACAACCGCTCGGAGGATGTCGGAGGGCTGTTCTTCGTCGGCGCGGGCGTCCACCCGGGGGCCGGGATGCCCGGGGTGCTGTGCTCGGCGAAGGTGCTCGAGCGGGTGCTGCCCGAGCCGCGCGTCCCCGCTCCGCGGACGGCCGGGGCGCGGGCGTGAATCCCGCCCTGCTCGCGCGCTGCGAGGCGGTGATGGCCGAGCACGCGAAGAGCTTCCGCTTCGCCGCCCTGTTCCTGCCCCGCGAAGGCCGCCAGCGGGCGGCGGTGACCTACGCCTTCTGCCGGCTGGTCGACGACCTCGCCGACGAGGCCGACGACCCGGTCGCAGGCGCCGCCGAGCTCGCCCGCCTCGACGCCGAGCTGGCCGGGGAGGCGCCGCCCCGCCCCCTGGTCGAGGCCTTCGTCGGCGCCGGCGCCGGGCCCCACACCCGGGAGGCGGCCCGGGAGCTGATCCGCGGGGTGCGCGGTGACCTCGGCGCGGTGCGGGTCGCCGACGACCGCGAGCTCATGCGCTACTGCTACCGGGTCGCCGGCACGGTCGGCCTGATGATGCTGCCGGTGCTCGGCGTCCGCGCGCACTCCGCCGCGGCCCACGCGATCGACCTCGGCATCGGCATGCAGCTGACCAACATCTGCCGCGACGTGCGCGAGGACGCGGAGATGGGCCGCGTGTACCTGCCGGGGACCCGCCTGCGCGCGGCCGGTACCGACGGCGCGGCCCTGCTGGCGGGGCGGGCGGAGCGGGGGGCGGTCGCGCGGGTGGTGCGCGGCCTGCTCGACCTCGCGGAGCGCTACTACGCGAGCGCCGACGCGGGCATGCGGGCGATCCCCTGGCGCAGCCGGCTGGCGATCCACGTCGCCCGGCACGTCTACCACGCGATCGGCACCAAGCTGCGGCGGCGGGGTGGCGACGCCCTGGCCGGGCGGGCGATGGTCCACGCCCACGAGAAGCGCCGCATCGCCGCCCGGGGCCTGCTGTCGGGGCTGGGTCTGGCGTTCGCCCGGCGCCGCCCCCACGAGCCGCAGCTGCACGAGGCGCTGCGCGGCCTGCCGGGGGCGAACCCGCTGCGCTACGCGCGCCGGGGGGAGGGCTGAGGGGGCTTGACCGGCACGGAGCCCACGGGTACTGTGTCCGAGCCCGATGCTGCTGTCGGCTGGCTCTCTTCCCGAGGAACACGTGAAGCGCGCTCTCATCACCGGAATCACCGGGCAGGACGGTTCGTACCTCGCGGAGCTCCTCCTCGAGAAGGATTACGAGGTGCACGGCGTGATCCGCCGCGCCTCGACCTTCAACACCAAACGCATCGACCACCTCTACCAGGACCCCCACGTCCAGGACCGCAAGCTCTTCCTGCACTACGGCGACCTCGCCGACTCGGTGCAGATGGTCAAGCTGCTGTACGAGCTCAAGCCCGATGAGGTGTACCATCTCGGCGCCCAGAGCCACGTGCGTGTGTCCTTCGACATCCCGGAGTACACCGGCGACGTGACCGGCCTCGGCACCGTGCGCATCCTCGAGGCCCTGCGCGAGACCGGCCTGCACAAGAAGACGAGCTTCTACCAGGCCTCGTCGTCGGAGATGTTCGGGCGGGTCCAGGAGGTTCCGCAGACCGAGACGACCCCGTTCTACCCGCGGTCGCCCTACGCCTGCGCGAAGGTCTACGCCTACTGGCTGACGGTCAACTACCGCGAGGCGTACGGCATGCACGCCTCGAACGGCATCCTGTTCAACCACGAGTCCCCGCGCCGGGGCGAGACCTTCGTCACCCGCAAGATCACCCGCGCCGTCGCCCGCATCAAGCTCGGGCTGCAGCGCCATCTCTACCTCGGGAACCTCGACGCGCGGCGGGACTGGGGCTTCGCCAAGGAGTACGTCGAGGCGATGTGGCTGATGATGCAGCAGGACAAGCCCGACGACTACGTGATCGCGACCCACGAGACCCACTCGGTCCGGGAGTTCTGCGAGGAGGCCTTCGCCTGCCTCGACCTCGACTGGAACGAGCACGTGCGCATCGACCAGCGCTACGTGCGGCCGACCGAGGTCGACCTCCTGATCGGCGACCCCTCGAAGGCGAAGAAGGTGCTCGGCTGGGAGCCGAAGGTCACCTTCCACGAGCTCGTCAAGCTGATGGTCGAGGCCGACCTCGCGCTGGCGCGCCAGGAGCTGGCGATCCGCAAGGCCGAGGGGACGCTGTGAGGGCGACGGCGTGAAGGATGCCCTGCGGGCCGACTCGAGGGTCTACGTGGCCGGCCACCGCGGCATGGTGGGCTCCGCCCTCGTGCGGGCGCTGGCGCAGAGCCATCCCGACGCGGAGGTGATCACCGCGACCCGGAGCGAGGTCGACCTGTGTGAGCAGGCCGCGGTCCGCGCCTTCCTGCGCGAGCGCAAGCCGGACGTCGTGCTGGTCGCGGCCGCCAAGGTCGGCGGCATCCACTCGAACAGCTCCCTGCCGGCCGACTTCATCCACGACAACCTCAGCATCGCCCTGCACGTGATCGGCGAGGCCTACCGGGCGGGGGTGCGGCGGCTCGTCTTCCTCGGCAGCACCTGCATCTATCCGCGCCTGGCGCCCCAGCCGATGCCGGAGAGCTGCCTGTTGACCGGGCCCCTCGAGCCGACCAACGAGGCCTACGCCGTCGCCAAGATCGCGGGCCTCAAGCTGTGCGAGCACTTCCGCGCGCAGTACGGGGTCCCCTATCACTCGGTGATGCCGACCAACCTCTACGGGCCGGGCGACAACTACGACCCCCTGCACTCGCACGTGCTGCCCGCGCTGCTCCGCCGCTTCCACGAGGCCAGGCTCGCCGGCGCGGCCTCGGTGACGGTGTGGGGAAGCGGGACGCCGCGGCGGGAGTTCCTGCACGTCGACGACTGCGCGCGCGCGGTGCTGCACCTCGCGGCGGCGGAGGATCCACCCGATCTCGTCAACATCGGGACCGGCGTCGACGTCACCATCGCCGAGGTCGCGCGCGCCGTCGCCGAGGTCGTCGGCTTCCAGGGCGAGCTGGTGTTCGACACCTCGAAGCCCGACGGCACCCCCCGCAAGCTGACCGACACGCGGCTGCTGGCGGCGACCGGCTGGAGCCCGCGGATTACCCTGGCCGACGGGCTCGCCGACACCTACCGGCACTACCTGCAAGAGGTGGAGCGGGGCTCCGTCCGCGGGCACTGAGGGGCTGTCAGGCCCCGATGGTCCTGCGCAGGCCGACAGGCACGTAGGCAGGATCCCAGACACCCCACGGCATCCCGTTCGCCCCGCTGTCGTAGTAGAAGGACGCGAGCCAACGCCGCAGGAAGCGCGAGCGCCGCAGCCCCGCCTCGATCTCGTCGAAGCGCGCGAAGTTCGAGGTCACCTCGCGCAGGCCGTAGGTCTCGCGCAGCCCCGCCTCGCCGAGCAGGTGGCTGTGGCTCTGCTCGTGGAAGCGCTGCCCTTCGCGGCAGGCGCTGACCGTGAGCAGCTGCAGCCCGCCCGGCCGCGTCACTCTGTCGAGCTCGCGGACGATCCGGCGCACGCCCTCCGGCGGATTGTGCTCGAGGGCCGAGACCGACACCACCGCATCGATGCTGTGGTCGGCCAGGGCGGCCATGTCGCCGAGGTCGCAACGGTACAGGGAGACAGTCGGACGATCACCCGGCGCCCGCTTCTCCGGCGTCGACGGCAGGAGGCGCTTGCGGATGCGTCCCGGGATGTCCCCGAGAGGCGTGCGCATCAGGGCCTCGACCGTACCCCGCAGGTCCAGGGCGGACAGCGGTCCGAGCCGCTCGCCGAGGTGGTCGAGGTAGGTGTGCTCGATCTTCTCCTGCTCGCCGAAGGTCTCGAAGTGGTAGAGCCGATCGAAGCGACACTCCGTGTGGCGCAGCACCATGTCGGCGCTGATCACCCGGTAGCCCCGGTCGGCGAGGAGGAACTGCAACACGCCCCAGCCGGCGCCCGCGTCGAGGACCGTGGCGGGCGGCGCGACGTCGAGCTCGCGCAGGATCCAGATCAGGTCGAGCAGGTAGTGCCAGCCGAGCGGTACCTGCAAACGCGTGCTCGCGGCGAGGACCTCGATGGCCAGGTCGGTGTGCTCTTCGATCAGCCCTTCATCGAGCAGTCGGATCGCGTCGGGCATGCCCCCTCCCGTTGTTTTCCACGTCCTCAGCGGGCGTCGAACAGCTCCCCGTAGGCGCGCTTCGGAAAGACCTCGAGCTTGCCGCCGATGGTCGCGTCCTCGATCTTCCGCCCGCTCCCCTCGAACTCCTGCCGCGCGATCTCGTAGGCCCGCTCCGAGTTCTCGAGGTCGGGCAGCTGCCACTGCACCCCCTTGCCGAAGTAGCTCGGGTCGAAGTGGTTCGGGTCGGCGCCTTCGGAGGTCACCAGCTTGTGGGGCTGGCCCTTGGTGGTGAAGGAGTGGTCGACGCCGATCAGGTAGACCTCGTCGAAGCCCATGAAGAGAGCGAGCTGCATCGCGACGAAGGTGACCGTGCAGCCCTGGTAGATGCCGGCCGCGGGGTCATGGCTGAAGCCCTGGCCGAACAGGGTGCGCAGGAAGTACATCCCGCTGCCGTAGTCGATCACGTCCCGCGCGTCCCAGGACAGGAAGCGGGGACAGGGCAAGGTCTCGAAGTCGCTGCGGAACTGCTCGATGACGTGGACGTTGACCGAGACCAGGAAGCTCGTGGTGAAGCCGAGCTTCTCGAACAGGAGATAGATGCGGTTGAGCCCGAAGGAGACCTCGCCGCGGAGCAGGGACAGGTCGGTCTTGTTCAGGCTCGGTCCGTTGCCGAGGATGAAGCACCGGCGCCCACGGTAGGCGTTCCGGAACGCCTCGATCCCGCGCCGGCTGGCGACCGCGCGGGGATCGTACCGCCACTGCGCGTCGCGGGAGACGCGGACGAGGCGGCGGAAGAGCGGGGCGGGGACGACCCGCTCCCCCCATCGATACAGTCTCTCGTCGATACCCACCTTCACCCCCGTGTCAGCTCCTGCAGTGAGTCCCCGCGCGCGAGCTCCAGAGCCGTGAACAGCCCGGACGCCGTGTGTTGACGGCAGAAGCTCTCGACCTTCGCGCGGCTGGCCAGGCGCTGCTCCGGGAGGTCGGCGCAGATCCGGTCCAGGCTGGCGGCCAGACTGTCGAGGTCGCCGGAGACGAACGTCGTCCCGACCCCGAGGCTGCGCACGATGTCCCCCATCCAGGTGTGCTCTGGAGCGACCACCAGCCGACCCTGGGTCAGCGCATCGATCAGGATGCCCGAGGTCTGGCAGGGGTAGTGCTCCCGCCGGTAGGGGATCAGGACGACGTCGCAACGCGCGATCTGCGCGAGATACTCCGCCTGGCCCAGGTCGTGCGAGAGGTGCTCGACCCGTGTCTGCAGCGCGCGGAAGCGGTCGATCTTCGAGCGCTGGGAGAAGCCGTCGGAGGGGATCTCGCGGTGCCGGATCAGGAAGCGCACCGGGCTCTCCGGGTCGCGCGTCAGCTTCCTGCACAGCCGGTACATCAGGTCGTAGCCGTTGCGCACGTGGGCGCAGCCGAAGAAGCCGACGAGCGGGCCGGGCCGGGCCGGAGCCGGGTCGGGGAGCTCGACTTTCGACACGAGCGGGATGGGCAGGAAGCCGATCGGGCGCTCGAAGCAGGGGGCGTAGCGCGCCACGGTGCGCTCCGAGTCGCTGGTCAAGCGCACGACCCGGCCGGGGTCACAGCGCTCGAGCTGTGCCGACACCGCGCGGAGCATCGCCGTGTAGTCGGGACTCTCCTCGCCGGCGCAGAACCGGGTGTCGAGATAGAAGAGGTTGAGGAAGACCCGCAGGCGCGCGGGCCCGACCTCCTCGAGCACCTCGGCGACGGCGGCGAAGTGCCGGGGGTGGCAGGTGTACATGTACACCGTCACCTCGTCCGCCTCCCTGCGCGCCTCGCGCAGCAGCCCGGCGAGGCGGGTCGAGAACGAGCGCAGGGCCCGGGTGTTGTAGTCGTCGAGCAGGTCGCTGCCGAGGCGCCGCAGCGCCGGCAGGTCGACCCGCTGGCGGAGCGCCTCGCCGAGCAGCTCGATGCGGTCGCGCACGGCGCGCCGGGCGGCGAAGAAGGGGCGGCTGATCTTGAGCCTCCCGTCTTCGAAGAAGCGGTGCTGCCGGAACACCGCGGGGTAGCGGAAGCAGCGGCGCAGCCCGAGACGCTCGGCGGTCGCCGCGTCGACCCTGTCGCCGACGCAGTGCCACAGGGGCAGGTCCCGGCGCGCGGCTTCGGCCCGCAGGTTGCTCGCGATCGCGCGGTAGTGTCCGACGAGAGAGAAGCCGGGGTCGACGAAGAGCAGCAGTTGTCTCGGTCCCACGTTCCGGCTCCGGATCCCGGCAGGCAAGCCGCGGAGTATACGCGTAAGCCCTGGGGACCGCAAGGCTCGCAGGACCGGCCGGGGGCCTGGAGACGGGCCTCAGCTGCGCGCCTGCGCCAGGGCCTGGAAGGTCGGGTCGTCAGCGAGCAGCTCGTCGTAGGTCCCGCTCGCGGCGAGGCGGCCGTCCTCGATCAGGAACAGGCGGTCGCAGGCCTTCACCGTGGTCAGGCGGTGGGCGATCATCACGATGGTCTTCTGGTGCGAGAGGCTCGCGATCGCGCGCATGATCGCTTCCTCCGTCACGTTGTCGAGGGCCGACGTCGCCTCGTCGAGCACCAGCACCTGGGGATCGTGGTACAGGGCCCGGGCGATGCCGATGCGCTGGCGCTGACCGCCGCTGAGACGCTCCCCGCGCTCGCCGACGACGGTCTCGTAGCCGTCGGGCAGGCTCTCGACGAAGTCGTGGACCTGCGCCATGCGGGCGGCCTCGCGCGCCCGCTCCCGGTCGATCGTCGCGGCGCCGAAGGCGATGTTGGCGTAGACGGTGTCGTCGCAGAGGAAGATCTCCTGCGGCACGTAGCCGAGCTGGCTCTGCCAGGCGTGCACGCGGTCGCCCTCGAGCGCGACCCCGTCGACGCGCAGCACCCCCGACTGCGGGCGCAGCAGGCCGAGGATCACGTCGATCAGCGTCGTCTTCCCCGAGCCGGTCGAGCCGACGATGCCGACCGTGGTCCGGGCCTCGATGCGCAGGTCGAGGCCGTGCAGCACGCCCGTGCCGTCGGGGTAGGCGTACGACACCTGGTCGAGGTGCAGCTCCCGCTCGAAGGGCAGAGCCTCGAGAGCCGCGCGGTCGACCTGTGGGTTGGGCGGCGTCGAGGCGTCGCGGTAGACCGCGTCGAAGGTCGGCAGGCTGAAGCGCACCTGCGAGACGGCGTGGAACATCTGCTGCAGCCCGGGCATCAGCCGGTAGGCGGCGAGGGCGAGGGCGCCGAGGGTCGGGACCGCGGTCTCGAGGTCGCCTTCGACCGCGATCAGGTACAGGAGCACGACGAACATCCCGCCGAAGGCGACCAGCTCGAGGGCGTAGCGCGGCAGGGTGCCGATCACCTGCAGCTTGGCGCGGGCGAGGGCCGCGACCTCGGAGACCTGCGCGTAGCGGTCGGCGTAGACGTGCTCCGAGCCGCTCAGCTTGAGCTGTTTGATGCCGGACAGGCCCTCGAGGACGATCTTGCAGCGGTCCCGGTGGCTCTGCATCGACTCCTTGCCGACCCTGCGCAGGACCTTCCGGGCCAGGGCCCAGATCAGGCCGTAGGCGGCCCCGAGCACCAGGGTGGCGATCACCGCCAGGCGCCAGTCGACCAGCAGGACGAGCGTGACGATCGAGAGCGCGACGATCCCGCGCGCGACGATCTGCACGAGCGGGACCATCATCTGCGTGACCACCCCCTGGATCTCGCCGATGACCGTGTGCATCAGCTGGCTGCTGTTGCGGCCGAGGAAGAAGGGGTAGTGGCGGAACATGAAGTTGCGGAACATGTCCCGCGACATCTTGTGGCTCTGCAGCCAGGTGAAGCGCACGAGAAACCAGTGCGTCAGCGCCGTGTAGCCGTTCGCGAAGGCGAGCGTCCCCAGGCAGCCCGAGCCCAGCGCGAGCAGGAAGCCCTGGGTGGTCTCGAAGCCCATCGACTCGTACAGCCAGCGCAGGGTCTCGTTCTCGGAGATCAGGGAGGGCCGCGCGACGACCGACAGAAAGGGCATGATCGAGGCGATGCCGAAGACCTCGATCACGCCCATCGCGATGACGGCGATGCCGAGCCCACCGAGCTTGCGCCGGTCGCGCCGCGAGAGCAGGCCGAGCAGCTGGAACAGGCGCTTCCTCACCGCGCTCCTCGCGTGCGGGGAGCGGGGACGGGCGTCGAGCGGATGCGGTCCATGCGGATCTCCCGGCGAAGGAAGCGCGCAGTCTAACCCCTGGCGGGCTGGAGCCCAAGGCTTCGCCGCCCGGCTACTCGGCCTCGAGCAGCACGCCTCCCTGGTCCTGCAGCGCCTCGCGCCACGGGCGGCCCGCGTGCTTGCCCCAGGAGCGCTTGGCGGTCGGGCCGGTCGGGCTCTTCCCGATCGCGAAGGAGGACTGGCCGTCGGGCCCCCACCGGCCCTGGAAGCCGAGCCAGGCCGCGACGGCCGGGCGCGGGGCGTCGCGCTCGCCGAGGTCGACGAGGGGCGCTTCCCAGGCATCCCACGCCCAGCCCTGGCCGTTGGCGACGTCGTCGTGGGCGAGCAGCCAGGCCGGCAGGCGGACGGTCGGCACCACGCAGGCGCGCGGGAAGGAGGCGTGCTTGCCCTGGCTGATGTAGACGACCGGGTGCGTGCCGACGAGCTCGAGCTCGTCGCCCGGGACCTCCCAGCAGCGCGCGTGGCCGTAGAACCAGCCCTCGAGCACCCGCGGCGGGTCGATCTGGACCTTGAAGGCGGTGTGCTCCCAGTCGCCGCGGTGGCCGCCGTAGGGAATCTCGACGCCGAGCAGCTCCGCGCCCGCCCGGTCGTGGGCGTAGAACAGCCAGTACTCGACGATCGCCTCGTTCTCGCGGAAGCGCAGGACGTGGGTGTACACCGGCGCCGTCCCGGGGGGATCGCCGGCCATGCCCGAGGGGTAGCCGGAGACGAAGCCGTCGATCGTCCCTGGGGCGCCCTCGACCGCGGCGCCGCCGAGCTCCCAGACGCCCTCGTCGAGCTGGGCGAGGAAGCGCGCGACCGACATCGGGAAGTGCTCCTCGTCGCGGTTCTGCGGGGAGGGAGGACCGCCCGGAGCGGCGGCCGTGAAGCGGTAGCGCGGGGCGTGGCGCCGGGCGAGCAGGGCCTCGAGGCCGTCGTCGAGGCCGTCCCCGTCGGCGTCCTCCCCGACCCGCAGGCTGTCGGGCGCCTCGCGGGTCTGCGACGGGCTGCGCGCGCTCGAGGTGATGGCGGGCTCCGGGCCGGACTGCGCGCGGTCGAAGCCCCACAGGCACAGCGCGACCAGCGCGAGGAAGGCGAGCAGGATGCGGCGCAGGGTGCGGTACCGTCGGGGCACGGGAGCTCCTCCGGGTCGTCTTCAGCGGGGTCGCGATGACCGACTTCTTTGCAGGAGCTCGGAGGATGGCACCGGAGCGCGGCCGCGCAAGGCCTACCATGGCGTCCCGGAGCGAGCTCCGGACGCGAATCGCGCGCGCACCGGCCGTGAGCGCCGCGGCAGGAACACGGCGGCGGCCTCGCGCTGGCGCCTTCCCCAGCCTCCTTCTATCCTGCCTGCATGGTGAAGATGTACCTCACTCCGGAAGCCCTCTCCCGGCTGGGAGCGGCGACGGTGCTGGTCTACTTCGCGGTCCACCTCCTGACCCTGCGGGGAGGGCGCCGCGCGACCCGGCTGCTCGGCCTGGTCGCAGCGGCCGGGGCGGCCAACAGCCTCGGCCACGCGGTCGCGCGCTCGGCCTGGGGCAGCACCTGGCACCTCAGCGTCGCGGCCACGGCGACGCTGTTCATGTTCCTGTTGATGCTGTTCGCCTACCGCCTGGCGGCCGACGACACCCCGCGGGAGAGGCGCGTAGCGACCGCCGTCGGGCTGTCGCTGTGTGCGCTCGGCGTCGTCCTCCAGGGCGTCTACTACGGGCTCGACATCCCCGCCTACCAACCGGTGCTGCTGCGCGAGACCTACCTGATCCGCGCCTGGACCGCCCCGCTCGAGGGCGTGCTCCGGGCCGTCTCCACGACGATCCTGGTGCTCGGCTACGCCTGGACCTGCGGGGTGATGCTCCGCAAGTGGCTGCGTTTCGAGCGCGCGGCCGGCGCGTCCCTCGGCGCCGCCCTGCTGCGCCCGCGCAGCGAGGGCGGCCAGACGCTGCGCAAGTTCACGCTGCTGTGCCTGGCGCTGGTGCTCCTCAACCTGTCGCCGCTGCCGGGGCTCGACGAGGTGCTCGTGCTGATCGCGACCAGCGCGGTCGTGCTCGTGCACGTCGACCACTCCCCCGAGCCGACCCGGCTGCGCTTCAAGCTCGTCGCGATCCCCCTGGCCGGCATCGTCGGCGCGCTGATCCTCAGCCTGTCCGCGATCGGCGCTGCCGTCGAGGAGCGCCAGGCCGCCGCACGGCGAGCCGAGCTCGAGCGCGTGCGGGGCCTGCTCGCCGCCGGGGCCAGGCCGCGGGCGGAGATCCTCGACGAGGACGTCGCCTTCGTCCTCCGGCGGCCCGACGCCGACCTCTGGCCGACCGCCGCCGACACGCTGTTCGTGCGTCCGGGCCACGACCTCGCGGTGCTCGGCGAGAGCCTGCGGCGTGAGCGCGCGCTGCGCGTGTCGGCGACCTCGACCCGGGCGGCCTCGACGCTGGCTCCGGAGGAAGCGGAACGCCTGGCCGAGCAGCGGGTACGCGAGGAGCTCGGGCCGTACTACGCGACCGACACGGCCAGCTTCTACGGGGCGCTGCTGGAAGGGCCCGCGCGCTACCGGGTCGAGCGGATGCGCAGCGGCGCCGGCTGGCTGGAGGTCGGCTTCCTCGAGCGGACGCTGCGCCAGCGCCTGCACGGGGAGATCCTGCCCCTGGCCCTGACGATGCTGCTCGTGATCGGCTTCGTGATCGCCGGCCTGCCCTTCCTCCTGCGGGCGAGCGTGCTGACCCCGGTGCGGGCGCTGATGGAAGGCGTCGAGCGGGTCGCCGAGGGCGACCTGCAGGTGACCGTCGCGACACGGACCCGCGACGAGCTCGGGCGGCTCGCCGGCTCGTTCAACAACATGGTCGGCTCGCTGCGGACCGCCCGCGCCTCGCTGCAGGCATCCCGCGAGGCCGCCTTCCGCTTCGTCCCCCAGCCCTTCCTGCGGCAGCTCGGCCACACCTCCATCGTCGGCGTCGAGCTCGGCGAGCAGCGCGCGCGGACGATGTGCGTGCTGTTCGCGGACGTGCGCGGCTTCACGACCCTGTCGGAAGGCCTGACGCCGGCGCAGACCTTCGCCTTCGTCAACGACCTGCTGTCGGCGATCGGGCCGGTGATCCGCGAGCACGGCGGCTTCATCGACAAGTACCTCGGCGATGCGGTGATGGCCCTGTTCCCGGGCTCCGCCGACCGCGCCGTCGCCGCCGCGATCGGCATGCAGCGCGCGCTCGGCGCCTTCAACGCCGGCCGGCGGGGACCCGACGTGCGCCTCGGCATCGGCCTGCACCGCGGCGACCTCGTCCTCGGCATCATCGGCGAGCGCGAGCGCATCGAGGCGACCGTGATCGCCGATGCGGTCAACGCCGCCGCCCGCCTCGAGGGGCTGAGCAAGCGCTACGGCGCGGGGGTGCTGATCAGCGCGGCGGTGCGGGAGGCCTGCGCGGAGCCCGAGGCCTTTGCCCACCGCTTCGTCGAGCGCGTGCAGGTCAAGGGCCGCGCCGGCGCCCTCGACGTGTACGAGGTCTTCGAGGCCGAGCCGGCGCCCCGCCGTGAGGCCAAGCGCGCCTCCGCCGCGGCCTTCGCCCACGGCCTCGAGGCGCTGATCGCCGGCGACTTCGACCGGGCCGCCCGGGACTTCTCCCAGGTGCTCGCCGCCGACCCCGACGACGTCGTCGCCGCTCTGCACCGCAGCCGCGCGCGGAGACTCGCGGCCGCCCCTCCCACGGACTGGGACGGCGTGTTCCGCATGACCGTCAAGTAGCCGGAGAGCGCCCGTCCGCGTAGACTGCGGGCAGAACCGCCGAGGAGAGACGATGTCCGACTGCCCGAGCTGCGGCGCGCCGGCCGAGGCGAGCCGCTTCCGCTGCACCTACTGCGACAGCCCGCTGCCCGGCATGGACGGGGTCCGCGAGCGCCGGGCCGACGAGCTGGTAAAGTTCCTCGAGGAGGAGCTCGGCGCCCGCTACTCGCGCCGGGTCGACGCGGTCGGCTGCCTGTACTTCCTCGCGATCCCGAGCGCCTTCGTGATCGCGCGCCGCTTCGGCTGCACCTACACCCAGAGCCTGATGTGGCTGTTCGGGGTGACCCTGGTCGGCCTGATCGGCTTCGGCTCGATGATCATGGCCGAGCAGCGCATCCGCTACAAAAAGAAGATCCGGCCCCAGGTGGTCGCCTTCCTGCAGGAGTCGGCGATGGGGCCGGCGGATTTTCTCGCCCGGGCGCGGGCGGTGCTCGAGGGGGGCGAGAAGAAGAAGAGCGTGCTGCTGAAGCACCTGCCGGAGATCGTCAAGCCCGGCGCGATATGACTCCCCTACGGCACCGGCGTGGTGTCGAACTCCTGGAACTCGAACGGCCCCTCGCTGCGCGGCACGGTGACCATGTCGACCGGCGAGGTGATCACGCTGGTCGCGAAGCCGAGCGGGAAGGAGGTGTGGATGCGGATGTCCAGCTCGCCGTCCTCGTGGGTCTTGACGCTCTGGATGTCGATGCTGTAACCGCCGGTGGTCTTCTGGCCGAAGAAGGCGGCGACGACGACGTCTTGGCTGAAGTCGACGCTCGGGGCGGTGCCGGTGAAGCGCTGCGACCACATCGCCTGGTAGGAGGCGTCGTCGCGCAGCACGAGCACCTCCATGGTGCCGGTGTAGTTGCTCATCTGGTTGCTGTACAGCGCGCTGACCGGCTGCGTGCTCTGCACCTCTTCGCGGATGGTCCCGGTGGTGCGCACGACGCGCAGCAGCTGGAAGGGCGTCTCGGTGACCTGCGGCGGCGCGGCGCCTCCGCTGTAGGGGTCGATCTCGTACAGCACGCGGATCTCGTCGGCGGTCGCGTCGTACAGCACGCGGCGGGTGCGGACGTCGTTGCCGAAGTTGGAGATGTACGGGCCGAGCACGGCGATCAGCATCTCGTCGTTGAAGTCGATGCTCGGAGCGCTGCCGCCGGGGTTGTGGGCCGCGTAGAAGGCGGTCAGCGCGGTGTCGTCGCGGATCACCCGCAGCTCGCCGGCGTAGGCGGGGTTGCTCGCGCCGATCTGGCTGTGGGCACCGGCCTCGACGACCTCGAAGTCGAGCAGGGTCTGCTCGCGGATGACCAGCTGCCCGCCGACGGCGGCCTCGGGGACCTCGACGATGTGGTGCGGGCGGGTCGTCGCGGTCAGGCTCTGCCACGGGCCCTGGCGGAACTCGCGGAGCAGGATGCGCTGGTCGGCGCTGTTCGCGTCGGTCTCGACCGCGATCACCTCGACCGACTGGTCTTCGCTGCGTTCGGGGAGGAAGGCCGCGATCACGGAGGCGCTGGCGAAGTCGACGGTCGGGGCGCCGGCGGTGCTGTGGCTGCCCCACAGGCTCAGGAAGGTCGTGTTGTCCGCGACGAGCTGCCGGTCGCTGACGGTGAGCGAGCGCAGGCTCTGGTCGCCCTGGTCGAGGGTGGTGAAGGCGCTGGTGGCCCACACCGCGGGCTGGCCGGAGTTGCCGGAGTTCCCGGAGTTTCCACTGTTGCCCGTGTTGCCGCCGACGTTGCCGCCCGGGGTGATGCCGCCGTTGAAGCCCCCGCTGCTGCCGCTCGAGCTGCTGCCGCCGTCGTTGCAGCCGACCAGGCCGAGGCCGAGCACGAGGGCGAGGACGAGCCAGGGGATGCGCTGCCGTCTCACGTCTTCCTTCCTTTCACGGCACCAAGGCCGCGCTGCGTTCTGTCGGATCTCCTGCGAGACGAGCCGAACGAAACCCATCCGGCACTGTTTTTCAGAATTTCGAAGGGAAACGTCCGGTTCGGCGCATCCAATCCTGGAGTGAAACTGATCGGTTGCGGTCTCAGTACACCCCGAAGTGGTTCGAGAAGTTGACCCGGAAGTTGTTGAACAGGCTCTCGGCCATCGCGTCGTAGGGCCCCTGGAACTCCCGCGGCGTGAAGGTGTTGGCGGGCTCGGCGAAGGCCTCGAAGGTGTACAGCTCCTTGTCCCCTTCCTTCTCCCGGAAGGTCAGCTGGAACTCGCTGAAGATCCCGGTGTACCAGTGACGGTCGGTATCGGGCAGCTCCGCTTCGGCCTCGCTGTAGAACAGCTCGAAGCTCGGGCTGATCGCGTAGAACACGGTCAGGTTGACCGCCGCATCTGCCGAGTCGTAGGTCGTGACCGTGATCAGTCCCTTCAGCAGCTCGTCGAGGGCGCCGGTCAGGACATCGGTGATCATCGACTCGCGCACCATGTTCTTCTCGAGGGTGAAGGCCGGGCTCATCTTCTCGATGTACTTGTAGCCCGGATAGGCCTCCTTGAACTGGTCCTCGAGGGACAGGTCGCTCTCGAGCGCCTGCTCGTAGCTGACCTGCAGGGCGTACTTGCGCTCTTCCCGCATGATCTCGAAGATCCGGACGATCGCGGCGATCGCCTCCGGGTCGGCCCCGGCCGCTTCGGCCTGGCGCTTGTAGTCGGCCGACGCCTGCTCGATGTACGCGATGATCTCCTCGTCCACCGCGTTCATGTGGGGCGCGAGGTCGGCGAGGGTCAGCCCCCAGCTCCACTGCCCATTGCAGATCTCCGCGAACCGGGCCATCTCCGCCTTGTGCGCGACGATGGCGGAGGGTGTCGGCGCGCCGATGTTCCGCCAGCGCGCCGCGAACACCTTGCGTGCGATGCTGAGCAACAGCTCCTTCGGATCGAGCTGTTTCCCGAAATGCTCGTTGTAGTGACCGACTGCCTGGACAACCTGTTCCGGCTCGTCTTCCCGGATCTTTTCGTCGCGGGTCCACGCTTCGACCATCACGCGGCGGATCTGGTCCGGCAGCTCCTCCTCGTGTTGGCAGGCCGCATACTCGAGATGGCCTTCGACCTCCCAGCCGATATTGGAGGCGTAGAAGCGGTCGAAGTCCTTGATGTCGTAGGCCCGCGCGGACAGGTAGATCAGCCCGTAGCCGACGACGCCGCCGAGCGCCGCCGCCAGACCGAGCATCGCCATGCAGCCCATCCCCACCTTCGGCCGCTCGACCTCGCTCTCGACCTCGACCTCGCGGCCGAGGGCGTGGCCGAAGAAGTCGTGGTCGGCGAGGGAGCCGAGGTTGTTGCTCTGCACCGCCTGGAGCAGCGAGGCGTTGCTCGCCTTGATCTGCTCGAAGAGCTTCTCCGCCATCGGCTTCGGAGAGACCTGGAAGTTCGCGTTGCCCTCTTCGAACATCAAGCTGAACGCGGTGTACTGATAGACCCCGTTCTGGAGGTGGTGGGTCGCCCGGAAATCCTTGAGCGTCCACATCTTGAAGTACTTCAGCTCGTCCCAGCCCAGCTCGATGAAGTAGAGCGGGTTCAGGGCGCGGAAGGGCTTGACCCGGGCGCGGTTGAAGACGCGGATGTGGTTGAACGAGCCGATGAAGATCAGCGCGACGACGGCGGTGACCGCGTACAGCGTGTAGCGCAGCTCTTCTTCGGGGCGGTTCTCGATCGCGACGAAGATCAGCCCCGCCAGGCCGAGCAGTCCGACGATGATGCCGAACACCGCCCAGCCCTTGCCGGAGGTCTTCTGGAAGTAGTTGACGGCGTTCGGCCGGGCCTGCACCGCCTCCAGTCGTTCGTAGATCTCGTCGGAGATCCTGGTCACCGGAATCTGCATCACCTCTCCCTGTCGTACGGCCCTTTGGCTTCCGCCTTCGGCGCGCATTCCTGACACCACGTTGCCCACGGCATCTCGTCAAGCACGACGTCGAGCAGGGGGGAACGACATTTCTTGCAGCAGGGGTGGATCCCTTCGTCCATCGCCCCCAGGGTCTCATTGAGCAACGCCTTGAAGCGCCGCAGCTTCTCGAGTGGCTTCTCCCCGGGCTTCGCCTCCTGGGGCAGCGGCACGTCCGCGAGCGTGACGTTCTGGCCGGCGAGCAACACCTCGATGCGGCGGCAGATCGCGCCGAGCTTGTGCAGGGTCTTGTCGCGCCGGTCCATCTCACTCTCCCTTGAACTGCGGACGGCGCCGCTCGAGCACCGAGCCAAGGCCCTCGCGGGCGTCCGCGGTGGAGAAGATCGCCTCGAGCCCGGCGAGCTCGAGGGCGAGGCCCTTCTCCAGACCCTGGGCGGCGCCCTGATCGATCAGCCGGCAGGCCGCGATCACCGCCTGCTTCGCCTTGCGCTGGCGGACCTTGGCCAGGGCGCCGGCGACCGGCTCGGGCAGGCCGTCGAGGGGACCGTCCCAGACCGTCTCCGCCGTCACCCCGGCGAAGGCCTGGGCCGCGGGGTCGGCCGCGGCGGCCGGTGCCGGGCGCTGCTTGCCCTTCTCGCCGCAGGCGACGGCGGCGCGGACGAGCTCTTCCGGCCGCACCAGCTCGTCGAGCAGGCCGATCGCGTGGGCCTCCTCGGCGAGCACCCGGCGGCCGGTCAGCACGAGCTCTTTGGCGCGGCCGAGCCCGACCCGCGGGGTCAGGCGCTGGGTTCCGCCCAGGCCCGGGTAGATGCCGATGCCGGTCTCGGGGAAGCCGAACATCGCGCGCCCGGTGCCGACGATCCAGTCACAGGCGAGGGCGAGCTCGCTGCCCCCGCCGAGGCTGATGCCGTCGAGCAGCGCGACGACGACCTTCTCCGACGCCGCGAAGCGGCTGAAGAGGGCCTGGCCGCGTTCGGTGAACTCCTGGATCGCGCCGAGCTCGCCCGCATCTATGTTGCGCACGAAGAAGGCGATGTCCGCCCCGGACACGAACGCTTTGCCGGCCCCGGCGAGGGCGATGGTCTTCACCGTCGCATCGCTCTCGACCCGCGCGAAGGCCTCCTCGAGCTGGGCGATTACCTCGGGGTTGAGGGCGTTGAGGGCCGCCGGGCGGCGGATGGTCAGGACCGCGAGCCCCGGCACCGGCCGCGTCTCGAGCACCGTCCGGAAGGTGAAGCTGCCCTCCTGCTCGGCGAGGCAGCGCGGCAGCTCGAGGCCGTGCTCGGCGGCGAGGGTCGCGACAGCCGGCAGGACCGCCTCGCGGCCGTAGCGGTTCCACAGCTCGAAGGGGCCGAGGGCCCAACGCAGACCGACCCGGGCGCCGATGTCGACGTCCTCGACGCTGCCGACGCCCTCGTCGACCAGCTGGCCGGCCGCGAGCAGCACCGCCGCGAGCAGCTCGAAGCCGAGGGCCTTGCGCGACTCCGCGTCGCCGGCGGGCTCGCCGTCGAGCTTCCAGAGCTCTCCCCCTTCGACCTGGGCGGCGAGCTTCGCGTCGGGGGCGTAGAAGCTGCCGAACGCGGCGCCGAGGGTGGTCGCGGCGTGCAGGGCGATCGGCACCCCGGTCGCGTTCATCAGCGCGAAGGGTCCCATGCCGATCGCGAACGCCTCGCGGGCGGCGGCGTCGATGGTCGGGATGTCCGCCTTCTCGAGCATCCGCACCCCCTGGTTGAGCCAGGGGACGAAGTAGCGGTTGACGACGAAGCCCTGGGCATCGGCGGAGTCGATGCCGGTCTTGCCGAGACGATCTTGCAGGGCCCGCGCCCGGGCGAGCTCGGCTTCACCGGTCTCGGGCCCGGGAATCACCTCGACCAGCCGGTTCTTCGCCGGGTGGAAGAAGTAGTGCAGACCGAGGATGCGCTCCGGATGCCGCTGACCGCGCTGGACCTCGGCGACCTGGAAGGAGGAGGTGTTGGTCGCGAGCAGCACCTCGGCGGGGCACTGCTCCGCCAGCCGGGCGAACACCTCGCGCTTGACCCCGAGGTCCTCGAACACCGCCTCGATCACCAGCTCGCAGCCGGCGAGGGGCGCGGTGTCGACGGTCCCCTGCACGCGGCCGAGGATCGCCTCGACCTGCGGGGGAGTGAACAGCTTGCGCTTGACGCCCTCGTCGAGCATCGCGCGGATCTTCTCGAGGCCTTTGGCGACCTGCTCTTCAGAGGTATCGACCAGATAGACGTCGAGGCCCTCGGTCGCGATCTTCTGCGCGATCCCGCTGCCCATCGTTCCGGCTCCGACCACTGCCCATGGCTTCACGGCTCTCCTCCCGGGGTGACGCTGAGCCGGGAGTCTATCAGAAGCCGCGGAGGTTGAGAACGTCCGGCCGTCGGTTTGCGAAGGAGCCGGGCCGCTTCCATAATGGGAGATCCGGGAATACTGGAGACCCGATGTCCACCGATGGATCCCCGCCACGACCCGACGCGCCCGAGCTCGCTCCGTTCGAAGCTCCGGACGACGACAGCGACGAAGGCTACGTCGAGGACGGGATCTACGACACCCCCCCGCGGGCCTCGCGCCGGGCCCGCCGCCCGGAGCCGGACGACAGCGACGAGGGCTACGTCGCCGACGACGGCTACGACAGCTACGACAGCCCGCCGCCGCGGGCCTCGCGCCGCAGCAAGCGGACCCGGAAGCGCAGCGTGCGCGTCGAGCGTGCGCCGAAGTCCAGCCCCGAGTCCTCCCACAAGAACATCTTCGGGGGCGATGAGGACGCCGCCGAGGAGACCTCGGTGCACAAGCTCAAGCGGCTCGGCGACTACAAGATCAAGCGCGTGCTGGGCGAAGGCGGGATGGGCCTGGTGTTCAAGGCCGTCGAGCAGGCGCTCAAGCGGCCGGTGGCCCTCAAGGTCCTGCACACCTCCTACAACAACGACGAGACCTTTCTGCAGCGCTTCCTCGTCGAGGCGCGCGCGGCCGCTTCCCTCGACCATCCGAACATCGTCAAGGTATACGCGGTCGGCCGCGACCAGGAGACGGGCCGCGCCTACATGGCGATGGAGTACCTGCCGGGCCGCACCCTCGAGAAGGCGTTGGGGCGGAACAAGCTGACCTTCGGCAACATCCTCCACGTCGCGATGAGCGTCGCGAGCGCGCTCGGCCACGCCCGCGAGAAGAACATCGTCCACCGCGACATCAAACCGACCAACATCATCCTCGGGCCGAAGAAGAGCGTCTCCCTGCTCGACTTCGGGGTCGCCAAGGTGCTGCGTGGCGAGAGCAAGAAGAAGCAGAACATGGAGCTGACGCAGATCGGCACCGTGCTCGGCTCGCCGGAGTACATGTCTCCCGAGCAGTCCGACGGCAGCGAGCTCGACATCCGCAGCGACATGTACTCGCTCGGGGTGATCCTCTACGAGATGCTCGCGGACAACAAACCCTTCGAGGGCAAGACCGCGCACAGCCTCGCGCAGATGCACGCGTACTCCCACCCGCGCTCGATCCGGCTGTACCGGAAGAACGTGCCGAAGGAGTTCGAGGGAATCCTCTCCAACCTCCTCGCCAAGGACCGGGAGAACCGCTACAGCCGGCCCCGGAAGGTGTACCTCGACCTCAAGGCGCTCAAGGTCAAGCTCGAGAGCCAGGGGCGGATGGAAGAGCTGCCCGAGGGCCCCGCGGTGCCGCCGCTGACCATCGCCGAGGCGGAGAACTTCGACCAGCAAGACGTGATCAACACGCGCAGCAAGCGCGTGACCCGCATCCGCATCCGCACCTGGGAGCGCGAGAAGACCGTCGCCGCCCTGCTGCTCGCCTTCGCCCTCGGCTTCGGCTGCGCCTGGCTGGTGCTGCCGCGGGCGGGTGCGCCCCCTGTCGCCGCGGTGCCCGCCGAGCTGGTCGAGCGCGTGGTGTGGGGGCAGGCCACGCCTCTCTGGCCGGAGGGGGCGCAGCACCAGGGCGTCGGCGCGGTGCGCTGGTTCTACGATGCCGAGGGACCCTTCCCCGGCGCCTTCTACGGCCAGGGCACGGGTTTCCTTCGGACCGCCCTGCCGGCGGCCGGCGCCTGGCGCGTCGAGGGGGTGATGCTCGACGCCGGTGGCGACCAGGTCGTGTCGATCGACACCGCGGAACAGGAGGGCGCGGTCGGTCTCAGCCTGCGCCACTACGACGCCGTGACGGTGATCGCCGTGCGCCTGCTGCTGCCTGGCCGCAGCGCGCCGGTCCTGCTCGAGCCGGTGCAGCTGCCGGCCCATGTCGACCGCGTGCCGTTCGTGATCACGGTCCTGCGCGGCGCGGTGTTTCTCGAGGCCGGCGACAACCGCTGGGGGCCGCAGGCGCTGGCGGCGGAGCCGAGCGGAGTGTCCCTGTCGGTGCAGTCCGCAGGGCGGGGCCGGGCGGCGTTCGGCGCGCTGTTCCTCAAGACAGGCAGCGACCCGGACGGCTGATCCCCGAGCTGTCGATCGGAGGTGGCCGGATCCCGCGGAGCGCCGGGCGGGGGAAGTTCCGTGTGCGCGCTCTGCGGGCATGGTAGCATGGAAGGAGGGAGGGCAGTCGTGAGCGCGCAGCCAGAAGAACAGCCCGCATCGCCCCCGGAACCTCCGCGGATCTCCCGCCGGAACGCCCTGGGTGGCAAGCCGATCCACCGCTCCGCCTTCGGACCGATCACCGACGGCAAGGGGAAGCCCCTCAAGAAACCTGTCGCGCTGCCCGAAGACAAGCCCGCCGAGCCCGAAGCGCCGTCCCGCCCGACCCTGCGACGGCCGCCCCCGCCGCCGCCCCGCTCACGACGCGCCGGCGGAGCCGCGCCGCCGAAGCCGGCGGCCGCGCCGGCGCCGACCGCGGGGGCCGACGAGAAGCCCGAGGCCCGGCGGCCGAAGCCGCCACCGGGGATGACGCGCTCGCAGCCTTCCGGCATGG
>JAUIEM010000089.1 GCA_030428695.1 bacterium
GGGCTCGCCCGCGGTCAGGTGCAGGTCGGATGCCTTGCGTTCCACCATGATCTGGAAGAGTCGATCGAGCTGTGCCATGCCCGGGGTCCTCTCTTATTCGGCGCTTGCGGGCTCGTCCTCGGCTTCGGCCCGCAGCTCGGACTGCATGGCGAAGTCGAAGACGACATCGACGATCGCGTGATAGGGGACGATGTGGATGCGCTCCTGACGGTCGAAGACCATCAGCTGCAGCCCCGATTCGTCCCGCTCGACGCCGACCAGCCGACCGACGAGCTCCTTGCCCGTGGTCAGCGTGATCTCGAGCTCGGCCCGGTCGGTCATCAGCTTGTGGAAGTTCAGGCTCGCGGCCCCGGAGACCTCGAGCCCCCAGGCGAGCGAGTCGCGCAGCAGGTCGTTGGTCAAGGACAGCCGGTGGATCAGGGTCAGGATCAACGCCTGCAGGAGCTTGAGGCCGCTCAGGGGGTTCTGGTCGACCAGCGCCCGGAAGTCCTCCCCCTCCATCACCAGCAGGCGGGTCTCGCTGGAGGCGCGGGCGGTCGCCGTCCGGGTGTGGGCGCCGAGCACCGCCATCTCGCCGAAGATCGAGCCCTTGGACAGGATCGCGAGGGTGTGCTCGGCGTCGAGGGACAGGGTCTTGTGGATGCCGACATCCCCCGCCTCGATGATGTACAGCTCCTCACCGAGCTCGTCCTCGCTGAAGATCACCTCGCCGGGCTTGTAGGACCGGGCCTTGCAGCGCGCGATGAGGTCTTCCGCCTGCTCGGGCGAGAACGTGTCGAACAGGTTGATCGCCGACAGGTTGGTCGGATCCATGGTGCTTGCTCCCCGAGGTCGGAGGCCGCGCGAACCCCATCGGGGTCGTCCGTCGCTAGCTTGGAACGTCGGATGATAGCGCAGACGGCGGACTTGTGCAAAGCGGCCCCGGCGGCGCTCATCCTCCGCGCTGGACGCGGGCGTAGAGCCACCAGTGGCAGCCGGAGTCCCGGGCGAAGGGGTAGCTCGCCCGCCAGCGGAAGCGCATCCCGGCCTCGGTCGCCTCCGGCGGCGGACGCGCCTCGGGGTCGTGGCTGTGCAGCAGCAGCCAGCGCACCCCGCGGGCATCCCTGCCCCCGACCACCTTCAGCCGCTTCCCGCCGCGCTCCAGGCGGAGCTGGTGGAAGTCGACGAGCACGCCGGTGCGGAAGGTGTGGTCGGCGGCGACGCGGATCTCCGGCCCGACGCTCTCGGCGAGGATGATCTCCAGCGCCGGCGTGTAGCTTCCTCTGCCGTGCTGCCACAGGCCGGCGCCGTAGAGCCCGTTGCCGACCAGGGCGAGCAGCGCCGCCGCCAGGGCGATCAGCCGCGCCGCCCCGCCCTTCCGCCACAGCGCCGCCAGGCCCTCGCCGAGCAGCAGCAGCGCGAGGCACAGGGGCACCGTCCAGTAGCGCAGGTACATCACCTCGGGCTGCCACCACAGGATCAGCGCCCCCGGCACCAGCGCGATGCCGCAGCCGTACAGCAGCGCCCGCGCGTCGCGGCGGACGACGAGCCGCGCCCCCGCCGCGAGCAGCAGCAGCGCCCCGAGCGCCGCGTAGGGGACGCTCCGCGCCGGCCCGCCGAGCACCATGCTCGCCGCGCTGTGCAGCACGGCGAGCCGGTCGGTCGCGTCCCCGCCGCCGACCGCGAGATGGCGCAGGTCGACGGCGTACAGCAGCGCGAAGCTCGCCGCCGGCAGCAGGAACAGCCCCGCCAGGCCGCCGAGGGCGCACAGCGGGCTCCCCCGCCGCAGCAGCACCCAGGCCGCCCACACGCCACAGGCCGCGAGCAGGTACAGCACGCTGAGGTGGGCGAGCGGGCCGAGCACCGCGGCGAGCACGAACAGCGCCGCGGCGCCCGCGCCGCCGCGGGCGAGGAAGCGCTGCAGCGCGACCAGGGCGAGCAGGCCGAGGCAGACCGCGAGCCCGTAGCCCCGCGCCTCCGAGCCGAGCAGCACGAGCAGCCCGTTGCTGGCGACCAGCCCCGCCCCCCACAGCGCCGCCGCCCGCCCCCGCGGCTCGAGGCACAGGGCCGCGAGCCAAACGCTGGCGGTGCCGGCCAACACCGCGGGCAGGCGCAGCAAGAGGGCCGGCGCGGTCGGTTCCCAGAGCGCGAGCCACAGGGTGTTGAGGTGGTGGTTGTTGTCGTGGTGCAGGCTGAAGACCTGCCACAGCCCGGTCAGCCCGCGGGCCCGCTCGAAGGACCAGACCTCGTCGAGCCACAGCTCCCCGCGCGCCGCCAACACGCGCAGGACCGCGCCGGCCACGACCAGGGCGGCGAGGGCGGCGCGGTAGCGGTTCCGCCTCACGCCAGCAGGTCCGCCTGCCCGTTCGAGGAGATCAGCATCGTGGTCGGCAGGCCGTCGATCAGCTGGTTGTAGGAGCGCAGGAAGGACTCCGCCTGGCCCGGCTCGGGCACCGCGAAGCCCATCAGCACCAGGGTCGCGTCGGCGGACTGCTCGTGGAGGATGTCCGGGAACGAGGTATGCGAGACCAGCACCTCGATCTCCGCGTCGATGCGGGCCGCGCCGACCAGGCCGCGCAGCTCGGTCTCGGCGGCGCCGCGCTCCGCGCCCTCGCCGACCAGGCGCAGGATGCGCAGGCGGGCCGAGCGCCAGCCGTGGTTGAGCTTCAACATGTAGGCGAGCAGCACCATCAGCGAGCCGTTGGCGCGGCCGCGCCACCAGATGTCGATGCGCTTGTCGCGCTCGAGGTCGGGAAGCCCGGTGTCACGGGTGAGCAGGATGCTGATCCCGAGCTCCTTGGCGAGCGCGAGGTGGTTGACGTAGGCCTCGGCCGTGTCGAGGTTCCGCGACCAGCCGAGCATCACGAGGTTGGGCTTGAGCGGCCCGATCGAGTGGCACTGCAGCATGCCGGCCAGACCGGTGTCGAAATCGCTCGCGAGCACGACCTCCGGGAAGGCGGCGAGCTCGTTGTCGTCGATGAACGTCTTCAGCCGCTTCAGCGCCTCGTCGCGGGCGGCGTGCATCGTGTGCACGCTGCCGATCACGACCTCGGCCAGGGTCACGACCCCGCGCCCGCTCTCGAGCCACACCGCGTACTGGGTCAGGGCGAGCCGGGTGTGGGGGTTGCCGGTCAGGACCAGGGTGGTCGGCCGCCAGTTCTTCGGGTCGGGCGGCGCGGAGGCGAGGCGCAGCAGGTTCTCGCGCACCCGGGAGTAGTAGAAGCCGCGCCGCACGTCGCCGAAGGTCGAGCTCAGCACGCTGCGCGAGACGTAGTAGTACAGGCCGACGATCACCGCGAGGGCGACCAGCGCCGAGATCCAGTCGATCAGGAAGGCCGCCGCGATACAGCCGAAGGCGCCGATCAGGGCGGAGGTCCAGTGGAAGAAGCGGAAGCGCGGCCGGAACGACGGGTTGCGCGCGATCGTCTCGAGGAAGCAGGCGATGTTCGTGATGCCGTAGGTGTACAGGAAGAACATCGTCAGGATCGAGGCGACCAGGTTCAGGGCCCCGCCGCCCGCCGAGTTCCCCGCGAAGCCGAGCACGAGCAGGGTGATCACGAAGGTCAGCATCAGCCCCCGGATCGGCTCGTCCCCGCGCGCGGAGCCGACCGCGAAGGGGCGCAGCCGGCGGAAGATGTCGTCGCGGGAGAGCGCCTGCAGGATGCGCGGCGCGCCCATGAAGGAGCCCATCGCGCTCGACAGGGTCGCCGCGAAGACCCCCGCGACGACCAGGAAGCCCGCGTTGAACAGAGCTAGCTCGAGCAGGCTCTCGTAGGGCCGCGCGATCAGGTCCTCCCGCGCCAGCGCCCCGCCGCACAGGATCGCCTCGAGGAGGTAGACGAGGAAGCCGACCGCGATCGCCGCCAGGGTGCCGCTCGGGATCGAGCGGGACGGATCCTTGAGGTCGCCGGACATGTTCACGCCGGCCATGATGCCGGTCACCGCCGGGAAGTAGATCGCGAAGATGATCCAGAAGTTGTGCCCCTCGGTGTAGTCGGGCTTCCAGTTCGACTGGAAGGTCTCGGCCTCCCAGCCCGCGATCGCCCCGCCGAGGAAGGCGATCATCGCGAGCACGAGCACGGCGAGGATCAGGTACTGCACCTTCAGCGCCCAGCCCGCCCCGAACAGGTTGATCACGAACAGCGCGCAGGCGGTCGCGAAGGTCAACACCATGAAGTAGGGGCTCAGCTCGGGGAAGCTGGCGACGAGCGCCTCGCAGAAGCCGAGGATGTAGAACGGCACCGAGAAGGCCTGGGCGAGGTACAGCGTCAGCCCGATCGCCCCGCCCGACTCCTGGCCGAGCGAGCGCGAGATCAGGAAGTACGCGCCGCCGCCCTTGACCGGGGCGTTGGTCGAGATCGCGGCGATCGACAGGCCGGTGAAGAAGGTGATCGCCTTGGCGATGCAGAGGATGACGATCGCGCCGAGGATGCCGGCCTGGCCCGTGACGAAGCCGGCGCGCATGAACATGATCACGCCGAGGATGGTCAGGATCGACGGGGTGAAGACCCCGCCGAAGGTCCCGAACTGATTGCCCTTGGGGGCTTTATCGCTCAAGGCGCGGCTCGCATAGCAGGCAGTGGAGGCGAGGGTACTGTACCCGACGCGTGGGGTCAATCTCCGTTCGCTGCCCATCCCGCAGGCGGGGGTAAACCCCGCCCCTACCCCCGGAAAGGGGGAACTGACCTCCGTTGCGGGACAGAACCTACGCTGAGGTCAGCAGCGCGTCCCGCAGGGCGGCGCACACCCGCGCGGCGTCGGCCGCGGAGAGCTGGCTGCCGAGGGGCAGGCTCAGCACCTCGTCGGCGGCCGCCTCGGCGCGCGGCAGCGCGACATCGAGGTGGGCGTAGAGCGGGAGCCGATGCAGCGGCACGGGGTAGTACACCATCGTGCCGATGCCCCGCTCCTGCAGCCGCGCGCGCACCGGGTCCCGCAAGCCGCCGGCGATGCGCACGGTGAACTGGTTGTAGACGTGGCCGGGCAGGTCCCGCGGCAGTGTCAGGCCCGCGACCCCGGCGAGGCCCTCGCGGAAGGCGGCCGCGCTCGCCCGGCGGCGGGCGTTCCAGGCCTCGACGTGGGGCAGCTTGACCCGCAGCAGCGCGGCCTGCAGGGCGTCGAGCCGGGAGTTGTAGCCGAGCTCGGTGTTGTGGTACCTGACGTCGGCTCCGTGCTGCCGCAGGCGGCGCGCGTGGGCGGCGAGCGCGGGGTCGTCGGTCGCGAGCAGGCCGCCGTCACCGAAGCCGCCGAGGTTCTTGGTCGGGTAGAAGCTGTAGGCGCCGACCTCGCCGAGGGTGCCGAGCTTGCGGGTGCCGAACGAGCCGCCGAAGGCCTGGGCGGTGTCCTCGAGCACCTTGAGCCCGTGGCGCTCGGCGATGGCGAGCAGCGGGTCCATCGCGGCGGGACAGCCGAACAGGTGGACCGGGACCAGCGCCCGGGTGCGCTCGGTGATCGCCGCCTCGACCAGGGCGGGGTCGAGGTTGAAGCCGTCCTCCTCGATGTCGACGAAGACCGGCGTCGCGCCGACCAGGTCGATGGCCTCGGAGGTCGCGACGTACGAGAACGGGCTGGTGATCACCTCGTCGCCGGGCCCGATGCCGAGCACCCGCAGGCCGATGATCAGCGCGTCGGTGCCGGAGTTCAGGCCGACCGCGTGGGCGCAGCCGAGGTAGGCCGCCGCCTCCTCCTCGAAGGCCTGCACCTCGGGCCCGAGCACGTAGCCGCCCGACGCGATCACGCGCTCGCAGGCTTCGCGAAGGGCGGGCAGGAGGGGCGCGATCTCGGCCCGGATGTCGAGCGCCGGCACCGGCGCCGGAGGCGTGCCGGGCGCCGCCTCCTCGAGCGCGCGCACGCTGCCGTCGCGCTCCTGGAAGCCGCGCCCGCAGGCGCAGTGTGCCGCGCCTTCGACGAAGCGCAGGGTCAGCCCGCACACGCAGGCCCAGCCGATGCGGCGGGCCGGGACGCCGGCGACCAGCGCGTGGTCCGGCACATCCCGGGTGACGACGGCGCCGGCGGCGACGAAGGCGTAGCGGCCGACCGTCACGCCGCACACGATGGTCGCGTTGGCGCCGATGCTCGCGCCGTGCCGCAGCCGCGTCGGGGCGAAGTGCTCCGCGCTGTTGCGTGGGGTGCCCGAGCGCGGGGTGCGGACGTTGGTGAAGACCGTGCTCGGTCCGCAGAAGACCTCGTCCTCGAGGATCGCGCCCTCGTACAGCGACACGTTGTTCTGGACCTTGACCCCGTCGCCGATCACGACCCGCGGCCCGACGTAGCAGTTCTGCCCGAAGCTGCAGCGCTCGCCGATGCGGGCCTCGGGCATCACGTGGCTGAAGTGCCAGATCTTCGTGCCCTTGCCGATCACGGCGCCGTCGTCGATCACGGCGGTCTGGTGGGCGAAGTAGTCCACGGTCTCCTCCTCTCGCCGGCTCCCCTGCCGAGCCGGAGAGTAGTCGATCGCCGCGTCGATTGCACGGCGGTGGCGCGGCGGGCGCCCAGCTGCGTCCGCGTGCTTCCTCCCCTGCCGTCGCTCTGCAGGCGAGCGGATGGAGGAGGGGACGACGTTCGTGTATCATGGTGCCGAGCTGCGGCGTCTGTTCGACGGCCGCTCGGCTTCCCGCGACGCGCTGCCGTCGCCCTGCGCCGTGCTCGAGACGTCGAGCGAACGGGAGAATGATGCCGCGGACCGTGCCCTTCCTCGACCTGGCCTCCCAGTACCGTTCCCTGCAGCCGGCCATCGACGCCGCGCTCGCCGCCGTGATCGCGGACACCGCCTTCGTCCACAGCCCGTACGTGCGCGCCTTCGAGCAGGAGTTCGCCGCCTTCAGCGGGCTGCCGCACTGTGTCGGCGTCGGCAACGGCACCGACGCGCTCGAGATCGTGTTCGAGGCGCTCGAGCTGCCGGCGGAGGCGGAGGTCATCGTCCCCGCGAACACCTTCATCGCCAGCGCCGAGGCGGTCGTCCGGGCGGGCCTGCGGCCGGTGTTCTGCGACTGCCGGCCGGGGACCTACACCCTCGATCCCGACGACGCCGCCCGGCGGATCACCCCGCGCACCCGCGCCATCCTGCCCGTGCACCTGTACGGGCAGCCGGCGGACATGGCCGCCATCGGCGCCCTGGCGGAACGCCACGGGCTCGCCGTGGTCGAGGACGCGGCGCAGGCCCACGGGGCCCGGCGCGGGGGGCAGCCGGTCGGCTCCTTCGGGGTCGCCGGCACCTTCAGCTTCTACCCGGGCAAGAACCTCGGCGCCTACGGCGACGCCGGCGCGATCGTGACCGCCGACGCCGCGCTGGCCGAGCGCTGCCGGCTGATCCGCAACCACGGCTCGGTCGTCAAGTACGAGCACCGGCGGCTCGGGCGGAACTCCCGCCTCGACGGCCTGCAGGCGGCCGTGCTCTCCGCCAAGCTCCCCCACCTCGCCGCCTGGAACGCGCGCCGCCGCGCGCTCGCCGCGCGCTACCGGGCGGAGCTCGAGGGGCTCGCGGGGCTCGAGCTGCCCGTCGAGGATGCCGACGTCGAGCCGGTCTACCACCTGTTCGTCGTGCGGGTCGCGGACCGCGACCGGGTGCGCGCGGGCCTCAAGGAGCGGGGCATCGCGACCGGCATCCACTACCCGACGCCGCTGACCCGGATGCCGTGCTTCGCCTTCGCCGGCCAGGCGGACGAGCCGCTGTTCGCCCACGAGAGCGCCGACGGCCTGCTCAGCCTGCCGATCGGCGAGCACCTCGACGACGACGACATCGCCTACGTCGCGGCCGCCCTCGCCGCGCTGTGCGGGAGCGCGGAGCATGCCTGAGCGCCTGCGCGTCGCCCAGATCGGGGTCGGGTACTGGGGCCCGAACCTGCTGCGCAACCTCGTGATGCACGCCGAGGTCCAGGTGGTGTGCGCGGTCGACCGCTCCGCCGAGCGCCAGGCCTTCGTGCGCGCCCTCTATCCGGCGGTGCGGACCTCGGCCGAGGCCGGGGATGTGCTCGACGACCCGACGGTCGAGGCGGTCGTGATCGCGACCCCGGTCGCGACCCACTTCCCGCTGGTGTGCCGCGCCCTCGAGGCGGGCAAGCACGTCCTGGTCGAGAAGCCGATGGCGCGCTCGGTCGAGGAGGTGCGGACCATCCAGCGGCTGGCGCAGGCGGCCGGGCGGGTCGCGATGGTCGGCGACACCTTCCTGTACAACAACGCGGTGCGCTTCCTGAAAGAGCTGGTCGACAGCGGGACCCTCGGCACCGTCCGCTACATCACCAGCCAGCGCGTCAACCTCGGGCGGGTCCGCTCCGATGTCGACGCGCTGTGGAACTTCGCGCCGCACGACATCAGCATCATCCAGTACCTGCTCGACTACCCGCAGCCGGTCGCCGCGCGCCGTTGGGGCATGGCCTACATCCAGGACGGCATCGACGACGTGACCTTCCTGCACGTCACCTATCCGCACAAGACGATGGCCCACATCCACGTCAGCTGGCTCGACCCTCTCAAGACGCGCACGATGACCGTGGTCGGGTCGAAGAAGATGGTCGTGTACGACGACATCGACGTCCACAAGATCGCGATCTACGACAAGGGCGTCGAGCCCCGCGCCGTGCTCGGCCAGCGCATGGACTTCGACCGGCCGGGGCACATCCGCTTCGACTACCGCTCCGGCGACGTGCTGCTGCCGCGCATCGAGGCGCGGGAGCCCCTGCGGGTCGAGATCGAGCACTTCGTCGACTGCGTGCGCGGCCGGGCGAGCTGCCTGACCGGCCCCGAGCACGCCGCCAGCGTGCTCGGCGTGCTGACCCTCGCCGACGAGGGGAGGTGAGGTGCAGCCAGAGCTGAGCGTGGTCGTGCCCGCGATGAACGAGGAGGCGAACATCCCGCTGCTCGTCGAGAAGGTCGCGCGGGGCTGCGCCCTGGCCGAGGTCTCCTGGGAGCTGGTCCTGATCGACGACGGCAGCACCGACGGGACCCTGACGGCGATGACGGCGGCGGCCCGCGCCGAGCCGCGCGTCAACGTCCTGCGCCACCGGCGCCGGCAGGGCCTGACGCGGGTGATGTGCACCGGCTTCGCGGCCGCCCGCGGCGCGGCGATCCTGTGGATCCCGGCCGACCTGGAGAGCGATCCGGAGGAGGACATCCCCAAGCTCTACCACGGCCTGCGCGAACACCCGGAGTGGGACGTGGTGTGCGGCTGGCGGCAGGGCCGCGGGGACGGCAAGGTGCTGACCTCCCGGGTGTACAACGCGCTCGGGCGCTGGCTGTTCGGCGTCGACCTGCACGACATGAACTGGATCAAGATGTTCCGCCGCGCCTGCCTGCGCGAGCTGCCGCTGCGCAGCGACTGGCATCGCTTCCTCGTGATGGTGTGGGCGGCCCAGGGCTTCCGCTGCGGCGAGGTGCCGACGAACTGGCATCCGCGCCACAGCGGCCGCTCGAAGTTCGGGAAGCTCGGCTGGGCGCGGGTGTGGGCGATGGTCTTCGACATCGTCGGCATCAAGCTGTACTTCGCGACCCGCGACAAGCCCCTGCGCTTCTTCGGCGGCTGGGCGCTCGTCTGCCTGCTGCTCGCCGCCGGCCTGGCGGGATACGCCGGCGCGGCGGCCTGGAAGGGCTGGTCCGGGGCCTTCGCGGCCGCGCTCGGCGCCCACGGCGCGGGCCTGGTCGGCGCGCTGCTCGTCGGGCTCGGGGTGGTCGGCGAGCTGCTCGTCAGCCTCCGCCATCAGCTGCGGGGCGGGCCGGCGCCGGAGGTGCTGGAGCTGGCGGAGGACGCAGCCGCCAGCGCAGAAGCTCCCAGCCCAGGACCAGCAGACCCCCGACCAGCAGCGCCCACAGACCCGGCGTGAGGCCGTCCGGCCAGTAGCGCATCACGATCCGGTGCGAGCCCGCCGGCAGCGCGACCCCGCGCAGCACGCCGTCGACCCGCAGCACCGGCACCTCGACGCCGTCGACCTCCGCCGACCAGCCGACCTCCCAGCGGTCGGCGAGGACGACCAGGCCGTCGGTCGCGAGCTCCGCCTCGAGCACCAGCTCCGCCGGCAGCTCCTCGACGACCCGGGCGGTGCCGACGCAGGAGTCGGGCAGGGCGAGAGGCTGCTCGACCAGGGCGAGCCGGGAGGGCTCGAATTCCCACGAAGCCAGGCGCTCCTCGCGGCGCGCGCGGTCCGCCTCCAGCGCGACCCGGGTCGGCACGAAGGCCCGGGGCAGGGCCTCGGGGTTGGTGACCAGCCAGTAGCCCCCGAGCGCGACCGCCGTCGTGTCCGCCGGCCGTTGGCGGAACAGCAGGGAGCGCACGCCGAGCAGGTCGACGAAGGGCAGGACATCGAGCCGTCCGTCGACCTCCCGCAGCCGCGGGCGGAAGCCCTGGGTGCGCGCGTAGCCGGGCGAGCGGCTCGCCGGGTCGGCGCAGAGGTCGAGCAGGCGCACGTAGTCGGCGGGGTCGAAGCCGTCGTAGCCGCGCGGGTCGTCGATCCCGTGCAGCAAGAGCAGGTTCGCCGGCAGGCAGCCGACGCCGAGGGCGCGCCCGCCGGCTTCCCGCACCCGCTCGAGCACCGGCAGGGGCGGGTAGTACCACTCCGCGGGCTGCGGCGGCTGGCGGCCGGGCAGGAACAGCGCGAGCTCGACGAAGCTCAACACGACGAACAGCGGCACGGCCCAGCGCCGCCGCAGCAGCGTCCAGAAGCCGACCGCGAGCAGGCACCAGCCGAGCCCGGTCAGGGCCGTCCAGCGCACGCTGTCGACGAGCCGCGCGATCGCCGCCGGGCTCTCCAGTCCGCGCACCGGCCAGCCGGCCGCCAGCCGAGCGCTCGCCTCCTGCTCGGCGAGCGGCGGCAGGGTGGAGCTGAGCAGCCCGGCGGCGACCCCGGCGAGCAGGAGCAGCAGGACCGGCAGCCAGCGCCGCCGCAGCACGTAGCCCGCCCGCAGGTTGTCGAGCCCGAGCACCGCGAGGGCGACGATGCTGAAGCCGGTCAGGAAGGTGAAGCGGCTGTAGCTGAGCAGCCGTAACCCCGGGAGCCGCAGGAGCTGCACGACGGGTGGCAGGTCCGCCACCCAGGCGACCCCGAGCAGCGCGAGCGCGGCGAAGCCCGTGGCGAGCCAGCGCCGCCGGGCGAAGGCGCACGGCGCCAGGCACAGGGCGAGCAGACAGCCCGCGTAGGCGGTCGAGGAGCTCTCGAGCTGGATGTCCGGCGCCAGCCGCACCGAGCCGCGCGCGTCGCGCCCGTAGATGTCGGGGAACAGCACGGCCGGCAGCGCCTTCAGCCCGACCGGCGGGCGCTCCTCCCCGCCGGCGCGCCGGACCTGGATGCGCGTGCCGCGCGCCTGGTAGCGGACCAGCGGCAGCAGCCAGGGCGAGGCGATGGCGAAGCCGGCACCCCACGCGCAGCCGAGCAGCATCAGCGTCCCCGCCAGGCGCCGCGCGGACCGGCGGCGCCAGGCCGCGCGCAGCGCCCAGACCAGCCCGCACAGCCCGCTCGCGAGCAGCGCCTGACCGGCGGCGTTGAGGGATGCGCCGAGGATGCACAGCGCCGTGACCAGCGCGACGCCCCCGGCGCTCCCGGACAGCGGCTTGCGCACCGTGCGCTCGACCAGCAGGAGCAGCAGCGGGAAGTACGCGGCGACGTAGACCTTCGGGTAGCCCTGCCAGAGCACGAAGTAGCCGCCGAGCGGCAGCGCCCAGGCCCCGACCAGCGCCGGCCAGGGCCCCGCGCGCAGCACGCGCCGGAAGAACAGGTAGCCGCCGATGCCGAGCAGCAGCGCGCGCAGGAACTCCCGCAGGGGCAGCGCCCGCGGGCTGTCGAGCAGGTAGCGCGGCAGCCGGAAGGGCGAGTACATCGCGTCGTACAGCACCGGCGCGCCGGCATACCAGTGCGGGCACCAGAACGGCAGCCGCCCGCTGCGCACCTCCTCGACGACGAAGCGGCGGCGCGGCTCGAAGGACAGCACCTGGTCGCTGAGCGTGTGGTCGTACGGCACGGGGTTGCCCGCGGCCGGCGGGAGGTAGACGCCGGGCAGGGCGAGCAGGTCGAGCGGGATCATCAGCCGCCCCTGGAACAGCGCCGGCGCGGTCAGCCAGAGCTGCGGCAGCAGGAGACCGACCGCGAGCAGCAGCCGGCGGTGGGCGCGTGCAGGGCTACGCCAGCGGGACATCGAAGACCTCCAGGGCGGGGGCTACAGTATGCCAGAAGTCGCGACGCGGTTCCCGGCCTCGGCAGCGCCTAGCGAGCGCGCTCCAGGATGCGGAAGCAGGCGTTCGACCACACCACGCGGTAGCCGTGCGTCCGCACGAAGCGCTCGAGCACGGCCAGCTGCGCGCGTTCCCGCCGAGGCAGCGCGCGCTCCTCGCTCGAGGGCCAGTCCCAGTCGCGGGTGCGGGTGAGGGACAGGGCGATCAGGGGGAAGCGCTGCTCGCGCGCGAGCTCTTCGAAGTCCGCCTCGATCTTCTCCGGATCGCCGATCATCCACCAGGAGACCCCCCGCACAGGCCAGGTACGCGTGACGTAGTAGACCAGCGGCAGGCCGTTGAAGGTGATGATCCGATCCCCCGGCTGCGTCCGCCTCTCGACTTCGACGAACAGCTCGTCGAGCGCGTCCCGCCGGGTCTCCGACGTGGTGATGCCGGCGAGCCGTGGATGGTCGAAGGCGAACGTCAGCGCGGTCGGGTCGGCGAGGTCCCGGTAGGGCGAGAAGACGTACGCGGCGAGGCACAGGCAGGCGACGCCCCCCGCGACGACCGCGAGGTAGGGACGCAGCGCCTCGACGCGCACGAAGCCGGCCGGCAGCAGAGCCGCGACGGTGCGGGGCAGGTAGGCGAGAACGACCGGAACGCAGAGCCAGAGCGCGTGTTGCATCAGCGGGAAGCCGTTGTCGGACCCCGCCATCGTCAGAGGGGGCACGAGCATCGCGAGCAGGATCAGCTCCCGGTCCCGCGCCGGGAGCGCGGGCACCGCCTCACGCCCCCGCCCGGCCACGACGAAGCACAGCCCCGCGGCGAGGACGAGCAGGCCGCTGAGCGTGCTGACCGCGCTGCCGAAGAGGACGTAGAAGGAGAGCCCGTGCCCCGCGTACGCGAACACCGCCAGCGCCACCGCCGCGAACAGCAGCACCGGCCACCGGGAGCGCGGCGCCCGGCGCGCGAGCAGCAGCGCCCCGAGCCCGAGGGGGCAGACGAAGATGAGGCCGTGCTCGAGCAACAGACGGAGGTCCCGGAGGTAGACGCTCAGGAGCGTGCCGGTGCTGTGGGAGGACGACGGCCCGCTGCGGCTGAAGAACACCGACGGGTACCCTTCGAGCCGGTCGTTGACGGCCAGCCAGACGAGACCGAGACCCACCCCGAGGAAGACCCCGGCCATGGTGAGCAGGCTGGCCCGCAGCGCCGGCTTCCACCGCGCCCGGTCCGCCCAGGCGCGCGACAGGCCGAGCAGCCAGGGGACGGCCAGCGCCAGGATCAGGGGAAACCGCGCGAGCATCGCCAGCGCGTACAGCACGCCCGCGCCCAGGCTGTACAGGGCCTGACGCCGTGGGCCCACATGCCGCGGCAGGGCGGCGAGAGACAAGCCGCCGGCGGCCATCAGGAACAGCAGCGGCAGGCAGTTGTAGTCGATGGTGCGGTAGCGGAAGCGGATGCTCACCAGCGCCGCGAGCCCGACCGCGAGCAGGGTCTGGCGGAACCCGAACCGGCCGGACAGGATCGCGCCCGCCACCGCCGCCGTCAGCGCGATCGTCAGCACGTAGCCGAGGCGGGCGCCGTACAGCCCGGGATCCCCGAGCAGCGCGAGCCAGGCCCCCCCGATGAGCCGCGACAGCCAGGTCAGCGAGGTGCGGTAGGCGGGATCGCCCGCGAAGTAGCCGCGCTGCGACGTCAGGACGAAACCGTGATCGGTGATGTCGATCCCGCGGCCGAGCATTGGCAGCAGGGCCAGGCCGATACAGATCCCGGCCAGGGCCGCGACGGCCGCCCTGCGCGCCGGGGACGAGATCCCCTTGCCCGGCGTGATCACGGCTCGCCCGCGGCGCGGCGAGGGACGATTCCTCCGCCCACCAGGACCCGGATGAAGGCCCCGAACTGCTTGCCCTCAAGGGCTTTATCGCTCAAGACACAACTCGCGTAGCAGGTGCCGCGAGGGTACTGCACCGGGGACCCCCGGTCAATCTCCGTCCCGGTGCCGTCCCCGGCCATCGATGCGTGCCGCGCCGCACAGGCGTACACGACCTGACGAAGCACGAGCGGGGCCTCGCTCGGACTCTCGTTCCGGAGGGCGCCGCTGGGCACGGCCCGCCACCGCGCCCACCTCGTCGCCTGGAGCTGAGCGACCGCCGTCGAAGCCCGGCGCCGTGTCGATCCCGTCAGCGGCTTGCGGGCAGACGCGCGGACGGTATCCTCCACAAGCGACGGAGGTGCCGATGGTGGAACCGAACAAGACGACGGTGCGACTGGTTCTGGACTCCCACTCGGTGGACAACCTCCGGGGGGGCCAGAAGTACCGCTTGACCCTCCCGCGCCCACCGCGCATGGAGACCATCTGCCTCGAGATCGTCAGCGACGGCCGTCCGCGCAGGGGCGCCGACTACGTGCTGCACGTCGACGGCACGCCGCACACGGGAACAACCGACGGCCAGGGCCTCCTGCAGTGCCGGCTGCCGGCGACCTCGCGGGCAGGGCGGCTGGTATTCGAGGCGGTGGACGGCTGGCCTGCCGCCGAGTACGAGCTGGTCTTCCAGCAGCTCGCGCCGGTCGGCGAGGTGCTCGGGATGCAGCAACGGCTGCGCAACCTCGGCTTCTACGACGGCCCGATGGACGGCGCCGCGGCCAGCGTTGCGGCCGCGCTGGCGAGCTTTCAGCTCAGCGTCGGCGAGCTGGCGAAGAGCGAGGCGCTCGGCGAGCCGAGCCCGCGGACCGGCGAGGCCCTCGTCCAGATCCACGGCTGCTGAGCACGGAGGCTCCCTGTGCAGATCTTCGTCCCGCCGATCTTCCACGCCCAGTACGGCGTGACCCGTCCCCAACAGAAAATCATCAAGGCCATCGGAAAATTCTTCGTCGGCCTCGGCTCGAAGTCGAAGCTCTCCGACCAGGAGCCAGCCGTGCTCGCGGTCAGCCTGCACGCGGGGAAGGCACGGAGCCAGAGCTTCAGCTTCGGGCCAGCGGTAGTCGATGTCGACAACCTCCACGTGATCACCCGCGATGACGAGCTGAGCGTCGCGTTCCGCGAGCCCTTCGTCCTGCCGATCGACGCGAAGGGGAAACCGAAGCCCGCCGAGCTGCGGATGACGTTGGTGTTCCGGAGCTGGCGGCCTCTCTCCCTGACCATCCTCGATCGAGCCGGAGCGGAGGTCGCCCGCGGCGTCATCCATCACGAGGCGCTCGGCAAGGTGATCGAGAGCAGCGCGCCGCGGAAGGACGCCGACGACCGCGACTGTACCGAGCTGGTGGTCAGCCTCGCTGCGGGGGAGTTCCTCGGTCCTCTCGACGCCGTGAGCTGGAAGGGCTCGCCCTATCTCCTCCGCCTCGGCATCGAGGGAGACGAGACGGCGCCCGCGGCGTGGACCTGCTTCAGCGTGCTCCATCCCTGGGACGCGGCGATGTACGGGTACATCCAGACGCAGCGCTTCGCGATGTTGCACACCGACATGCGCAGCATCAGCGCGCTCGGCTGTGTGGCGGTCACGCCGCGCGCGGACGTCCCGCCCACCGAGGAAGGCGAGCCGTGGGCGGGTGATCCGACGGTCGGGATCATGTCGAAGGTGGCACGGGACGCGCTGGTCACGCCTGCCATGCCGCGGCACAACGACAACGTCGACACCGGTTTCTTCCAGCGCGGAGAGGCCTTCTACGCTTCGACCTCCTGGGCGAGCGTGCTGGTCTGCCAGAGGGTGAAGGGCCGCTATGTCGCCCAGGCCCTGTACGCTTGCGGCAAGGACCGCGGGGCGTTCATCGTCCACGAGGACTGGACGGGGAACAAGGTCGAGCGGCTCACGCCGACGCGCTTCACCGCGTACGACACGATCCTCGAGAAAGACACCAGCGCCAGCAAGTCTGGCTGGAACGTCTTCGATCTGCGCCCCCGGCACATCGTCCTCGAGGCGGCGATCACCGTCGGAATCAGCGCCTGTGCGGGCGGGGTGACCTGTTCGGCGGAGGAAGATCCGGAGTGGCTGATCGTCTGGCACATCGATGCGACGCCGAGCGTGCCGCTCCCCTACGCGATCCAGGAGTTGATCCCCGACTACGAGAATCTGCCCGGGCTGCGCAGCATCTGCTTCCTGCACGCCAACCCCTGGGAGCTCAACAAGTACCGCAAGGAGAACCTGTATCCGGCGAAGATCCTCGACAAGTGCGAAACCTTCAGCCTGATGCGCGGACCGCACCTGTCGCAGGAGCTCGCGGTCTACAGCTGTGGACAGGACTACTTCGGTGTGCGCTTCGCAGCCAGCGGACCGCAGATGGTCGGCAGTCTCGATCAGTACAAGCTCGTCGACTCCCTCGGTCCGATGAGCCAGACGGCGTGCGCGCAAGAGTCCCCGCCGATCGCGGCGGGACTGAAGTCGTGCACGGCCCACGCCTACCTGCAGGACGAGCTGTACGGCGCCTTCCGCTACAGCCCCGCTGTCGAGGAGGTGATCGAGCGCTTCGGACACCCTTCCGGCGCGCTGCGCGCGCTGCTGCAGGAGAGAAAACGGGCCAGCCTGCTGTACACGATCGGTCCCGTCGGGCTCGCGACCTTCGACACGCTCGCGAAGGTCGACGCCGGGCCCCCCTTCTGGGTCGGTACCGTCGGGGAGCGATGGCTCAACCCGACGGCGACGAGCGCGCTCGGCCCGCTGTGGGAGCCGGTCCAGAAGGGCGACCTGACCTGCGACAACATCGCCTACATCGAGGCGGCGGCCGACCAGGTTGACTTCAGCGCGCTCTTGAAGATGTTCGCGCAGAAGAACGACGCGGTCCTCGAGTCCCTGGGGGATGACTTCGACCTCGAGCCGGTCGTCGGCGACGGGAACTGCCTGTTCCGCGCGATCGCGCAGGTGATCGAAACCGATGAGAGCCAGCACCAGACCTACCGGACGATGGCGGTCTCCCACATGCGCGCCCACCCGGCGGTCTTCAATGACGACACCCTCGGGGAAGACGCAGAGGCCTATTTCGACCGCATGGCCACGCCCGCTGCGCACGCAGGAGACGTGTCCCACTACGGCGGCGGCCCGGAGCTGATCGCCCTGAGCCGTGCGCTGCGGCGCTCGCTCTTCGTCCACGCGCCGCACTTCGACGGCCAGGTCCACCACGTCCACGACGTCGGTCTGTTCGCGCCGTTGGCCGCCAACCCTCCGGTCCACGTCTACTTCACCGGCGGGAACCACTACGAGGCGCTGCGCGAGAAGTAGTCCTCCGCAGGGGAGCGGCGCAACCGGCTCGAAGTGCTCGGGATGTGCGGCATCCAGGTCCGCAGCAGGGCCCGTCGCCTCCCTCCTCAGGCCGCGGCGAGCGCCGGGTAGTCGGTGTAGCCTGCCGGCCCCGGGGAGAACCAGGTCGCGGCGTCGGCCGGCGGATTGAGCGGCGCGCCGGCGGCGAAGCGCTCGACCAGGTCGGGGTTGCTGATGTAGGGCCGGCCGAAGGCGATCAGGTCGGCGGAGCCGCGCGCGATCGCCGCTTCCGCCGTCTCCTGCGTGTAGCCACAGCAGCCGAGCAGCGGACCGGAGAACACCTTGCGGAAGTCGTCGAGGGTCATCGCCTCGCCGAGCTCGTGAAAGCCGAAGCCGAGGCCGTCGACGACGTGCAGGTAGGCGAGGCCGAAGCCCTCGAGCAGCCGCGCGGCGGCGAGGAAGGTCGCGCGGTAGTCGGGCGAGCCCATGCCATTGTAGTTCCCGTTCGGCGACAGCCGCACACCGACGCGGTCGGCGGGCCACACCCCGGTCACCGCCTCGAGCACCTCGCGCAGGAGCCGCAGGCGCTTCTCGAGGGAGCCGCCGTACGCGTCGGTGCGGCGGTTGGTCTTCGACTGCAGGAACTGGTCGAGCAGGTAGCCGTTGGCGGAGTGGATCTCGACCCCGTCGAAGCCCGCTTCCTTCGCCCGCCGGGCCGCCTTCGCGTAGTCGGCGATCAGGCCCGGGAGCTCCTCGCTGCCGAGGGCGCGCGGCACCTCGTAGGGCTTCTTGCCTGCCGGGGTGTGGATGTCGCCCTCGGGGATCGCGATCGGGGACGGCGCGACCGGCAGCTCGCCGTCGTGGAAGTCGCTGTGCGAGGCCCTTCCACAGTGCCAGAGCTGGAGGAAGATGCGCCCGCCGGCGGCGTGCACCGCGTCGGTGACCCGGCGCCAGCCGGCGGTCTGGGCGTCGGTGTAGATGCCCGGGGTGTGCAGCCAGCCGTTGCCCTGGGCCGAGACCACGGTCGCCTCGGTGATCAGCAGGGCGGCGCTCGCGCGCTGCACGTAGTAGGTGGCCATCAGCTCGTTCGGGATGCGCTCGGGGCCCGCCCTGCCCCGGGTGAGGGGCGCGAGCACGACGCGGTTGGGCAGCGACAGAGCGCCGAGGGAGAAGGGGGAGAGCAGGTGTGCAGCAGCCAAGGGGATCTCCTCGAAGGGGTGCGGGGCGCCGGCATTCAGAACACGCGTTCTGATTCTTCCCGGAAGGTAGAACAAGGATTCTGAAAATGCAAGGGCTTTCGTGTATGCTCTGCCAGAGGAGAGGAGGAACCATGGCCGCCGGACGACGACGAAAATTCGATGAGGACCAGCTCCTGACCGCCGCCGCCCAGCTCTTCCAGGAGCGGGGCTTCGAGGGCGTGCGGGTGCCCGAGATCGTCGACCGCCTCGGCATCTGCCGCCAGAGCCTGTACCGGCTCTTCGGCGACAAGCGCGGCTTCTTCCTCAAGGTCCTCGAGCGCTACATCGCCCGCGAGCTGCAGCCCCTGCTCGACCGGCTCGCCGCGCCCGAGCCCCCGCTGGAAGGCGTCACCGGTATGGTCGCCGGCTGGCGGCGCCGCTCGCGCAGCGCCGCCTGCCTGATCACGAAGAGCGCCGTGACCCACTACGGCGACGACGAGGTCGGGGTGATCCTGGCGGAGCAGCTCGCCATCCTCTCCCGCGCCCTGCGCGCGGCCTTCGAGCGCGCCCGCGACGGCGGCATCCTGCGCGCCGACTGCGACCCTGCCGCCCTCGCCGCGACCGTGCTGATCGCCGCCCAGGGGGTCTCGGCCGTGTGCGGCCTGCCGGGCAGCGAGGCCCTGATCGACGACGCCGCCCGCGGGGTCGAGCAGCTCCTGGCCGCCTGGCGGGCGGTTCCCCCGTGCCCGACCGCATCGCGCTGATAGGGAACGGCGGCGGCGGGAAGAGCACCCTCGCCCGCGCCCTCGCCGCCCGCTACGGCCACCCCCTGGTGCACGTCGATGCGGTCCAGTTCCTGCCCGGCTGGGAGGTGCGACCGTCCGCAGACACGACGCGACGGCTCGCCGAGGTCAGCGCGGGACCGCGCTGGATCATCGACGGCTGGGGACCGTGGGAGTCCATCCTCGCCCGCTTCCGCCGCGCCGACTGCGTCGTGCTGGTCGACTTCCCCCTGTGGCGCCACTACTGGTGGGCGACGAAGCGCCAGGTCCGGGCGTACTGGAGAGAGCGCGCGGAGCTGCCGCCGGACTGCTCCGAGCGCGGCCTGCGCCACACGGTGCGGCTGTTCCGCACGATGTGGAGGGTGCACACGCTGCGCAGACCCGCGCTGCTCGACGCCGCGCGACGTTGCCCCCGGCTCGAGCACGTCACGAGCCCGCGGGCCTGGCTCAGGATCGCGCGGCACGGGCTGTAGCCCCGCGCGGCGCGCCCTCGCGGCGACCTGCTGGCGATGCATCCGGGCGCACAGGTCTGGGCAAGCCATCCGCCGCGTGCTACTCTGCACGCCCGCCCCACGGAGGACACCATGGTTCCGCTTCGGACAGCCCTGACCATCGCCGGCTCGGACAGCAGCGGCGGCGCCGGGATCCAGGCCGACCTCAAGACCTTCATGGCCCACCGCGTGTTCGGCATGGCGGCGATCACCGCCCTGACCTCCCAGAACACCCGCGGCGTGCGCCGCGTCGACGAGGTCCCGGTCGACGGCGTGCGCGCGCAGATCGAGGCGGTGTTCGACGACCTGCCGGTCGGCGCGGTCAAGATCGGCATGCTCGGTACCGCCGCCCACGTCGAGGCGGTCGCGACGGCGCTGCGCGGCCGCGACGTGCCGATCGTGCTCGACCCGGTGATGGTCGCGAGCACCGGCCACCGGCTGCTCGCCGCCGAGGCCGAGGCGGCGATCCGCGAGCTGCTCCTGCCCCTGTCGACGCTGATCACCCCGAACCTGCCCGAGGCCGTCGTGCTGTCGGGCTGCGAGGACGTCACCGGCCAGCACGCCTGGGCGCTCGAGCAGCCGACGGCGACCCTGCTGACCGGCGGCGATGGGACCGGCGCGACGGTGACCGACACGCTGCTGCAACCGGGCCTTGCGCCGCGCAGCTGGTCGCATCCCAAGCGGGGGGACCGGCCCTTCCACGGCACCGGCTGTACCCTGTCGAGCGCGATCGCCGCGCGGCTCGCGCGGCAGCAGACCCTCGAAGAGGCCGTCGGCGGCGCGATCGCGTACGTGCAGGGGCTGGTCCGCTTCGCGGCGGCGACCCCGGCCCTCGGCGGCGGCCATCCGCCCCTGCTGCACGGGCTCGAACACGCGCTCCTGCGGTAGCCCGCCGTGACCCGCGACCCCGCGCCGAGAGGCCTGGCCCGAGAGGCCCCAGAGAAGGTGCCACGCCGGGGGATCGGTGGCGAGGATCGAGGACGACTCCCTACGCGTAGCGGGGCGGACGAGGACGCCGCCAGCGGCCCCCCGCCGGGGTCCCTCATGCAAGGAGTTTCGGGCCAGGACTCGAGCGTCGAGATCGTCGTCCCGGTGTACAACGAGGAGGCCTGCCTGGCGGCGAGCATCGAGCGCCTGCGCGCCCACCTCGTGGCGACCTGCCCGCAGCCCTGGACGATCACCATCGCGGACAACGCCTCCTCTGATCGCACCCCCGCCATCGCCGCCCGCCTCGCCCGCGACCCGCGCATCGACTTCCTGCGCCTCGAGCGCAAGGGCCGGGGCTTCGCCCTGCGCACCGCCTTCCTGCGCTCCCGCGCAGCGATCGTGTGCTACATGGACGTCGACCTGTCGACCAACCTGCGCTTCTTCAACCTGCTGCTCGCCGGGCTCGCCTGCGGCTTCGACATCGCGATCGGCTCGCGCCTGCTGCGGGCCGCCCAGGTGCGCCAGCGGCGGCTGTACCGCGAGGTCCTGTCGCGGGGCTACAACCTGCTGATCAAGGGGCTGTTCTGGACCGGGTTCAGCGACGCCCAGTGCGGCTTCAAGGGCCTCCGCACCGAGGTCGCGCGGCGGCTGCTGCCCGAGGTCGAGAACGAGAACTGGTTCTTCGACACCGAGCTGCTGCTGCTCGCCGAGCACCACGGCTTCCGCATCTTCGAGCTGCCGGTCGAGTGGACGGACGACCTCGACTCGCGGGTCAACGTGCTGCCGACCGTGCTCGAGGACCTGCAGGGGCTCCTGCGCATGCGCCTGCGGCTCGGGGCGCCACGCCTCCTGCGTCCGACCCCGCGCCGGGCGGCGCCCGCCGATGCCTAGCCCCTTCGACGCCTTCGCGGAGGACTACACCGGAGGTCTGGAGAATCCTCTCAAGCGGCTGTTCGGGAGCCACCCCGAGCAGTTCATCGCGGTCAAGGCCGACTGGCTCCGGGCCCGGCTCGACCCTTCCGCCGCGCTGCTCGACTGCGGCTGCGGGGACGGGATGCTGCTCGAGCTGCTCCGGGCACGCGGCCATCGGGGGCCCCTCGCCGGCTGCGACCCCTCGCGGAAGATGCTCGCGGCCGCCGCGCGGCGCCTCGGGGAGGGCTTCCCCCTGTTCCCCAGCGCCCCCGACGCGCCGCTCCCCGGCGGGCCGTACGACTGTGTCGTGCTCAGCGCGGTGCTGCACCACGTCCCGCCCCGCGCGCGCCCCGCCCTGCTCGCCGCGGTGCGCCGTGCGCTGGCGCCCGGCGGGAAGCTGGTCGTGTTCGAGCACAACCCGTACAACCCGCTGACCCGGCTGATCGTCGCGACGACACCCCTCGACGCCGACGCGGTGCTGCTCGACGCGGACGCCTGCGCGGGGCTGATGCACGCCGCGGGCTTCGGGGCCATCGACCGCGCGTACCTGATGTTCTTCCCTCCGGGGGCCTGCGGACCGCGGCTGCGCGCGCTCGAGCGGCGCCTGCGCGGGCTCCCCCTCGGCGGCCAGTACGCCTGCGTCGGGACCCGTCCGTGACCACGCCCCGGGCCGAGCGCGGCCTGTGGCTCGCGGTCGCGGTGTGCGGCGCCGCTTTCGCCCTGCGCTTTCTGTGGCTGGACCTGCCGGGGCTGAACGGCGACGAGGGCTACTTCGGCTGGAAGGCGCTGCGCGCGGCGAGCGGCGACTTCGCCCGCTGGCGCACCGGCAGCGCCCGGCCGATGAGCCCCTTCTTCATCGCCCCGACGGCGCTGCTGCACGCCCTCGGCTTCCCGCCCTCGATCGCCCTCGCGCGGAGCGTGGCGGCGCTGTCGGGCGTGGCGACCGCCGCCCTCGCCTGGTGGGTGTACGCCCGGCTGTACGGGCGGGTGGCCGGCGCGGCCTTCGGGGTGCTGTTCGCCACCCTGCCCCTGCAGCTCGCCTACTCGCGCATCTACTGGGACCCCTGCCAGTCGGTGCTCGCCTGCCTCCTGTGCCTCTACCTCGCGCGGCGGCACCGGCCGCTCGCGTGCGCGCTCGTGTTCGCCTGCGCCCTGGTGATCCACCCGACCAACGTCTTCCTGCTGCCCTGCCTGCTCCTCCCCTTCGTCCAGGGGCTCGGGCGGAAGCTTCGCGGCCGCGCGCTCCTGCTCGGCGCGGCTCTGCTCGCGGTCGGGCTGCTCGGCCTGCTGGTGATCGTCGACGACCTCGGCAGCGCCCTGCGCCTGCGGGGGAACCCGCTCGCGCGGCCCGCGGAGCTGTGGCGCTTCCCCCTGCTGTGGCTCGACCTGTTGTCCGGGGTGACCGTGTACCGCTACCTGGTCGGCACGGTCCCGGCGATCAGCCTGGTGCTGCACCGGGTGCTCGGCGCGGCGCTGGTGCTGTGGCTGGCCATCGGCGCCCTGCGCCGCGGGGCGAGCGCGCGGATCGGCGGCCAGGCCGCGGCGCTGCTCGCGAGCGCGTGCCTGTTCTACCTGATCGGGGGCTGCGCGAGCATCGCCCCCCACCGGGAACGCTACGCCTTGTGGCTGGTCGCGCCCTCCCTGGAGCTCCTCGGGCTGCTCGCGATCGAACGCCTCGGCGCCGTGCGGTTGCGGCGCGGCGTGCTCGCGCTCGGGGTCGTCTTCCTCGGCCTCTTCTGCCACCACGGCCTGGTCGGCCTGACGACCTCGCGCGCCGTCCATCGCGCCTTCCTGACCGGGCCCGTGGAGCCCCGGGTGGCGGTCGTCGACTGGTTGCGCCGCCAGACCTCCGGGGCGACCGTCGTCGACGCCGAGGACTGGTGGACGTACTGGCCGCTGCGCTATCTCGCGCCCGAGCCGCGCCTGCGCTTCCGCATCCCCGGCCAGGAGCCGGACTATCGCTTCCCCGACGACTTCGGCGGCGGGCCGCCGGCGGACTACGCGGTCGTCTACGTCGGCGGCGCGGAGGACGAGCGCCTGCGCGCGCTGTCTGCGTACGAGAGGGTGCACATCGTCCGGGGCCACCCCGACCAGCGGCCGCTGCTCGCGATCTACCGCCGCTCGCCGGACTGAGCCGCGAGCACCCGCGCGAGGCGCGCCCGGTGCGCCGCGGTCGGCCGCTCCTCGGCCTCGATCCGGGCGAGCCCGGCGGCGAGGTGCAGGGATCGGGGATCGCCCCGCAGGAGCAGCAGCTCGATCACCGCCTCCGCGTGGGCGAGGGGCAGGAGGGCCTCGGCCGCGTCCGCGAGCTCGAGCGCCCGGACGCGGTCGCCGCGCCGCTCGTACAGCCAGGCCCGGCGGACGAGGAAGAGCGGCCGCCCCGAGCGCTCGTAGGCCCGGGCGAGCAGGGCGTCCGCTTCCTCCGCATCGCCCTCGGCCTCCGCCCAGGCCGCCAGGGAGGCGAGCGCGGCGACCAGGTCGGCCTGCACGGCGAGGGCCGCCCGGCCGTAGGCGCGGGCGGTCGGGAGGTCGCCCTCCGCCGCGTGGAGGGCGCCGAGCGCGAGGCGCAGACGGGCGGAGACCTCGAGCTCGCCGAGGTCCTCGAGCTCCAGGCCGCGGGCGAGCACCCGCCGCGCCTCCGCGGTCTGTCCGGCCGCGCTCAGGGTCTGGCCGAGCAGCAGGCTGGAGCCCGCTCCGGGCCGCCGCCCGGCGAGGGCCCGGGCGCGGGGCAGCGCCTCGTCGAGGCGGCCGAGCTCGAGCAGGCAGGCGAGCGCGAGCGCCTCGGCCGCGAGCTGCGAAGGATCGTCGGCGAGCAGCGCCTCGCACCGCGCCAGGGCGTCGGCGAAGGCGTGCTCATCGCGGCGCAGCTCGGCCTCGACCAGCCGCGCCCCGGGGTTGGAGAAGGGCAGGGTCTCGAGGGAGAGCGCGGCCTGCTCGGCCGCGCGCTCCCGATCCGCAGCCGAGCCCGTGCGGCGGGCGCGGCGCAGGTAGAGCGCGGCGAGCTCCGCGCGGTCGAGGGCGGCCTGCGGCACCCGGGCGACGCGCTCGGCGAGCGCCGCGATCAGGGCATCGGGGCGCGGCGCGGTCTTCGGCAGGGTGTAGGGCGCGACCTCGGCCTCGCGCCAGAGCTCCGCGCCGAGGGCCAGGGCCGCGCCGAGAACCGGCGCGGCCAGCCAGAGCAGGGTCTGCGAACGGGGCATCGCGGCGCGCCTCAGTTCGGCGTCGCGAGGAAGGGGAAGGTCGCCGGACCGCCCGCCGAGGCCTGGCCGCGCAGGCGCTGGTGCCCGGGCTGGGCGGGGTTCCCGCCCAGGGCGGGGCCGTCGTAGGAGACGCCGTCGCTGACCGGCGCGCCGACCAGCACTGTCAGGGTGATGTCGATGACGTCATCCTCGAGCTTGCGGCCGGTGATCGGGCTGCCGAGGGCGTTGAAGGCGAAGTCGTAGGCCGAGCTGCTGGTCGGGATCGAGCGGCTGGTGTCGACGCGCATCACGTCGGGCAGGAAGGCCCCGGCGATCGCGTTGGAGTCGACGTTCTGGACGCCGTCGAGGTCGTCGACCGCCTCGAGGGTCTGGACCACCTCGGCGCGGACGGGGGCGGCGCCGGCGCCGAGATCCTCGCTCGGGGCGATGCCGTTGAAGGCGATCAGGAAGGCGTTGGTCGTGACCAGGCCCTCGTTGATGGCGGGCCGGGCGAGACGCTCGACCTGGGTGAACTGCTCACCACCGCCGCTGCTGCTGCTGCTGTTGCAGCCGACGAACGCGAGCGCCAGGGCGCACAGGGAGACGATCAGGGTGCGGGTCTTCATGAGGGTGCTCCTTTCATCCGCCGGGGGTGAGGGACGTGGGGACGAAGATCGTCTCCCAGACATCGAAGGCCGTCGCGCTTGTGCCGTTGGCGAGGAAGCTGATCGGCACGCGCACGACCAACGTCGAGACGTTGTAGCCCGCGGTGAAGTCGGTCGCGCTGTCCTCGCCGTTGAAGCCGACCGAGGGGCCGGTGCCGAGCGCCCCGGCGCGCACCTTGAAGAACTGGACGACATCGAAGAAGAACGGGTCCTCGCGCAAGCCGGCGAAGATGGTGAGGTTCTCGCCGCCGAGGCTGACGGTGTTCAGGGTCAGGTTGTCGTTGGTCGAGTCGGCGAGCGAGGTGGTCTCTATGGTGCCTCCTCCGCTCGTCGTCGAGGTGCTCAGCACCTGGTTGTCGCGGATCGCGGTGACGGTGATCGCCTGCTCGCCGTCGCTGTCCGGATCCCCGAACTCGAAGCGCAGGATCACGTCCTGGCCCCCCGTCGGCGCGACGTCGATGTCGTTGACCCGGGTCACGTGGAACTGGTAGCGGGCGCGGGTGCTGAAGTAGTACTCCTGGCGGGCGACCGCGCGCTGGTTGACGTTCATCACGAAGATCAGGTTGGCCGAGTCGGCGTCGACGCCGGTCTGCCAGTCCTCACGGAACACGTACAGGTCGGTCAGCCCGAGGTTGCGGGCCTTGAGATCGTTCTCGCCGTCGTCGTGGTCCGAGGCTTCGGCCCCGACCAGGCAGACCAGGCAGCCGATCAGCAGGCAGCCGACGATGGCTGCCCCGCGCAGAAAGGTGCTCATGCGTCCTCCTTCATTTCGCATACGTCCACGGTACGCACCTGTCGTGCGGGGTGGATTCGCGGAGCTCGGAGGAAGTCCTGGTCGGGACGGGCGCTCAGAAGGACAGACCGACCCCGAAGTAGAGCTCGATCGCGGAGGCGCTGACGCGGGCGCCGTCGAGCTCGGGCAGGCTGGCGTGGGTCTCGGTCTGCAGCTCGTTCTCGACGCCGTACAGGAAGGCGAAGTCGAAGTTCCACGGACCCCAGTAGACGCTGCTGCCGAAGGTGAAGTGGTGTTCGATGATCGCGGCCAGGCCGGGGCTGACGCGCTCTTCGTTGATCGGGTTGTTGCCGTAGTTGTAGCCGGCGCGCAGGGTCAGCCAGTCGGTCGGGTTGAAGGTCAGACCGAAGGCGAAGACGAGCTGGTCGCTCCAGTCGAGGTTGATCGTCGTGTCGACCCGGTCGTCCCCGACGATGACGTTGAGGTTGGGGTTGTCGCCGCGCTCGAGGGTGGCATCGAGCTCTTTGAAGGAGCCGGCGTAGTTGATCCAGGCGAAGTCGAAGGCGAAGGTGAACCAGTCGACCGGGCTGAGGGCGAAGCCGGTCCGGATCACCTGCGGCAGCTCGAGCTCGAGCTCGAAGCCCCAGGTGCCGGAGAAGCCCTGGTCGAAGTCGGGCAGCTCGGTGCGCAGGAAGCCCTCGGTGAAGAACCCGAGCGGGTTGCTCGGGTCGATCATGTCGTTGAATTCGCGCGTGAAGTCGGTCGTGATCTCGCCCTGCAGCGGCAGGAAGAACGTCGGCGTGCGGTACATGAAGCCGATCCGCAGCATGTCGATCGGCTGGAGGATGAAGCCGATGCGCCCGCCGAAGCCGTAGCTGGTCAGGTCGTCGATGTCGACGTAGGTCACGGTGCTGCTCTCGCCGAGCAGGGTGGTCGCGAGCTCGCCGAAGGTGCCGCCGCCGATGGTCTGCGGCTCGCCGCCGAGGGTGTCGCCCGGCTCGAGGCCGAGCGGCGAGTCGATCTCGAACTTCGCCCAGACGAAGTCGAAGCTGATGCCGATCGACAGCCAGTCGGTGGCCCGGAAGGCGACGGAGGCGACGAAGGAGGGCACGAGGATGTCCGACTCCCAGATCGTGCCGTCGGGGAACAGCGGCTCGCTCTTGATCTCGGTGCCGCCGCTGCTGCC
>JAUIEM010000579.1 GCA_030428695.1 bacterium
TATCGCAGGCGGGGACTTCGAAGGTCTGGACGACCTCCCCTGGTGGTGCAGGGATCGGTGCTTCACGGATCTCGCCGAGGACCTCGAGAAGGACCACGGACCCCTCGCCTGGAGCAACGGCGCGGGCACCATCGCTCGCGCCGACCTGCTCGCGGTGTTCCATCCGAGCTTCTTCGAGTGGCCTCGCGAAGGGGAAGGTGACACGTTCTACAGCGGCTACTGCGCGGGCGTTGTCCGGTACATCGAGGTGTCCAGCGGGGAGGTTGTCGGCCAGGCCGACATCTACGTCGAGAGCTCCGACATCGTCTCGGGGGGCTCTGGCATCCGGGTGTACGGCGTCCCGATCCAGACCTCGAGCTTCGCCGACGAGCTGTACCAGGACTTCGCGAGCAACATCGAGGACGCGCTGGAGGAGGCCTCCGCGCGCCTGCGCGGCTAGCCGGTCCGCTCGGGGAGAGCGTGCGACGAGCGGTGTCGGAGAGGGGAAAACGAAAGTGTGGACCCCCCAGCGCGAATCGGGGCGGTATCGCACCATGAGGCCCACACCAACAGTCTAGCACCGCCTCCACAAAACCTCAACATCTTCTTTGTGATTTTTTTCACAAGGCGCACCTGGACGCTCGGCCAACAAGAGGCGCGAGACAGGCAGGTGCCTGTCTGCGAGAGAATGACCTGGCTGGAGCTTGGAAGGGAGCAGGGGAAGGAGAGGTGAAAGGTGTGGACCCCGCAGCTCGAGTCGGGGCGGTATCTCACCACGAGGCCCACAACCACATACTATCAACCCTCTACAAAACCTCAACATCTTCTTTGTGTTTTTTTTCACAAAGTGGACCGGCCCCCGTCCTGGGAGACCCTGACGCCGCCGCTCAGGCCGGAGGCCACGGAGCCTCCGGAAGCGGCCGCGGGCGGGTGATGTCGGCGTAGGCCTCGCGGGGGTTGTCGGTCGGCTGCGCCGCGCAGGCGCCGTACTTCCCGGGCACCTCGTGCACCGGGTAGTGGAGGCTCATCTCCGGGTCGCGCGCGCCGATCATCAGGATGGTGCACGGCCCGCTTCCCGCGCCGACGAAGACGTGGTCGGTGCCCGCCGGGCAGTGGACGTAGTCCCAGGCCCGCAGCGGGCGCTCTTCGCCCTCGATCACGACCAGGGCCTCGCCGGACAGCACGAGGAAGCCTTCCTGCATCGACTCGCGATGGTAGTAGCACGCGGGCTGACCGGGCTCGAGGATGTGCAGGTGCAGGCCGAGGTGCGGCCAGCGCTCGCCTTCGAAACGGTTGCTGACGCCGAACTTGTCGTGGGTGGTCCAGCGCGAGTCGGCGGCGTTGAGGATGTACCACCCGGGGCCGGTGGGCTTGTGGCCGTTCTCGGTCTTCTCCATCGGGGCTTCGGGCATCGAGGATCCTCCTGGTGGTGATCCCATCAGCCTAGCAGATGAAGCGCGCGGCCTGTCGCTCCGGCCCGGGCTCAGGCCGCGGCGGGCTCGGCGTCCGGCGCGGGAGCGTCCGGGTTCGCCCTGGACGCGTCGCGCAGGGTCCAGAGCCGGGCGACGCCCAGGCCGGCGATGATATGCCAGATCCCCCACCACGCCGCGATGACCGCCATGCCGCCCAGGCCGTCGAAGAAGTCGAAGATCAGGATCATCCCGAGCCCGGCGTTCTGGATCCCGACCTCGACCGAGACCGCCCGCGCGTCCGCCTCGGGGAGCCGGCTGAGACGCGCCGTGACGTAGCCGAGGGCGAGCGCGAAGGCGTTGTGGATCAGCACCGGGAAGAACACGATACCGATGCACATCACGAAGTTCTTCAGGTTGGCCGCGAAGGCGACGCAGATGAACACCCCGAAGAACAGCAGCGAGGCGATCTTGAAGGGCTTCCGCAGCTTCGCCGCGAGCCCGGGCGCCTTCGCCGCCAGGAGCATGCCGACGACCACCGGCACACCGAGCAGAGTCGCGACGGTGCCGAGCAGCGACAGCGGGTTGAGCTCGACCTGCTGCAGGAGGGCGTTGGTGCCGGGGTCCATGCTCGCCCAGAACTTGAGGTTCAGCGGCGTCATCACGATCGCGGCGACGGTCGAGATCGCGGTCATCGTGACCGAGAGCTCGGTGCGTCCCCGGGCCATGTGCGTGATGAAGTTCGACATGTTCCCCCCCGGGCAGCTCGCGACCAGGATCATGCCGAGGGCGACGCTCGGGGTCGGCGCGACCAGCCGGGCGAGGAGGAAGGTCAACGCCGGCAGGAGGAGGAACTGGCAGAGCAGCCCGATCGTGGGACCGCGCGGGTTCTTGACCGCGCGGCGGAAGTCCGCGACGCGCAGATCGAGCGCGACGCCGAACATGATCAGCCCGAGGATCACGTTGAGGACCAGCAGGTTCTTCGGGTCGAACTTCAACACCAGCTGATCGATGTCCACGGCGGCCTCGGGAGTGGGGAAATCCCAGAGCATACGGCAGAGCGCGGCGCAGGATCAACCCGGTGGCGCGGAACGGGGCCGCGCGCGTCACGCCGCATGCAAAGTGTTGCGGCAGCACGCGTAAGGGACCGTACCGAGCGGACTCCGGAGCTTCCTTCGCCCATGATTGACCACTGAGAGGACATCCCCATGCAGAAACTGTTCATGCTCGTCGTGTGCCTCGCGTTGCCGGGCTGTGTCACCGGGGCGATCCTCGGCGAACGGGTCGCCGTCGAGATCAAGGGCGGCGACCCCGTCGAGGACGCGCGGTCCTGGGGATGGCGGTGCTCGGCGACCCACCGCAGGACCTGAACGAGCTCGCCCTGGTGCTCGTCGAAGCGTTCTGGGCGCCCACCTTCGTGGTCGGCCTGCCCGTCGGATTCCTGTGACCTCTCCACTGCAGGACTCCCGGAGCTGCCGACCCAGGCCGACCCCATCGGCGAGGCGCTGCGCACCCTGCCTCCGGAGCATCCCCTGCGGGAGCGGCTCGCGGGGCGGACCTACATCCCCGCCGAGGAGTGCCTGCTGCGCGGGGGCTTCTGGCCGGGCAACCTGCTCTGGCGCGAGGGGCGCATCGTCGCGCTGCTCGACTGGGAGGACGCCGCCCGCGGCGACCCCCTGTCCGACCTCGCCGGCTGCCGCCTCGAGCTGTTGTGGAAGCACGGAGAGCAGGCCGCCGCGCGCTTCACCGCGCGCTACCTCGCGGTAACGGGCCGGGCCCGCCAAGGGCTGCCGCTGTGGGAGATCGTCGCGGCGGCGGGCGCCCTCGGCTCGCTGCACGCCTGGGGGCTCCCTGCGGCGCGCGCGGCAGAGATGCGGCGGCGGGCGCGGGACTTCCTGGCGCAGGCGGGTCGCGAGCTGGGCGGGGAGGAACCTCCGTAACACTTGACATCGAGACTGGCTGGTCTCGAACGCGATTTCGTAACATGATGCGAGCACGCCGAAGGAGAAGCTATGTCGGACCCCATCCCGCAACGGTTCCACAACAGCCTCCAGCGCTGCCTGCTCGGGAACGACTTCCTCGAGAGCTTCTACCAGCGCTTCCTGGCGACCAGCGACGAGGTCGCGGAGGCCTTCCACAACACCGACTTCACGCGGCAACGCGAGCTCCTGCAGAAGTCGCTGCACACCGTCATCATGATGCGGATGCACCACGACGTCCCGGAGTACCGCCGGGAGATGAAGCGCATCGCCATCCGTCACGACCGCCATCATCTGAACATCCGCCCCGAGAACTACGAGATCTGGGCGCGCTGCCTGCTCGATACCGTCGAGGCCTACGATCCCGCGTGGAACGAGGAGGTCCGCGACGCCTGGCAGGACGTCCTCGCCGAGGGCATCGTGTTCATGATCCAGCACTATTGAGCTGCTGAGCCGAGCGCGGCTTTCGGGCAAGCTTCTGGTCGCGGCGGTCACGGGGGCGGGTGCGACTGCGCGGCGCGGACGCTCCATCAGAGTGAGCGCATGCGACGCAGGCGGCTGCTCGTTGTGCTGTGGGAGCGCTAGCCTTGCGTTCCCCGGTCTTGCGTCGGGGCCGAGGGGTTCTCCTTCAATCGCCAAGCCGAAGGAGAGCCCCATTGTCCCAGAACCCGTCGTGCGCGCGAGCGTGCACGAGCTTCTCGTCGTCATCGATATCGATCTCGCAGAGTCCGCCAGGCGCAGCGGTTGCCCACACTGCGGCAGCTCGCTTCACAGAGCCGA
>JAUIEM010000090.1 GCA_030428695.1 bacterium
GCCAGGCGTGGGCTCACGCCCGCATCCCCTGCCCGGAACGCCCGCTCGCTGCGGAGGGACGCTGTCCCGTTCCCCCCGCGGATCGAAAAGGTGTAGGATGATGGATCGACGCACGCAGTGTCCGGAAGGCGGCAGAGACGAGGCCCTGTCGCAGCCCAGAGGGTTTGAGCTTGGCTACCGAAGTCGAAACCGCTGTCGACGAGGCCATCCGGCTCGTCCCCCCGTACAACGTGATTCTGCTCAACGATGACGACCACACCTACGAGTACGTGATCCACATGCTCCAGAAGCTGTTCGGCTACCCGCCCGAGAAGGGCTTCCAGCTGGCGTGCGAGGTCGACACCACCGGGCGGGTGATCGTCCTGACGACGACCCTCGAGCGCGCCGAATTCAAACGCGATCAGATCCACGCCTTCGGTCCCGACAAGCAGATCCCGCGCTGCAAGGGGTCGATGTCCGCCATCATCGAGCCGGCCCCCGGCTGGTAGGAACAAGCGAGCTCCATGGCACACACCAAGCCCTTTGCTGACTGGAACCTCGACGTCGCCGGGCGCACGGTCGCCGGGCTGGTGCGCGACAACAACGAAGACCAGTTCATGATCGCGCGCCTGCTGCGCGGCGTGTACTGCATCGACTCGAGCCTCTCCCCCGACGCCCTCGCCCACTTCAACGCCCGCTCGGGCTACCTGCTGGTGGTCAGTGATGGGATGGGAGGACGCGCCGCCGGCGAGGTCGCGAGCGCGACCGCCGTCGAGGTGGTCGTACAGTGCGTCGAGGAGGTCTTCGACGCCCACGAGGGGCACAAGGCGAGCGACGACGCGACCCGCGCCTTCCTGCAGGAAGCGGTCGAGCGCGCGGCGAGCATCCTGAAGACCATCCAGCGCCGCTCGCCGGACAAGCACGGCATGGGCTGCACGCTGACCCTCGGCTACGTGATCGACAAGAACCTGTGGGTCGCCCACGTCGGCGATTCCCGGGCCTACCTGGTGCGCAACCGCAAGCTGCACCGGCTGACCAAGGACCACACCTGGGCCGAGGCGCTCAAAGAGGCCGACGCGATCTCCGATGTCGAGAAACACCCCGGCCGGCACATGCTGACCAACGTGCTCGGCGGCAAGGATGAGCTGTTCGTCGACGTCTCGAAGATCCCCCTCAAGCCGGGGGACGTGCTGGTCTTCTGCTCCGACGGCATCCACGGCTGCGTCGGCGACGAGAAGCTCGGCAAGGTCGTCGTCCAGGCGCCGAGCGCCGACGCCGCGACCAAGAACCTGATCGACCTCGCCCTCGCCGAGGGCGGCCCGGACAACGCGACCGCGATCGTCGCGCGCATCGGCAGCGCGGTGCTCGATCTCGGGGAGGCCGAGGCGACGACGCGGCTGCCCCCCAAAGAGGGCTGATGCCGCACGTCGTCACACGTCCCTCCTCCGGCTCACCCCGCCCACGACGCCCGTCCTCGCCGACCCGCGCGGGGAATAGGGCTTGCGCCCGATAACACAGCGCGTTAGACTCGCCGCCCACAGCAGCCGGGGCCTGCTTCCGCCTAGATCTTGCATCCCTGCCGAAATGCGCGAAGATTGCGGAGAATCAACCCTTCGAGAGACAAGGACGACCCTGGCCATGGCATTCTCCAGCCCCGATTTCTACTGCCTCGACGAGATGCTCGAGGAGGAAGAGCTCCTCCTGCGCGAGACCGTGCGGCGCTTCGTCGACGAGAAGATCCTCCCCGACATCGACCGCCACTACAAAGACGGCACCTTCCCGCAGGAGCTGATCACCGAGTTCGGCGAGCTCGGCCTGCTCGGCGCCAACATCGAGGGCTACGGCTGCGCCGGGATGAGCAACACGGCCTACGGCATCATCATGCAGGAGCTCGAGCGCGGCGACAGCGGCGTGCGCAGCTTCGTGTCGGTGCAGGGCTCGCTCGTGATGTACCCGATCCTCGCCTTCGGCTCCCCCGAGCAGAAGGAGACCTGGCTGCCGAAGCTCGCCAGCGGTGAGGCGGTCGGCTGCTTCGGCCTGACCGAGCCCGACCACGGCTCCGACCCGGGCGGCATGATCACCCGCGCGGTCGAGGACGGCGACTCCTACGTGCTCAACGGCACCAAGCGCTGGATCACCAACGGCACCATCGCCGACGTCGCCGTCGTCTGGGCCAAGCTCGACGGCAAGGTGCGCGGCTTCCTGGTCGAGAAGGAGCGCGAGGGCTTCTCCGCCCCGCTGATCCAGGGCAAGTTCTCGCTGCGGGCCTCGGTGACCAGCGACCTGATCTTCGAAGACTGCCGCATCCCGAAGGCGAACATCCTGCCGGGCGTCGCCGGCCTCAAGGGCCCGCTGTCCTGCCTGACCCAGGCCCGCTACGGCATCGCCTGGGGGGCGATCGGCTCGGCGATGGAGTCCTACCACACCGCCCTCGAGTACGTGAAGCACCGCACCCAGTTCGGCAAGCCGCTCGCCGGCTTCCAGCTCGTCCAGGCCAAGCTCGCCCAGATGCTGACCGAGATCACCAAGATGCAGCTGATCTGCCTGCGTCTGGGGCGGATCAAGGACCAGGGGAAGATCACGCCGCAGCAGGTGTCCCTGGCCAAGCGCAACAACGTGTACTGGGCGCTCGAGATCGCCCGGACGGCGCGCGACATGCTCGGCGCCTCCGGCGTGACGGACGAGTACCCGATCGGCCGCCACATGTGCAACCTCGAATCGGTGATCACCTACGAGGGCACCCACGACATCCACACCCTGATCCTGGGCCAGCACATCACCGGCATCGGCGCGTTCAAGTGAGAATTCCGGCTCGTCCCGAGCCGACAACCCGAGGAAAGACCGTCCGTTTTTCCGAAGTCGCAGGAGTCCGAGTATGAAGATAGTGGTCTGTATCAAGCGCATCCCGGCGACGGACACGAAGATCCGTCTCAGCGACGACGGGACGCTTGAAGAGGCGGGGATCCAGTGGATCACGAGCCCCTACGACGAGTACGCCGTCGAGATGGCCCTGCGTCTGGCCAAGGACACCAAGGGCGAGGTCGTCGTCGTGTGCCTCGGGCCCGACAAGGCGACCGACCGCATCCGCGGTGAGCTCGCGCGCGGCGCGACCCGCGCCATCCACCTGGTCGACGACGACATGCGCCGCGACAGCTACTCGGTCGCCAAGACCCTGTCCTGCGCGATCGCCGCGGAGAAGCCGGACGTGGTGTTCTGCGGCCGCTCCGCCGCCGACGACCAGTCCTTCGCCGTCGGGCCGATGCTCGGCGTCTTCCTCGACTTCCCGGTCGTCACCGAGGTCGCGGGCTTCGCCTACGAGGGCGGCAAGATCGTCGTCCACAAGGAGTTCGACGGCAAGGTCGCGCACATCGAGGTGCCGAGCCCCGTGCTCCTGACCGCGACGAAGGCCGAGTACGAGCCCCGCTATCCGAAGCTCAAGGACATCATGAAGGCCAAGAAGAAGAAGATCGCCAAGAGCGCCGCCGAAGCGGTCGCCTCGAAGGCCGAGACCCGCACCTGGAAGCCGCCGCCGCCTCCGGCCGACGGTCGTATCGTGGGTGAGGGGGCCGACGCGGCGCCCGAGCTCGTGCGGATCCTGTCCGAAGATGAGAAACTGCTCGCGCTCTAGGAGATCACCCCATGCCGAACATCGTCGCTTTTGCTGAACAGAAGGAAGGCAAGCTCCGCAAGGGTGCCTTCGAGACCACCTGCGAGGCGCGCCGTCTGGTCGACGCCCTCGGCGGTGGCGAAGTCGTCGCCATCGTGCTCGGCTCCGGCGTGACCGACGCCGCCGCCGAGCTCGGCCAGTACGGCGCCGACAAGGTCCTGGTCATCGACCACGCCGACCTCGGCAGCTACAGCAATGAGACCTATCTCAACCCGCTGGTCGCCGCGGTCCAGTCCGTCTCGCCCTACGCCGTGATCTTCAACTCGAGCGCGATCGGGCGCGAGCTCTCGCCGATGCTCGCCGCCAAGCTCGACGTCGGCGTCGTCGCCGACTGCACCGGGATCGAGGTCGACGGCGACAACCTCGTCTTCACCCGGCCGATCTTCGCCGGCAAGGCCTTCGCCGAGGTCTGCCTGAGCTCGACCCCGAAGGTCTTCAGCCTGCGCCCGAACTCGGTCAGCGTCGGCACCGACAACGCCCGCACGGCCGACGTCAGCGCCTTCGAGGCCGAGATCCCCGCCCCGACGTGCACGATCACCAAGGTCGAGGAGTCCGGCAGCGGCAAGCTCGACCTGACCGAGGCGGAGATCATCGTCTCCGGCGGTCGCGGCATGAAGGGCCCGGAGAACTTCAACATCCTCGAAGAGCTCGCCGGCGAGATCGGCGCGGTCGTCGGCGCGAGCCGCGCGGTCGTCGACGCTGGCTGGCGGCCGCACGCCGACCAGGTCGGGCAGACCGGCAAGACGGTCAGCCCGAAGCTGTACATCGCCTGCGGCATCTCCGGCGCGATCCAGCACCTGGCGGGCATGAGCTCGAGCAAGTGCATCGTCGCGGTCAACAAGGACCCCGAGGCGCCGATCTTCAAGGTCGCGCACTACGGCATCGTCGGTGACCTGTTCGAGGTCGTCCCGGCGCTGACCGGTCTGGTCAAGGAGAAGAAGGGCTAGCCTGCGCTGGCTCTCTCTCCCCCGTGCGCCCTCTCCCTCGCCCGAGGGGAGGGCGTCGGCGATGGGGGTGCTGTACAATCCGGGGACAACCCGTACCCGGAGGTTCCCATGGCCCACGAAGGCGCCGGCACACCCGCTCCCCCCGCCGAGCTGATCGACGTTCCCCGGCTACTCGCCGACTACTACACGCGCTCCCCCGACGTCTCGCGGCCCGACCAGCGCGTCTCCTTCGGCACCTCCGGCCACCGCGGCAGCGCGGGGCGCGGGAGCTTCAACGAGGACCACATCCTCGCGATCAGCCAGGCGATCGTCGAGCACCGGCGCGCCGCCGGCATCAGCGGCGAGCTGTTCCTCGGCATCGACACCCACGCCCTGTCCGAGCCGGCCTTCCGCAGCGCCATCGAGGTGTTCGCCGCCGCCGGGGTCGAGCTGCGCCTCCAGGCGGACCGGGGCTACACGCCGACGCCGGTGATCTCCCACGCGATCCTGTGCGCGAACCGCGGGCGGACGAGCGGCCTGGCCGATGGGGTCGTGATTACGCCGTCCCACAATCCGCCCGCGGACGGCGGCTTCAAGTACAACCCGCCGAGCGGAGGGCCGGCCGGCGGAGAGACGACGGGGAAGATCCAGGCGCGCGCCAACGAGCTCCTCGAAGCGGGGCTGCAGGGCGTGCGGCGGATTCCCTACGCCCGGGCCCTCGCTGCGGACACCACCCGGGCGATCGACTTCGTGCAGCCCTACGTCGCCGACCTCGGCGCGGTCGTCGACATGGAGGCGATCGCGGGGGCCGGCCTCAAGCTCGGGGTCGACCCGATGGGCGGCTCGAACATCGCCTTCTGGGAACCGATCGCCGCGCGCTACGGGCTCGACCTGGAGGTCGTCAACCCACGCGTCGACCCGACCTTCGCCTTCATGCCCCGCGACAGGGACGGCAAGATCCGCATGGACTGCTCCTCGCCCTGGGCGATGGCCGGCCTGATCGAGCTCAAGGAGCGCTTCGCGATCGCCTTCGGGAACGACCCGGACAGCGACCGTCACGGCATCGTGACGCGCGCGAGCGGGCTGTTGAACCCGAACGCCTACCTCGCGGTCGCGATCGACTACTTGTTCGCCCACCGCCCGGCCTGGGGCGCGGCGCTCAAGGTCGGCAAGACGCTGGTCTCCAGCTCGATGATCGACCGGGTGGCGGCGCGGCTCGGGCGGACCCTGGCCGAGGTCCCGGTCGGCTTCAAGTGGTTCGTCGACGGCCTCCTGTCCGGGAGCTACGGCTTCGGCGGCGAGGAGAGCGCGGGGGCGTCCTTCCTGCGCAAGGACGGCAGCGTGTGGACGACCGACAAGGACGGCATCATCCTCGACCTGCTCGCCGCGGAGATCACCGCCCGCACCGGGCGCGACCCGGGCGAGCGCTACCGGGCCCTCGAGGAGGAGTTCGGCAGCCCGGTCTACGAGCGCCTCGACGTCCCCGCGACCCGGGAGCAGAAAGCGCGGCTCAAGCAGCTCTCCGCCGACGCGGTCCGGGTCGAGACCCTCGCCGGCGAGAAGATCCTCGCCCGCCTGACCCACGCTCCCGGGAACGGCGCCCCGATCGGCGGCCTCAAGGTCGTCACCGCCAACGGCTGGTTCGCCGCCCGCCCCTCCGGCACCGAGGCCATCTACAAGATCTACGCGGAGAGCTTCTCCGGCCGCTCCCACCTGCAGGCGCTGCAGGCAGAGGCCCAGGGCATCGTCGCCGAGGTGCTCGAGGCCTGAGGGCCCGGAAAGGAATACGTCGAGCACTCGGCCGCGCCTGCGGCGTGATTCTGTCACTTGCCTCTCTCCGAATAACACCGCTGAGCGGGCATGGGGTTTGCTCCGTCACCGGGCAGACACGCGCGGCAGCCGGTTTGGCGCGCGACGTGTGGCGAGGTGGTAACCTCGCGGAGCTACAGCCACTACTTCCCGGTAGCGCCGGGGGGAGGAGAGACATGACCGTCAAAGTCGCCGAGCTGATGCGCAAACAGGTGATCAGCACCCGTCCCCACGAGACCGTCGGCCACGTCCGCAAGATCCTCGAGAAGAACCACATCTCGACCGTGCCGGTGGTCGACGCCGAGGGCGCGGTCGCCGGCATGGTATCCGCGGCCGACATCCTCGCCCACCCGAAGGAGAGCACCCCCGTCAGCCAGATCATGACCGAGGATGTGTACACGATCCCGGAGTACGCGGACGTGCAGATCGCGGCCCGGATGATGCGCAACCACAAGATCCACCACCTGCCCGTCACCGACGAAGACCGCCTGACCGGGATCCTGAGCAGCTTCGACCTGCTCAAGCTGGTCGAGGGCCACCGCTACGTCGCGAAGAACCCTTCGACGCCGAAGGGCAAGGGCGTCGGCAAGCGGACGAAGAGCGAGCGCTGACCCTCAGCGTTGCGGGGGCGCGAAGCGCTGGCTGAGCAGCGCGAGCATCGCGGTGACCTTCGGCGGCGTGTGCCGGCCACCGGGGAACACCGCGTGCACCGGGATCTCCGCGCCGCTCCAGGCGGGAAGCACCGGGACGAGCTGCCCTTCCGGCGCGCTCTCGAACACGTAGGCGGGCAGCAGCGCGATGCCGAGCCCGGCGCAGGCCGCGGCGCGCAGCAGGGCGTAGTCGTTGACGGCCAGCCGTGGTTGAAGCGGTAGCGTCACGCTCCTGCCGGCGGAGTGCAGCGTCCACATCGCCCGCTCCCTGCTTCCTCCGCTGAACTCGATGGTGTCGTGGGCCGCGAGCTCCGCCGGCTCGTCGGGCGCCGGGCGGGAGCGCAGGTAGCGCGGCGCGGCGACGAGCAGGCGACGGATCGTGCCGAGCCTGCGGGCCCGCAGCGTCGAGTCGGGCAGCCTCCCCGCCCGCACCGCGAGGTCGAAGCCCTCGGCGATCAGGTGCACGACACGGTCGGTGCAGACCAGGTCGACGCGGCAGTCGGGGTACGACGCGAGGTATGCGCTGACGACCGACCCGAGGAACTCGAAGGTCAGCGGCGCGGTCATCCGCAGCGAGCCGTAGGGCCTCTTCCCCCAACCGGCGACCAGGGCCTCCGCGGCGCGGGCCTCGTCGACAGCGTGGCGGGCGCGCTCGAAGAAGGCCGCGCCGATGTCGGTCAGCCGCACCGAGCGGGTCGTCCGGTGCAGCAGCTGCGCGTCGATGCGCGCCTCGAGGTTGGCGATCCTGCGGCTGACCGTCGACCGGGGCATCGCGAGCTGATCGGCGGCGGCGGTGAAGCTCCCGGCCCGCGCCACGGCGACGAACACCGCCATCTCGTTGAGGTCCATCCCCATCTCTCTAGTACCTCGGACTGCGCCCCGCATTGTTGCACAGGTGGAACAGTGTCTTCAGTTTTCGTCCGGGCCTGCGCCGAATGCAAGGCGTATCCTGCCTGTGGGTGCGACGGGTGCACCCCGCTACCGAAGGAGACTCGCTGATGACCGCTCCCTATGTCCGCCTCGACAAAGACCAGGCCGCCGTCCTGCTCGTCGATCACCAGACAGGGCTCTTGTCCCTCGTCCGCGACATCGACCCCGACAAGTTCAAGAACAACGTCCTCGCCCTGGCCGACGCCGCCCGTTACTTCGAGCTGCCGACCATCCTGACCACCAGCTTCGAGCAGGGCCCGAACGGACCGCTGGTCCCGGAGCTCAAGGAGCAGTTCCCGGACGCGCCCTACATCGCCCGCCCGGGGCAGATCAACGCCTGGGACAACGAGGACTTCGTCGCCGCCGTGCGCGCGACGGGCAAGAAGCAGCTGATCATCGCCGGCGTGGTCACCGAGGTCTGCGTCGCGTTTCCGGCGCTCTCCGCCCTGGAAGAGGGCTTCGACGTGTTCGTGGTCACCGACGCCTCCGGGACCTTCAACGCGCTGACCCGCGATGCGTCGTGGAGCCGGATGGCCCAGGCGGGCGCCCAGCTGATGACCTGGTTCGCGGTCGCCTGCGAGCTGCACCGGGACTGGCGCAACGACGTCGAGGGGCTCGGAGCGCTGTTCTCACGTCGCATCCCCGACTATCGCAACCTGATCTCGAGCTACAATTCGCTGACGGGCGCCTGAGCGGGCCGGGTGCTTTTCCTCCTCGGGGAGTCCCAGTAGACTGGTGGAAACTCCAACGCCGACGGCCGATGCTTCCCGAGCTCAGCGTGATCATGCCCGTCCGCGACGCCGCCGGCACCATCGAGGCCGCGCTGCGGAGCGCCCTCGCCCAGGACGCCGACCTCGAGGTCCTGGTCGTCGACGATGGCTCCCGCGACGACTCCGCCGCCCGAGCCGCGCGCTTCGGTCCGCGCGTGCGGGTGCTGCGCCAGGCGCGGGCGGGGCCCTCCGCCGCCCGCAACCGCGGGATCGCGGCCGCCCGGGCGGAGGTGATCGGCTTCCTCGACGCGGACGACCTGTACGCTCCGGGCGCGCTCGCGCCGCTGCTCGCGTGCCTCCGGGAGGCGTCCGCGCCGGTGCTGCACGCGCGGCTCCAGGACCTCGGACCCGGCGCGGCCCTCGGCCCCCCGCGGCACTCCTTCAACCTCGGCAGCCTGCTGTGCGCGCGGACGGTGTTCGCGCGGGCGGGCGTCCTCGACGAGGCGCTGCACTACAGCGAGGACGTCGACTTCCTCGTGCGCTTGCGGGATGAAGGCGTCGCGCGCCGGCTCGACTCCCGCGTGCTGCTTCACTACCGTCGCCACGAGGGCAGCCTGGTCGGACGGCTGACTCCCGAAGAGCGGCGCGCCCGGCACGTCGACAAGTGGTTCGGGATCCTGCGCGCCAGCCTCGCCCGGAAGCAGGACCCGTGATCGAGGTGCTGCACATCCTCGAGCGCCTCGCGGGCGACGGCCCGTCCCGCTCGCTGCTCGCGGCGGTCGAGGGCGCCCGTCAGCTCGGCCTGCCGCAACGCCACAGCCTGTGTACCCTCGAGCCGCGCGCCCATCCCCTGCTGCGCATCCGCGCGCATCGGGCGGGGCTGCAGGTGCTGCTCGCGCCGACCGGGGCGGCGCTCGAGGCCGCGATGCGGCGGGCGGACATCGTGCAGGTGCACTGGTGGAACAGCCCGGCGATGGACAGCTTCCTGCGCCGGGAGCTCCCGCCGGTGCGGCTGCTGGTGTGGTTGAAGGTGCTCGGCCGCCATCCTCCGCAGGTGCTCACCCCAGGGCTGGTCGCCTGGGCCGACCGGATCGTCGCGACGGCGAGCGCCACCCTGCGGCTTCCGGTCGTCGCCTCGCTGTCGGCGGCCGAGCGGGCCCACCGCTTCGCGCGCGTCCCCGGCATCGCGAGCTTCTCACGGCTCGACGGCTTCCGCCGCCAGCCGCATCCCGGGACCTGCGTCGGCTACCTCGGCACCCTGCACCCGAGCAAGATGCACCCGCGCTTCGTCGCCCTCGGCGCGCGCCTGTCGATCCCGGAGCTGACGGTGGTGGCGTGCGGCGGCGGCGGCGGAGAGGTCCCGCTGCGCGCGCGGGCCGAGGCCCGCGGCCAGAGCGCACGCTTCCGCTTCGGCGGCTACGTCGAGGACATCCGGCCGGTGCTCGCCGCCTTCGACATCTTCGGCTACCCGCTGTGCGCGGACACCTACGCGACCAGTGAGAAGAGCCTGCAGGAGGCGATGGCGGTGGGGATTCCCCCCGTCGTGCTGCCCCACGGCGGCGTGTGCGATCTCGTGGAGCACGAGCGGACCGGCCTGATCGCGGCCGACGAGGACGGCTACGTCGCCGCGGTCGAGCGGCTCGCGCGCGAGCCCGCCCTGCGCCGCGTCCTCGGCGGGAACGCACGGCGCTTCGTCCGCCGCATCTACAGCCGCGCGCGGGCGGTCCGCGCCTTCGACGAACTGTACCGCGAGCTGCTGACGCGCCCGCGCCGGGCGCGTCACGGGCGCTCCGCCGGGGACGGCGCCGCCGCACGCTTCGTCGCCGCGCTCGGCTCGCGAGGGGGACCGTTCGCCGCCAGCCTCACCTCGGCGACGCCGCCGCTTGCGGAGGAAGCCAGCATCGCGCGGGCGTCGCCGCTGCTGCTGCACGGCACCGGCGGGATCCTGCACTGGGCCGGGGCCGCACCCGATGATCCGCACCTGCGCTTGTGGAGCGGGCTCGGCCTGCTCGCCGGCGGCCGCCCCGAGGCGGCCTGGCGGGCTCTGGAAGCGGCGCGCGCACGCGGCCTGACGCACTGGCGGGTCGCCTGGTACCAGGCCCAGGCGGCGGAGTCCGCGGGGGACCTCGTCCGGACCCGGGCGCAGCTGGCGGAAGTCTCGCGGGCCGCGCCGGAGTTCGGCCCGGCGAAACAGCGCGCCCGGGCTCTGGGCCTCAGCCTCCCGAAGGCGTGAGCCGGTACAGCCGATAGACCTTCTCGTCGCGCCGCCGCTGCTCGAGCTCCAACCGCACCCGGACCCCCGGCCTGGTGCGCCAGGCCGTGAGGAGCGCCGGGCCCGGCTGGTAGAGGAAGGCCGTCCCGGACGGAAGCTCGCCCGCGCCGTCGCCGTCGACCAGCACGAAGCGCAGCTCCGGACGCGCGTGCGCCAGGGGCGCGAGCACGCCGAAGGGAAGGGGGCTGAGCAGCACCGGAGCCGGAACGGCGTCGAGGCGCCGCAGAACCTCGACATCGACCCGCGACAGCTCCCACCAGGTCGGCGCGCGCACGAGCGTCGCGCAGGAGACCAGGGCGCCGAGCAGGACGGCGAGGACCACCCCGCGGTGCCCGCCCGCCCACCAGCGCGCGAACAGCCAGCCGAGGGCGAGCAGTCCGGCGACGTACCCCGGGAGCAGGTAGCGGGCACGCAGCCCGCGCTGTCCGCCGAGGACCAGGTCCGCGCCGAGGGAGAGCGCGATCACGGGCAACAACGCGACCACGAACAGCCATACCCGCCGCGGCGCGCGCGCGATCAACCTCCAGAGCGCCCACAGCAACAGCGCCCCGACCGGCAGGCACAGCAGGAGCAGGCCGTCGTCGCCCGGGGGGCCCGAGAACAGCAGGTGCCGTAGATGGCCCGCCCAGGCGCGCACCAGCGTCCCCGTCCCGAGCGGCCTGGCGAGGTGGGCGGTGGTCGCGGCGGCCGTCCGCCAGCGGGTCGCGAGCACGTAGACCCAGGGCAGAAAGCCGATGCCGGCCAGGACCAGGGCGGCGAAGAACGCGCGGGCCTGGCCTCGCTGCTCTCGACAACCGAGCACGTAGACGACGTGCCCCGCGAGCACGAACACGGTGAGCAGGTGGGTCCACAGGGCGAGGCAGGCGAGCAGGGCGTAGCCGACGAGATCCCGACGGCTCCTCGTGCGCAGGGCGCGCAGGAGCAGCGCGGAGGCGGCGAGAAACAGCAGCAACCACACGCTGTAGGGCCGCGCCTCCTGCGCGTAGCGCACCGCGAGCGGACACAACGCCAGCGCCGCGGCGGAGAACCAGGCCGCGCGTCGGCAGCCGAACAGCTCGGCCGCCAGCCAGCCCAGCGCCGCGATCGCCCCGCTGGCGAAGAGCGCGGAGAGCGCCCGAAGCGCCCAGGGGGAGGCGCCGAAGAGCCAGGCGTGCAGCCACAGGAGCGCGAAGTACAGCGGAGGATGCTGGGGCTCGGCGGCGGCGAGCTCGCGCACCGTGTCGCGTATCCCCCGCTCGGGGCCGAGCTGCTGGAAGCGGAGCAGCGCCGAGCTCTCGAGGACGACGCCGCGCGGCAGCCCACGCGCGAGCTCGGCGCCGGGGGCGCCAGAGAGGCGCAGGGCGGAGTAGACCTCGTTGAACCAGAAGACCTTGCGTTCGAGCCCCGCGAAGCGCAACCCGACGCCGACCAGCACCAGCGCCGCGGCGAGCAACCTGACCTGACGAGGCTTCATCTGCACCACCTCCCTTGGAACCGCCCGCAGGCCTCCGGCGTGCGGACCGGCGGCGAACGGCTGGACCCGGAGCGCGTGGGACATTATAGAAAAGGGACTGGATCCGGTGCGCGCCGGTGCCCCGCCCTACCCACCTCGAGCCGACGGCGAAGGAAGCCCGGCTGGTGCACCGGGATTCGTCGCGAGGGCCCGGAGGCCACTTGGGGTCGGGCGCTTCGAGTCTTCGAGCGGCGGAGCCGTTTCCATCCCCGGCACCGGGCCACAGGTGCGCAGCGCAGCAGGCTCGAAGTGCCCGAGATCTGCGGCATCCGGGTCCACAGCAGGAAGCCCGGTGGTTCACGGGGGAAGGCCGATGCGGAGTATTCTGGCCGGTTGGCTGCGCGAGCGCGACGAGCGTCCGGTCTGGTTCCCCGCACAGCCGACCGCGGGAACCGTGCTCGCCCTGGCCGAGGCGGCCGACGAGCTCCCGCTTCCGGCGCTTTACGAGTTCTTCCGCGCCGCGGCGCGGCTGCCGGAAGGCGGACGGGCCTACCTGTGGGCGCGCGGGCAGGAGGCGCGCCGGCCGCTGCGTCACTACCAGGCCCTCGCCCTGCACTTCCGGCTCCGACTCGCCTGGCCGGAGCTTCTCGAAGCTGACGACAGCGCGTGGGTGTTGCGTTGCGAGACCGCCGCCAGGGAGCCTCTCTGGCCGCCCGCCAGCGCGCCGGGGGAGGCGTACGCGAGCGGCGACTACGCGTCCTTCGACAAGCTCGAGGAAGCGGAGATCTACCTCGGGCTCCGCGAGGCGCTCGAGCGCGCGCTTCCCGAGGGAGAGGCCCGCATCCTGAGCCTCGGGATCCACGACGGCAGCGAGTGGGAGGTGCTCCACACCTGCCCGCGGGCGACCCCCGAGCGCTGGACGCTGTTCGGGATCGACACTTGCAGAGAAGCTCTGGTACGGGCACGGCGCCGCTTCCCCGACCGCTCCCGCACCCACCTCCTGCAAGCCGACGCCGCGCGCGCGCCGGAGCTCGGCGTGCCGCCGTGCGACCTCGTGCTGTGCCTGAACACCCTGCAGTCGCGCCAGCTGGACAGGGATGCCCTGCTGCGTGGTCTCAAGGCCGTGCTGCGGCCGCGCTGCCGCGTGCTGTTCTCGCTTCCGCATTGCCACCTGACCGCCGCGGGCCTCCATCTCGAGCCGTACCGTCGCTACCTCGGCCGCCCCGAACGCTCCCTCGCGCTCAAGGACGCGCGCTACCTCGCGCGTTACCTCTACCGCTCCGGATTTCAGTCGGTCGAGATCTTCGGCACGGCGTACCTGTACATTCTCGGACGCCGCAGCTGAACGCAAGGAAAAAACAGACAAACGAATGCTTTCGTGCTTTACCCGCCACCCCACCCTGTGCTATCGTCGAGCGTCCGGACCCTGCCTGTCGTCGCCGACCGAGGAGATGTCGATGCCCCGCCCTGGAACATGGATCGCTGCCCTCCTGCTGCTGACGCTCCCGCTGTCCGCCCAGGAGCTGTTCTTCCCCCGCACACCCGCGATCTCGCCGGACGGGCAGACCATCCTGTTCGCGTGCGGGGGCGACATCTGGAGCGTCCCCTTCGCGGGCGGACGGGCGACGCGCCTGACCGCGCACCCCGCCTACGACCACGATCCGGTCTTCGCGCCCGACGGCGCGCGCTTCGCGTTCGCATCGGACCGCTACGACCAGGATGATGTCTTTACGATGGCGATCTCCGGGGGCTCCGCCACCCGGGTCACCTTCGCCGAGAGCGGCGACACGCCGGTCGCGTGGGATGCGGGACACATCCTGTTCCGCACCCGGCGCCTGTTCGACTATCCGATGGCGAACCAGGTCTGGACGATCCCCGCGACGGGGGGGACCCCGTTCCCGCTGCTCGGGACCTTCCTCGATGAGGTCGCCCCCGGGCCGGCGGGCCTGCTCGCCTCCATCGGTCGTCGCCGCCTCGGCCGGAAGGGCTACCGGGGCAGCTACCAGCCCGATCTCTGGCTCTTCCCGACCGACGGGGAGCCGCGCCAGCTGACCGACCACCGCGGGATCGACAGCCATCCGATGTGGGGTCCTGGACACGCGAGCGTGCTGTGGCGCAGCGACCTCGACGGCACCTTCAACCTGTGGCAGATGCAGCTCGCCGACGGCACCCTGCGGCAGCTGACCTTCTTCACCGCAGACGGCCCGCGCTCGGCGCGGGCCAGCGCGGACGGATCGCGGGTGGTGTTCAGCGCCGGTGTGCGGCTCTACACGCTCGAGGTCGAAAGTGGCGAGGTCCGCGCCCTCGACCTCGTCGGCGCCGCGGATCGCACCGTCAACCTCGAGGTCTCCGAGACCGTCCGGGGCGGAGCGAGCGAAGTCGACGTCGCCGGTGACGAGGTCGTGGTCGTCGCGCGTGGAGAGATCGTGCTGTTCCACCGCGAGCTCGGTGCCCAGGCCCGGCTGCTCCTTCCCCACGCCGCCCGCGACGAGGCCGCCTCCTTCCGCCCCGGGACGCCGCGCGAGCTCCTGTTCTGCAGCGACCGGGCGAGCGTGTGGAGCGACGGATGGGTGTTCGACGCCGCGCCGGGAGTCGATGATCCGGCGGTGCGCGAGGTGCACGAGTCCCTGGTCGCGTTGCAGGTCGCGCGGCTGCGCGAAGAGCTCCGCGCGCTCGACCCCTCGGCGCGTGTGCAGCGTCGCGGCGATCAGCTCGTGGTCTGGGCGCGCGATGGATGGTCCGATGACCGGCTGCGGGAACGCGTTCTCGCGGAGACCACGGGCGTCGGCCTCGACAGCCCCGTGCAGACCCGCCTCGAGACCTTCGAGCCCGCGTTCGGCCCCCGTCGCATCGGCCTCGCCCGACCGGCGGACACCGGCCAGACCACGCTCCGCGACGCCGACGAGCTCGAGCTGCGGTGGTTGACGCCGGACAGCATCGACTGCCACAGCCCCCGCTGGTCGCCGGACGGAGAGCTGATCGCCTACGTGAGGAACAAGGGCGACCTGCACGTGATGCGCGCGGACGGCAGTGAGGACCGGCAGCTGCTCGCGCACTGGTCCTCCCACGAGCTGCGCTGGTCGCCGGACAGCCGCTATCTCGCGTACGCGACCGAGGACCGCAACTACAACTCCGACGTCTGGATCATCGCGGTCGACGGCACCGGGGCCCCGCTCAACGTCAGCCAGCATCCGGACAACGACGACCGGCCCGTGTGGTCGCCGGACGGCAGGACCCTCGCCTGGTCGACGAACCGGCACGATAACCAGGCCGACGTCTACATCGCCTACCTGCGCCGCGAGGACTACGAACGCAGCCGCGACGACTGGAAGCTGTGGGAGGAGACGCGCGAAGATCCCGACGAGGAGGTGCGGGTCGAGATCGACGTCGACGACCTCTTCCGCCGCACCCGTCGCTTGAGCAGCCTGCCGGGCAACGAGTGGCCCGTCGCGATCCACCCCCACGGCGATCGGATCTGGTTCTCGGCCTCGGTCGATGGCGACCGCGACCTGTTCAGCGTCGACCGCTTCGGCGGGGACCGCGAGCGGGTGACCTCGGGCGGCGCGAACCCCCAGGCGGTGCGCGCGCTCGACGGGAAGTCCGCCGTGTGCCTGCGCTCCGGTACGCCGGCGGAGCTCAAGCTCGAGTCGGGCAAGCTGACGAGCTGGTCCTTCTCCGTCCGCGTCGCCCTCGATCGCGCCGCCGAGCGGCTCCAGGTCCAGCGAGAAGGCTGGCAGCGGCTCGGCGCCTGGTTCTACGACCCCGCCATGCACGGCTGCGACTGGCCCGCCGTCGGCGAGAAGTACGCAGGCTGGGTCCGGGAGGTCGAGCACGAGCGCGACTTCAGCGACCTGCTCAACATGATGCTCGGCGAGCTGAACTCGAGCCACATGGGCTACTCCGCACCCCGCGGCGAAGACAGCTACCCCGCCTCGGGCTATCTCGGCCTCCGCTTCGATCCGGCCTACACCGGCGGCGGCCTGCGGGTCCTCGACGTCCTCGTCGACGGCCCGTGCGACGGACGTCTGCAGGCGGGCGACCTGCTGCTCGAGGTCGGCGGCTGGCCGGTCGGCGCCCACGACAACCTGCACCGCGGCCTCGAAGGACGCCAGGGGGAACGCACCCGCCTGCTCGCCCTGCGGGACGGCGACGAGCTGCGCTTCACGGTCGAGCCGATCTCCGGTCGCGCCGTCCGCGACCTCTCCTACCGCGCGATGGAAGAGCGACGACGTGCCGCGGTCGCCGAGGCCGGGGAGGGCCGTCTGGCCTACGTCCACATCCAGGGGATGGGCCAGAGCCAGCTCGAGGAGTTCGAGCGCGATCTGTACGCGGCCGCGGACGGCAAGGAGGCGCTGCTGATCGACGTGCGGGACAACGGCGGGGGCTGGACGACCGACATGCTGCTGACCATCCTCACCCAACCGGTCCACGCCTACACCATCGGTCGCGACGGGGCGCCCGGCTATCCCCAGGGCCGCTTCCCCCTGTTCCGATGGGAGCGTCCGGTCGTCGTCCTCTGCAACGAGCGCTCCTTCAGCAACGCGGAGATCTTCTCCCACGCGATCCAGACCACCGGCCGCGGCGTCGTCGTCGGCAACGAGACCGCCGGAGGGGTGATCTCGACCGGCGGGTGGTCGACCCTGAACGGTGGCCGTTTTCGAATGCCCTTTCGGGGCTGGTACGTCTACGCGAGCGGGACGAACATGGAGCACGGTGGCTGCCGCCCCGACGTGATCGTCCCCTACGGCCCGCGCGAGCAGCTCCGCGGCGTCGACCCGCAGCTCGACGTGGCCGTGAAGCTCGCGCTCGAGGCGGCCGACGCCCTCGAGCGCGATCCGGAGACCGGGATGCCGCGGAGATAAACCTTCGCGGGTTCCCCGGATCCGGTACCATGACGGGGCATTGACCGGCGTGATCCTTCGGGCACCACGCAGAGACTGAAAAAACTGAGGAGGAATCTTCCGATGATGAGGCGTATGACGACGACCGTCGGCTTCGTTCTGTTGGCCAGCTCCGTCCTGATGGCGCACTGTCAGGTCCCGTGTGGGGTCTACACCGACGACCTGCGCATCAAGCAGATCCTCGAGGACGTGCAGACCATCGAGAAGGCGATGAAGTCGATCACCGAGCTGTCCGCCCAGGAGAGTCCGAACTTCAACCAGCTCGTGCGTTGGGTCACCACCAAGGAAGCCCATGCGCAGGCGATCCAGAACACGGTGACCGAGTACTTCATGACCCAGCGCCTCAAGGCGCCGAAGGAAGGCGCCGACGAAGCCGCGCACGAGGCCTACCTGCACAAGCTCAGCACGCTGCACAAGATGCTGGTCGCCGCGATGAAGACCAAGCAGACCACCGACCCGGCCTTCTGCGACGAGCTGCGTGAGCTCGTGACGACGTTCTCCCGCGCCTACTTCTCCGAGGAGGACTTCCAGCACCTGAACCTCGAGCACGGTGAGGGTCACGGCGACTGAGCCCGCTGCCACCGCCAGATCGAGCGAGCTGCCCCTCCGCGGAGGCGCAGCTCGTTGTCGTTTCCCCTGTTGCCAGCCCCCACTCCGGAGAACCCTATGCTGTCACGCTGGCAGCTCCTCCGCGCCGCGGACGACCGCCCCATCGCCCGGGTGACGCTCGCCGACGGCTTCTTCTCCCGGCTGCGCGGGCTGATGCTCCGCCCGCCGCTGGCCGCCGGAGAAGGGCTGCTGCTCGTGCCGTGCCGGTCGCTGCACACCTGCTTCGTGCGCTCTCCCCTCGCGCTGATCTTCCTCGACAGCGACGGCAGGATCGTCGGCCTCCGCGAGCACCTGCCCCCGTTCCGCACGGCGAGCGGGGGAAGGTCCTGCCGGGCGGTGGTCGAGCTGCCCGCGGAACATCGACCCCTGGCCGGGCTGGAGCCCGGACAGCGGTTGTGTTTGAGGGGGGATCGGCCGCTGCCGCGCAGCGTGGACTTCCTGGCCTGAGGGCCTCTCCGGCCGGGCTCAGGACTCCCAGAACAAGTCGCGGCTCTCCTCGCGCTCGATGATCGCGAAGGCCTGGTCGCCGGACTCGGCCCGGCGCAGCTGGTCACGCAACGCCTCGGAGTTCATCAGGCGGGCGATGCCGGCGAGCGTCTTGACGTGCGACTGGAAGGTGTTCTTGGGGATGATCAGGAGCATCAGGAAGTGGGTCGGCTTGCCGTCGAGGGACTCGAAGTCGATGCCGTCCGGGGAGATGCCGAGGCAGGCGATCACCTCCCGGATACAGTCGACGGTCCCGTGCGGGATCGCGACGCCGTGCTGCATGCCGGTGCTCAGCGACTTCTCGCGGGCGACCACCGCGCGCAGCACCGCCTCGCGGTCGGTGATCTTGATCTCATGCTCGGTGATGAGGTAGTCGACCAGCTCTTCGATCGCGTCCCACTTGTTGCGGGCCTCGAGACCGATCTTGATCAACGACTCCCGGAGGATGTCCATCAACCGCACGAGCTGCCCTCTCCATCGAACAGCTGACGCTCGATCAGATCGCACAGCAGGTGGCCGACGGCGAGATGGGTCTCCTGGATGTGGTGGCACAGGGTCTCGGGCACACAGATCGCGACGTCGGCGAGGGGCTTGAGCCGCCCGCCGCCCTTCCCGGCGAGCAGCAGGCAGGACATCCCCCGCTCCTTCGCCGCCTCGAACGCCTTGACGACGTTGCCGGAGTTGCCGCTGGTCGACATCCCGACCAGCACGTCCCCCTTGCGTCCGAGGGCCTCGACCTGGCGCGCGAAGACCTGCTCGTAGCCGTAGTCGTTCGCGCACGCGGTCAACAGGGAGGTGTCGGTGCTGAGAGCGATCGAGGCGAGCGCGCGCCGGTTGCGGGTCGGCGCGAGGCGCACGACCAGCTCGGTGCTCAGGTGCTGGGCCTGGCCGGCGCTGCCGCCGTTGCCGCACCACAGGATCTTGCCGTCGGCCTCGAGGCAGGCGGCGAGGAGCCGCGCGGCCTCGACGATGGTGCCGCTGGCATCCCGCATCGCGAGGACGCTGCGGCTGGTCGTTTCGAGGTGGGCGCGGACAGCGTCGGCGAGCATGAACCTTCCCCTACGGTCGGTTGCGCTGTTGCTGGTAGATGCGATCGGCCTCGGCGTAGAAGGTGCGACCGATCTTGACGGCGAGCGGCTTGTCGTCACCGCTGCGGGTCCAGTCGTCGCCCGTGCGAGAGAGGCTGATCGCCTGGATGAACAGCTCGTAGTCGTCCCCGGTCTCGGTGATCTTGATCCGCACCCGTTTGGCTTTGGTCGGGCCGCTCAGGCGGTTGGTCTCGGTGACCTTGTACTCGGTCAGGATCAACCCGCCGGACTTGTCCGCGTCCATGATCTTGAAGCCTTCCTTCTGGACGGCATCGACCGCGGCCTTGAACAGCAGGTGGATGTCGAAGTCGATCGGCGAGTGGACGGTCTCGCCGACGCCCTTGAACTCCTCATCGGGTGTCGGCCGCCCGGTGGCGTTGCAGCCGACCAGAGCCAGGCCGAGGAGCACAAGCAGGCACTTCCCGAAGTTCGACATCGCGACCTCCCAACGGAGCGGAGCTCCAAGAATACAGGCGGCTTCTCAGCCGTTCAAGCGAAACCCGGCGCCCCGCCTGGCGCGCGCTCGAGCACGGAGAGGCTACAGGCTCCGTGTCATCGGGAGGTCCGCGCGCGCTACGCCAGCGCCTCCGCATCCAGCGCCTGCACCAGCACCGGGCGGCTGAAGGTCAGCAGCGCGTCACGCAGCGAGAGCACCCCGAAGCCGGACTTGTCCGTCGCCGTGAAGCCGAAGGAGTCCGGGCCGCGCTGGCAGACGTCGTTGAGGTTGACGCGCGCGACGAGCGGCGCGAAGCGGCGGACGGCGTCCGCGACCTCGGCGCGCGGCCCCCACAGGCCGATCTGCTGGCCGAACGGAGACTCGCGCTGCCACTGGTGCACCTCCTCGAGGTTGGCGTAGGGCGCGATCGGGACGATCGGTCCGAACTGTTCCTCCGCGAAGATGCGCATGCGGGGGACGACCGGGAACAGCACCGCCGGGCGCATCAGCGAGAAGCTGCCCGCCCCGCCCCCGGCGTTGACGATCCGCGCCCCCTGCGCGGTCGCGTCGGCGATCAGCTCGCGCATCCAGGCGAGCTTGTCCGGCTCCGGCAGCGGTGTGATCGCGGCGTCCTCCCAGGGCATCCCGACCGACAGCGCCGCGACCTCCGCGGCGACCGCCTCAGCACACTCCTCCCCGAGCGCTTGCGGCACACAGAGCAGCTTCTCGGCGGTGCAGCGCTGGCCGTTGAAGCCGAGGGCCCCCCGGACGATCGGCGGAACCACCTCCGCCAGCTCGACGCCGGGCAGGAGCACCGCCGCGTTCTTGGCGCCGAGGCCGAGCACCTTGTGCAGGCTGATCGGCTGCGGATGCTCGCGCATGATCGCGGTCGCGGCACGCTCGCTGCCGATGAAGGCGAACATGTCGATCGCGGCCCGCCCGCTGCCGTCGCGTGCGCCGATCAGCGACGGGATCACCTCGCGCCCCTCGCCGGGCAGCAGGGCCATGGTGCCGGGCGGGAAGCACTCCGCGAAGGCAGACGCGAGCACCATGTTGGCGAGCACGCCGAAGCGGGGCGTCTTCGCGAGCACCACGTTGCCCATCAGCAGCGCCGGCACCACCGTGGTCAGGAGCTCGTTGACCGGATAGTTGAAGGGCGCGACACACAGCACCCGGCCGATCGGCAGGCGCAGCTCGCGGGCGTGGTGCACGGTGCTGCCTTTGCGGCCGGTGAACGGGGTGCCGGCCCCCTCCTCGAGGGCGCGCAGCTCGGCGATGGTCTCGCGGATGTAGGCGACGCTGCGGGTCACCTCCTTGGTCGCCGCGCTCTTCGGCTTGCCGATCTCGAGCATCAGGAGCCGCGCGATCTCGTCGGTGTGCGCGGCGATGCGGGCGGCGAAGCTGGCGACCGCCGCGCAGCGCCCCTCCGTCGACGCCCGCGGCCACGCGCCGAAGCCCCCGTCCCAGGCGCGCTCGGCCGCTTCCAGCGCCTCCTCCGCCTGCGCCGCGCCGAGCGCGGCCTGGGCCCCGAGCAGGACCGGCGTCAGGCCCTCTGGCGTGCGTCGGGCGACCCGGCTGTGGACGGGGATGGATGCGCCCGACCAGCTGCGGACCTCGCCACCGACCAGCCAGCGGGGCGGATGGTCGGCGGGATCGACGCGGCAGGGGCCGGGATGCTCGGGCGGAAACAGCTCCTCCAGCTCGTCGGACATCGCTTCCTCCAGCGCAGACGTTGTGCCGCCACTGTAAGGCCCTCTTCGCGACTTTACATCCCCTCTCTGGGTCCGACCGCCGGAAGCGGCCCGCCAGGCGGATCCGGCTCGGGCACGCGATGTGTATCCACGCCTCCCGTACCGACGACGGAGGCTCCCCATGCCCGCACTCGCCCAGGCCCGCATCGAGCTCGGCCCTCGGCCGGAGAACCGCTACCAGCTGCGCTCCGGCAAGCGCTACCGCATCGTAGTGGGGCGCCGCGTCCAGGTCTTCGCCCGGCTCTTCGACGCGGCGGGCGAGCAGCCGCTCGCCGACCTCCCCTACCGCCTGCAGCTCCCCGACGGCAGCGCCCTCGCGGGCCGCACCGACACCACCGGCCTCCTGCGCCACCGGCCGCTCCCGCCCGGGACCTTCCGGCTCGAGCTCGACGACCCCCACGGCACGCCGCGGAGCCTGGCGCTGCCCTTCCTCGGGCTCGAGCGTGAAGCCCCCCACCTGCAGACCGTGCCCGGCTTCGGCACGAAGGTGCAGGTCTTCGTCCAGCTCTTCGACGCGACCGGCGCGGCGCCGCTCGCCGGACGGGCCTACCGCCTGCGCGGCCCCGACGGGGAGCGGCGCGGCCTGTGCGACGGGGCGGGGGTGCTGCGCGAGCGCGGCTGCGTCCCCGGAAACTACACCCTCGTCATCCGCGACGCGGGCACCGACCGCACCGTCGGCGTGCCCTGGCTGGAGGCGCACCGCGCCACCCCCCACCGCCAGGTCGTGCCCGGGATTACGCTGGAACCCGCCCATCAGCTCCTCGTCCGGCTGTTCGACGCCACGAGCCGCCGGCCGCTGGCCGGAGTGCCCTGCCGCCTCGAAGGGCCGGACGGCGCCCGGCACGACCTCGTCACCGACCCGGACGGCCTCCTGCGCCAGCCGGCAGCCCCTGGCCGCTGGACCCTGCAGGCGACCGCGCCCGATGGCAGGGCGCTCCGTCGAGGCCTGCCCGCGTTGCCGGCGGCCGCCGAGGCGCCGGTGCTGCTCGCCCTGCCCTGGGGCCTCGCCGGGCCGCGCCAGGTGCGTATCCAGCTCTTCGGCCGCGACGGGAAGCCCCGGGCCGGCCTGGCCTGGAGCCTCGAGGCCGGCGGCGAGGAGGTCGCGCGCGGCAGCAGCGACCCCGCGGGGCGGATCGAGGCGCGCGGCCTCGACGACCGGCCCTGCTCCCTGCGTCTCGCCGGCGCACCCGCGCAGCGGGTGCCCTTCAGCGAGGGCGCCCCGCATCTCCTGCTCGTCCCGACCTCCTGAGGAACCCGCACCATGAGCCAGACCCTTGTCGCGCGCTTCGCGCCTTCGATCATCCCCACCCCGGAGAGCCTGAAGGACCGGCGGGAGAGCCTGTCCAGCCACATCGATGACGCCCTCGCCGCCATCGAGGACCTGCGCGGGCGCATCCGCGACCGGAGCGGTCGCGCGCGCAGCCTGAAGATCGACCTCGAGGCCGAGGAGCGGAAGCTCGACACCCTGCGCGACCACTTCGACAACGACCGCGTCGAGGACTTCGAGACCGCGATCGTCGTCGAGAACCCGACCCGCCGGACCGGCAAGCTGGTCGTGCGGCTGTGGGAGCTCGACAGCTTCCTCGACACCCGCGCCGCCCGGCCCGACTACGCCACCGACCAGGCCCACGCGACCGTCACCGCGGGCGCGGGCGGCAGCTTCGTCCAGGAGGGGACCGGCGGGCGCCTGAGCGAAGATCCCTCCCGCAAGACCAAGCACGACTTCATCGCCGCCTTCGAGGGGGAGCTGACCGCCGAGGGCTTCCGCTGCGACGAGCTCGTGCTGCCCGACGTGTACGAGAAGGGGAAGCGGCGGCCGAGGCTGCGGGTGCGGGTCCCGGGCCGCGCGGAGCCGTACGAGCTGTACGTGCAGCGAGACGAGCTCGAAGAGGAAGGCCGCTACCTCGAGCTCGGCCTCGAGCTCGAGCTCGACGGAGAGGTCGTGTACTCGACGAAGGGCTCGAAGGAGGTCGCGCCGGCCTTCGTCGATCTCGAGCGCTGGACCTCCTACAACCGGGTCGTCGCCCGGGGTCTGGAGGAAGCGCGACGCCTGGCGCGGGAGCAGGAGTCGCGCGAGAGCCTCGAGGTCGGCGACATCGTCGTCCGCATCGATCCGAACATCATCCCCTCCCCCGCCCAGCGCGACGCCCGCATGGACAAGCTCCAGGAACGCCTCGACGACCTCGACCGGCAGCTCTCCACCCGGCGCGCCCGGGCCCGGCGGCTCACGCGCGCCTGCGCCGCGGCGCGCGGCCCCGAAGAGCGGGAGGAGTGTGTCGCGGACGTGATGGACAACGCCGCCGCGATCGACACGCTGCTGTGGGAGCGGCGCAGGGAGAGCGAGAAGCTCGCAGGCCCCCTGCTCGACAGCTTCAGCGCCCGGCTGCACATCGACAACCCGAAGGGACACGAGGGCGCGCTCTCCATCAAGCTGTACGAGCTCGACACCTTCGAGGACGGCCGGGCGCGCGCCCCGGACTACGCGACCGACCAGCCGGACGCCGTGGTCGCCGGGAAGACCGTGAGAGAGGGCGGGAAGGACGACTTCCTCGCGGTCTTCCGCGGCACGCTGCAGGCCGACGGCAGCTTCGCCTGCGACGACTTCCAGCTCGCGAAGGAGGAGCAGCCCGACCGCCATCTGATCGGCGCCCCGCGGCTCAAGATCCGGCTTCCCGGCGACACGAAGCGCTACGAGCTGCCCCTCGAGGGCGACCCGGACGAGAACGAGGGCCGCTTCCTCGAGCTCGGCCTGACCGCGGAGCTCGGCACCCAGCTCGCGTACTCGACGCTCGCCGGCAGCGGCGTCGCCCCGGCCTTCATCGACCTCGGCGCCTGGACGAAGCTCGACGGCTGGGCCCACAACCGCCTCGGCCAGAAGAAGAAGGGCAGCGACGCCCCGCTCGAGGACGACGAGACCGACACGCGCGCCCTGCCGAACCCCGCCGAGATCAACAACCGCGCCCTGCGCCTGATCACGATCCCGAAGCCGGTCGGCGCCCAGCGCTTCCGCTTCACACCGGAGTCGAAGGACGGCGCGGAGCCGACCGACTACGCGACCGAGATGGGCAGCGCCGCCGACTACGCCGTCGCCGACCTGCTCGGCAAGTACTACCCGCGCTACAACCCCGGGGCCCTGCGCAAGCGGATGATCGTCGAGCACCAGATGCTCGGGCTGACCGTCTCGAGCTACCCGGGAGGCGGACGGGCCTACGTACGCGATGTGTTTAACTCCTTTTATGTGATCGTCCACACCTCCGTCGAAGACATCTGGGAGGAAGAGCGCGACGGCTCGAGCTACGTCCACGCCAAGGTCCGCCTCGAGCGGGTGTGCATGACCGACGAGGGCGAGGCGCAGTGGCTGAACAACCAGACCGGCGAGAAGCTGCCGCGCGGGGAGTGGCCGCCGGAGGTCGCGTCGTGCGACTGGACGATGATCGACACCGGCCAGCTCTACGAGAGCTTCACCGGCCAGAGCTTCGTCACCCTCGCTCCCGAGCTGCGGCCGCGCGTCGATGGCAGCACCGAGCGCGGCATCCTGCGGGCCCGGAAGGACGCCGACCACGACCCGATCTGGGCCCGGCGGGCGGTCGAGAAGGCGGCGCTCGAGGCGGTCGGCCAGCTGCTCGCCGCGCTCCGCACGGTCGCCCTGCCGGACCTGCTGAAGATCCGCGGCATGGGCCGGGTCGACGACAGCGGCGCGGCCGACATCCCCGCCCCGGGCTCGACCAGCAACCGCGAGCTGCGGCTGATCGAGATCCTCGACAAGGACACCGCCCAGCAGCTGCGCTACCTGCCGAACCCGCGATCGGCGAGCCGCGACGCGGTGCTCGCCGACCTGCACGGGCTGGTCGCCGACAGCCTGGCCGACCAGCTCGGCAAGCACTACCGCCGCTACGACTTCGGCGCGCTGGTCAAGAGCAGGGTCGTCGAGTCGCAGTTCCTCCACGTCCGCCTCGACGACCATCCCGGCGGCGCGGCGGGCTTCTTCCAGGACCTCGCCAACCAGGTGCACATCATCCTCGGCTACGGGATCGAGGACATCTGGACCGAGGAGCGGGACGGCGACAAGTTCCTCCACGCCCGGGTCTACCTCCGGCGGGTGTGCATGACGGCCTTCGACCCCGAGAAGGTCAGGATGATCGACCTCTGCAGCGGCCAGGCGACGCGGGACTGGACCTCGGCCACCGCGATGGTGAAGTTGCTGCCGCTGACCGTGCTGTCATCGGCATCGAGATCCAGCGATGGCGGCTGGTTGACGACGTCGCCGCCCCCATTGCCGTCGTCGCCGTCACCGTCGTCCCTGCCACCGTCGGTGCCGGCGTCGATGCGGCTGCCGTCGGTGGTCTCCTCGTCGCAGCCGGCGTAGCTGACCGTCGGTATCGCGTCGGTACTGCCGTCGTCGTCGCTGTCACCGTCGTCATTGTCCGCTTCATCACCATCGCCGCCCGCCCCGTCGCCGTCGCTTCCGTCGGTGGTGGGCACCGACAGTGGCTGGTTGCCGGACACGCTGAAGTGCAGGCTGTCCGACACCGCGTGGAAGCCGTCGTTGACGAACAGCGTGGCGGTGTAGTCGCCGTCGGCAAGGTCGGCGACGCACGGGTACTCGCCCACCCGTACCTGCTCCTCGCCGTCGATCTGCCAGCGGTAGTCGAGCGGCAGTGGCCCCCCGTCCGGGTCGAAGGACGATGAGCCGTCCAGCCGCAGCACGTCGCGGCGGGTGCGGGACAGCCCGGCCACCGCTTGCGGACGGCTGGTGAACAGCGGCGCCTCGCCGCGCTCGAAGCGGATCACCTGGTCGATCAGGGTGAAGGGCTGGATGCCGCCGGTATTGGTGTTCTGGCGGAACTGGATGCGTATCGACTGGTCGAGGAAGCGACGGGTGTCGAAGTAGTGCACGTAGAAGCGACCGTCGCGGGGTTCGCCGGGGCAGCCCTCGCGCAGGCGCACCACGCTGGTCTGGAAGGGCTGGGCGGTGAGCACCTCGCCGTCCTCGGTGAGGATGCGAACCTCGAACTCCACCGGACGCACCACGCGCTTGCCGTCGCGGGTGCCGGTCAGGCTGGCGAAGACGATGCCGTCGCCGGCGACGAAGGGGTCGGAGGTGAGGATGCCCACCGAGCTGCGGCGACCGCTTTCCCCGGAGCGCAGCAATGCCGCGTGGCGGCCGAACAGGCTGATGCGGGTGGTGTCTTCGGCGGAGAAGCATTCCCCGGCGGTGACCACGTCCACCTGGCCGTCGCGGCTGCCCTGTGCCTCCCAGCCGATCAGTGAGCCGGCTTCGAAGTCGCCGTTCGGCAGCAGGCCGGCGGCCGTCGCCGGACCGGCGACCAGGCCGGCCAGCGCACATGCCCGCGAAATCCGTCGCT
>JAUIEM010000091.1 GCA_030428695.1 bacterium
CCGAGACCCGGACCCTGGTCTGGGGCGACCCCCTCACCCCCGGAGTCGAGCTCGGCCCGCTGATCTCCACTTCCGCCCGCGACCGCTTCGCCGCCCTCCTCGCCCGCGGCGGCGGTGAGCCCCTCGACTGCGCCCCGGCCTGGACCGGCAGCGCCGCCCATCGCGCCGCCGGCGCCTACCACCCGCCGGCGGTGCGGGTGTGCGCCGACCCTTCGAGCGAGCTGGTCCAGGAGGAGAGCTTCGCCCCCATGCTCGTCGTCCAACCCGCCGCCGACTTCGACGCCGGGCTCGCCCTGTCCGAGGCCGTCCGCCAGGGCCTGTGCGCGGCGTTGTTCTCCAGCGACCCCGCGCGCTGGCCGCGCTTCCGCCGTGCCGTCCGGGCGGGGGTCCTCAAGTGGAACCGCGCGACCGCCGGCACCGACGCGGAGCTGCCCTTCGGCGGCTGGAAGAGCTCCGGGGTCGGGCCGCCGGAGCGGGGGGACGGGGACCTGTGGACGTACACGCGGCTGCAGGTCGAGGGGGGCGGACCGGGGTGAGGGGGGGTCGACCCCCCCGCCGCGATCCCTTAGGTAGATTCTCCGGCGTTCGCGCTTATCTACAGTCGATCAAGACAACAGGAAATGGAAGAAGAAGAAAGAAGAAGTTATGAGGAATGCAGGAGAGGGGAGAAGGCAGGAAAAGAGAAGAGAAAGAAAGACAAGAGGACGACCCTGCTCTTTAATCTTCTCATCATCCATCTCGTTTTTCTTTCCGTTCTTTTCCTGCCTTCCTCACTTCCTGCCTTCCTGATAAATTTCTTCTTTTTTCTTCCTCTGCCTACTCTCTTCTTGGGTCGAGATGGATTGGATAGAGTTGCGCTGAGTTGAGTGAAGCAAACGACCCCTGCGCTCGCTTGCAATGTAGTGGCGGAGTTCCTTCCCGTCTATTATCTTCTCTTCTTCTCTGCGTCTCTGCGCCTCTGCGCCTCTGCGTTGAGTTCTTCCGTCTTCTCTCTGTTTTCCGCACCACTGCGCCTGGTAGCGCGCCACGCGAAGAGCACACCCCTCAGCGCAGGAAACAGACCGGCAGGATCTTCCCCGCCGGTGTCACCCGCGGCGTCCGACGCGCGACCTCGAGGGTGTGCGCGCCCCGCCACTGCTGCACCATCAGCTCCCCCCCGGGCACCACGCTGAGCTCGGTGAGCACGCGCTCGCGGATCGCCTCCTCGGGCACAGCCCCGAGCCGCGGGTGGACGCGCAGCTCGACCCGGGCCGCCCCGGCCTCTTCGCGCTCGACGAGCTGGAAGTCGGTCGGCATGCCTCCGAAGGCGCCGGGCAGGGTCTCCTCGATCAGCCGCACGAGCTCGAAGCCGAGGAAGGTCGCCCCGTGGCTGGTCAGCTTCTCGTAGCTGCGCAGCTCGCGGAGGTGCGTGCGCAGGCCGGCCCGGCCGAGGGGGCAGCCGCAGGCGCGCTCCTCGACGAGCGCCGCGTCGCCGGTCTCGACGTTGATGGCGAGCAGCGGGGCCTCCCGCGCCAGGGTGGTGACGAACAGCGCCCGCCGCTCGCTGTCCGGCCGCGCCCGGCACAGGAGCGCGAGCTTGTGCGTGAGGACGTGCAGGTCGTCCCGGCCGCGCGGCGCGCCGCAGGCGACGGCGAGGGGTCCGAGCTCGGACATCGAGTACTGGGTGAAGACCTCGCAGCCGGCCGCTTCGATCACCCGCGCCTTGGCCTCGGTCAGCGCCTCGCCCCCGGTGCGGAAGACCTGCCCGGCGATGTCGAGTCCGGCCTCCCGGGCGGCGGCGCAAACCGCGACCGCCGAGCTCGCGACCAGGCTGATCAGGTGCGGCCGGCCGCGCCGCTTCGCGTCCGCCAGCCGCTCGGCCAGCACACCGGCGCGCGCCATCGGCAGGTGGCGCGGCCAGGGCAGCGTGCGGCCGTGCAGGGCGGCGCCCCCGAGCAGGGCGCCGGTCAGGGCGGCGGCCTGCAGACCGAGGGCGTCGCGGCTGAAGCGGGTCGGGCTGAGCCAGTCGCCCAGCTCGGCGCGACATCGGGCGGCGACCAGCACGCCCTTGATCCCCGCCGTCGCCGGCGGCACCGCACGCCACAGAAGCTGCGGACGGTCCGCGACCCCCTGGCCTCGCCAGGCGAGCTGCTTGCAGCCGGCGTCTCCGGCGAGCAGCCCGAGGTCGACCCGCAGCCGGCGGCGGCGCCCGCCGCTGCCCCCGCTCATCGCTGCGAAGCCCGCTCCCCGGCGCGGGGCCGCGAGGTCGCCGGGAGCGATGCGGAAGCACAGGCCCGGCCGGCGCACCGGCTCGCGTCCCTTGAACTCCCCCGCGCGGAGCCAGACGCCCTCGGCGAACAACCAGGCCAGGGTCGGCTCCAGCCCGTCCGCGAGGCGGCGCTCGACGTCGGCGAGGCCGATGCCGGCGTGCGCGAGCAGGCGGGCGTAGGGGCTGGCGGGGAACGGCAACACCGCCTCGCGCAGGAGACGCAGGAAACGAAGCTCGCGCTCCGCGAGGCCAGTGCGTATGCTCTGCACCGTCGCCTCGGGCCGGGCGGTCTCCGACAGGAAGCCGCCGAGGCCACCGACCAGGTCGGTCAGGGCGCGCAGTCTTGTCAGCATGAGATCCCCCCGCAGACGACGAGGATAGAGATGGGCCTGCCCGCGGGCAATCCTGCAGCGACGATCGGCCTGGTCCCCGGCGAGGGCAGCGGCCCCGCGCTGGTCGCCGCCACCCGCGCGGTGCTCGAGACCGTCGCCGAGGTCTGCCGGCTGCCGCTGTCCTTCGTCGAGGCCGGCGACCTCGGCATGGAGGGCCGGCGCTTCGCAGAGCCCCTGGCCGACGAGCTGTGCGACTTCTTCGCCCGGATCTTCGCCGCCGGCGGCGCGATCCTCTGCGGACCGGGCGGCGGCCGCTTCGTCTACACCCTGCGCCGGCGCTTCGACCTCTACAAGCTCGTCCCGGTCCGCCCCCTGCCCGCGCTCGCCGCCTGCCGCCGGGTGCGCTGGCCCGCGAGGCTGGACGAGCTGCTGCTCGTGCGCGAGAACGTCGGCGGGCTGTACTTCTCCGAGGGCGCCCCCGACGCGCGCGGCCTGTCCCTGCGCTGCCGCCTCGACCGGCGGCGCATCCGCCGCTTCCTCGACACCGCCTGCTCGCTCGCCGCCGCCCGCGGCGTGCCCCTGCAGCTCGCCCTCAAGGACGGCGGCCTGCCCGGGCCGACCGCGCTATGGCGCGAAGAGCTCGCGGAGGCCGCGGCGCGCCAGCAGGTCGCGACCGAGGTGCTGAACGTCGACCTCGCCGCCTACCGCCTGATCCAGGAGCCGGACAGCTTCACGGTGCTCGCCGCCCCGAACCTGTACGGGGACGTGCTCGCCGACGTCTCGGCGCTCTTGCTCGGCCAGCGCAGCGTCAGCTTCTCCGGGAACTTCGGGCCGGGCGCGGCGGTCTACCAGACCAACCACGGGGCGGCCTGGGACCTGGCCGGCAGCGACCGCGCCAACCCGGTCGGGCAGATCCTGTCCGGGGCGATGCTGCTGCGCGAGAGCTTCGGCTTCGACGAGGCCGCGGGCCTGGTCGAGGGCGCGGTCGACGCCGTGCTACGGAGCGGCCGGCACACCGCCGACCTCGCCCTCGGCGGCGAGCTGCTCGGCACCCGGGCCTTCACCGCGGCGGTCTGCGCCGCGCTGCGGGCGCGCGCTACAGCTTCCACAGCGAGCGCACCAGCCCGGACAGCGGGCTGAAGCGCCCGTGCCCCCAGTCCATCGCCTGGGCGAGGGTGGCGCGGGCGTCGCCGAACTTGTCGAACTCCTGGGGCAGCTCGATATGGGCCGCCTCCGCGGGATCGCGCACGACCCCGAGGGGATCCTCGCCGCGGGCGACGGCCGCGAGCTGCTCGAAGAGCATGCGGCGGAAGAGGACGATGCCGCGGTCGGATGCTCCGAGCTGCTCGCGGGTGCGGTCGGCGATCGCGCCCTGGCCGAGCCAGACCAGGATGTCCCCGCCGTCGACGGTGTCGGCGCGGACCGAGCCGTCCTCGGCGCGCCAGGGGAAGGCGTAGAGCGGGATCTCCTCCTGGGGCGGCACCTCGACGTCCGGCGCGAAGGTGTAGCAGCTGTACCACAGATGCAAGGTCGTCGTGTCGTCGACCGGCACCCGGTACTGCAGCCGCTGGCGGTGGCCGGCGCCGACCCGCAGGGTGGCGGGGAAGACGAGCGGATGGCCGACCTTCCAGTCGTCGTCCTCCTCGCTGCCGCCCTCGAGCAGGCGGCGCTTGATGATCCCGTAGCGGAAGCGCTCGAAGCCGACCTTGACGTGCCGGCGCCGGTAGCGGCTCGGTCCCTCGCGGCCGCTGCCCCGCACCTGGCCGTGCAGGTGGTGGCCGTGCAGCCACTCGGTGTGGTGGGGGTCGACGCTGTTCTCCATGATCTGCAGCCAGTTGCAGGGCAGGAGCGCCGCGCACACGTCGCGCAGGGCCGGCTGGCGGGTCAGGATCGCGTAGCGCGGCAACAGCGGCGCCGGCTCCGGGCCGAGGTAGGCGAAGACCAGCCCGCCGAGCTCCTCGGTCGGCCAGGCGTCGAGGCGGACGCGGCTGCGCAGCGGGCTGTCCGGAGGTTCCGCCGGCAGCTCCAGGCAGCGCCCGCCGACGTCGAACTTCCAGCCGTGGTAGGGGCAGCGCAGCCCCTCCTCGTCGATGCAGCCCCGCGCGAGGGAGGTCCCGCGGTGGGGGCAGCGGGCGGAGACCAGGCCGCGCCGGCCGGCCTTGTCGACGAACAGCAGCAGCTCCTCGCCGAGCAGCCGCACCGGCTTCGCCTGCCCGGGGGTGAGCTCGCAGCTCGCGGCGACCGGCCACCAGTAGCGGCGCAGCAGGCCGCCCATCGGCGTGCCGCGGCCGACCCGGGTCAGGGTCTCCTGCTGCTCGGCGCTGAGCAAGCTCAGAGCTTCCGCGCGACCAGCACACCCTTGCCGATCGGCACCATCAGGGCGTCGACCCGGGGGTCGGCCTCGACGGCGGCCCGGAAGTCGGCGAGCTGGCTCTCGTGGCTGGTGATGTTGTCGCAGGCGAAGACGCCGCCCGGCACGGTGCGGGCGAGGCACAGCTCGAAGTAGTCGCCGTACTCGCTCTTCTCGGCGTCGAGGAAGGCGAAGCCGATGTCCTGGACGTCGGAGAGCCCCTCGCGGGCGTCGCCGACGAACAGCTCGAGCTGGTCGGCGATCCCCGACAGGGCGAAGGTCTCGCGGGCGATGCCGGCCTTGTAGGCGCTCTTCTCGAAGCACAAGAGGCGCCGGTCGTGCAGCTTGCAGGCCAGGCTGAGCCACATCGCCGAGTAGCCGGCGCTGGTTCCGACCTCGACCGCGACGCCGGCGGGGGCGCTCGCGCACAACAGGGCGAGGAAGCGTCCGGTCACGGGCGGCACCTGGCAGTAGCGGCGCTCGCGGGGCAGCCCCTGGCGGCGCTGCTCGGCGTCCTCTTCCTGCATCACCGCCATGCGCCGGGCCATCGCGGGGGGGATCGCGTGGAACATCTCAGAAGCTCCAGGGGACGCTGTTGCGCTCGACGATCTCGACGATGTTGTCGGGATAGGTGTCCTCGAGCAGCAGGATCTCGTCTTCGTAGGTGCCGTGGGCGACGCCGAGATGCCGGGTCGGGGTCAGGAGCCGGCCCATGTTCGGCAATGGCAGCTGGTACTTCTTCCAGCTCTCGTAGCGGCGGCGCATCAGCTTGAGGTAGTAGGCGAGCGGCACCGGCGGCTGGGGGTGCTCACTGACCAGGCGCGAGCCGAACTCGCGGCGCCACTGGTTGAAGCGCGGGACGACGCCGTGGGACATCAGGAAGTCGACGCCCGCGGCGGTCGATTCCACCGCCTCGTCGACGGTCCGGAAGCCGTGCGGCCGGGCGAGCTCGATGCCGCCGACGAAGAGCGGCTTGATCTCGCCGGGGCCGAACACCTCGACCGAGTCGATCAGGCGCCGGATCCACTCGTCGCGGCCGACCAGCTTGTCCTTGCCCGGGCAGATCCAGGCGAACAGGCGCGGGTCCCAGACCTCCATGTTCGCGTGGTGCGAGCGCACGCCGAGGGAGCGGAAGTGCTCGAGCACCTTCCGCTCCTTGGCGACGGTCTGCAGGCTGACGTGGCGCTGGGGGTCGTCGGCCTTCACCGCGCGCACGTAACCCTCGTAGAAGCTGTCTTCATCGAGGCCGTGCAGGGTCTTGCGGATGGTGCCGCCGGTGATCAGGAAGCTGACGTCGCGTTGGCCCGCGGGCCGCGTCGCCGCTTCCGCCGCGACCGCGTCGGCGACCCGGGCGACCATGTCGAGGGGCTTGACCGGCACGTTGAGGGTGAAGTCCGCCGAGCGCTGCATCTGCCGCAGGTTCTTGTTGATGTCGCAGAACCGGCACTCCTCCTTCGGCCCGAAGAACTGGCAGGCGCGGAAGGCCGTGATGAAGAAGCCGAAGGCGATCACCTCGTCGTAGCGGGTGCCGTCCTCGAAGGCGCGCTCGTAGTACTTCGGCGGCTTCGGGAAGCGCGCCTCGCACAGCACCTCCCCGCCGCAGGTCAGCACCAGCCGGCCGTCGACCACGTCGAGCAGGTAGGGCGAGTCCGGCGACAGCGAAGTCTGCACGCTGACCGGACGCAGCCCGTAGCGGCCGCCGAGGATGGTGAAGAACTCGGGGACGCGGCGGGCCTCGCCCCGGTCCATGTCCGCCATCGGCACCATGTCATAGGAGAACAGCCGGTAGGACTTGATCAACGAGCCCCGGGCGGCCTCGAGGGCGGCGTCGCTGAACCAGTGGCCGAGCGAGAGCAGGTCGCACTTGAGCACGACCTCCTTCGGCTCCTCGGGGAAGGCGGCGAAGTTCTGCTCGAGGGTGTCGATACGGGAGCGGGGACAGGTTTCGGGCATGGTCGGGTCCGGCTGGCGGTTGCGAAGGCGCATCAGACCACAGGGGGCGGGGGATGGCAAGAGCCGTTCGGGAGGGCGGGCCGGGCCGTATGATTTTCACCCGGTTCCATACGGGCGTCCCGCCGTACGGGCCATACGCCTCGGGTTGCGGCGCGGAGGGGAATTCGTGCGGAGCGGCCCGGCAGGCGTGATGGTGGCTATTTTTATAAACACCATTCACGGTTGGCACGCCCCTTGCTCCCGTGTTCGTCGACGACGCGGCACGAGCCGCACAGAACGAGAGAGAAGGAGAACCCGCCATGCGCACCCGCACCCAGATCCAAGTGGAAAATCCCGCGGCAAGCCGCGGGATTTCCCAGGAGGCGCCACTCCTTCCCGCACACAACGCTGCTGCGCAGCGTCGTGCACGCGGCGCGGCGCCGCGCAACTGAGCCGACGCGGCAAGCCGCGTCCGCTCCGTTCCACGCCGGTCCCGAGTTCCCCATCTGCGCCGTCTGCAGCGCCGGCTACGCCCCCCGCCGCAGACGCTAGAAACCAGGAGAAAACACATGCGCACCCGCACCAGAATCCAAGTGGAAAATCCCGCGGCAAGCCGCGGAATTTCCCAGGAGGCGCCGCTCCTTCCCGCACACAACGCTGCTGCGCAGCGTCGTGCACGCGGCGCGGCGCCGCGCAACTAAGCGGACGCGGCAAGCCGCGTCCGCTTAGTTGCGCGCCGGTCCCAAGAAGCCCGTCTGTTCCAACTGCAGCGCCGGAAAGCTCGCCGCCCGCGGCTGAGCCGCGGAGCGGCGTGGAATCTCCGCGGCAAGTCGCGGGGTCCCGGAAAGCGCTCACACCTGCGTGTCAACGCACCCGCCGGGTGATCGTAGAGCCACCGGCGCAGAGACGCCCGGCAGACACCTCCCCGCCCGCAGCCGAGCCACGAGCCCCTTCCGCGCAGCGCTGTGGTAGACTTCCGGGACGTCTACCGCGAGGAATCCCGATGCGCCGCCCCGCGCTGCTCTGCCTGCTCGCCGCCTTGTGCATCGCCCAGGAGGTCGAGGTGCTCGGCCACGTCGAGAGCTCCCGCCTCGACGAGCTCTCCGGCCTCGTCCGCGCCGCCGACGAGGGCGTGGTCTGGGTGCACAACGACTCCGGCGGCCTGCCCCGCCTCTACGCCCTCGGTCTCGACGGCCGCATCCGCGCGACCCTCGAGCTCGCCGCCGACGCACGCGACTGGGAGGATGTCGCCCGGCTCGACGCCGAAGACGGGCCCGCGCAGCTGTTCGCGGCCGACATCGGCGACAACCGGGCGGTGCGGGAGAGCGTGGTCGTCTACCGGGTCACCGAACCGGCCCTCGACGCCCGGTCCCTGCGCGCCACCCCGGACACCCTGACGCTGACCTACCCCGACTCCGCCCACGACGCCGAGGTGCTGCTGATCGAGCCTCCCCGGGAAGGCTCGCCGACGGGGCGGCTCCTGATCGTCACCAAGCGCCACATCCCCAACCGGGTCTACGGCTGCGCCCTGCCCGCCACCGGCTCGGCCCGGCTCGCGCTCGAGGACCTGGGGGCGGTGCAGGGCATCATCGACCCGATGCTGACCGCGGGCGACCTCAGCCCCGACGGCAGCCGGGTCGTGCTGCGCACCTACACGACGGCCTTCGAGTGGGATGTCCCCGACGGCGACGTCGCCGTCGCCCTGACCGGCGCACGCCCCTCCCGCCCGATCGCCCTGCCCACGCAGCAGCAGGGCGAGGCCCTCGGCTACGCGCCCGACGGGTCGCGCCTGTTGACGGTCTCCGAGGGGGAGCGCCCGCCGCTCTACCGCATCACCGTTGAGCGCTGAGATGCGGGTCGTCTCCCTGCTCGCGAGCGCGACCGAGATAGTCTGCGCCCTCGGTCTGGAGGAGAGCCTCGTCGGCCGCTCCCACGAGTGCGACTTCCCGCCTGAGGTCGCAGACCTGCCCGTGCTGACGGCGCCGCGCTTCGCGGTCGACGGCAGCAGCGCCGAGATCGACGCCCAGGTGCGGGCCCGCCTCGCCGAGGGAGCCGGGGCGGCGCTGAGCGTGTACGCGGTCGACGGGGACGCGCTGCGGGCCCTCGCCCCCGATGTCGTGCTGACCCAGGCCCAGTGCGAGGTGTGCGCGGTCAGCCTGAAGGACGTCGCCGCCGCCCTCGCGGGCGATGGTCCGACGCCCGCGCTCGTCTCGCTGCAACCGGACGACCTCGCCGGCGTCTGGAAGGACATCGGCCGCGTGGCGGGAGCGCTCGGTGTGCCCGAACGCGGCAAGGCCCTGGTCGCGCGGCTGCAGGCCCGGGTCGAGGTGCTGCGCGCCCGGGCGGCGCGCCAGCCGGAGCGCCCGCGGCTCGCCTGCCTCGAGTGGCTCGACCCGCTGATGGCGGCCGGCAACTGGGTGCCGGAGCTCGCGGCCGCCGCGGGCGCCGTCGAGCTGTTCGGGGTCGCCGGAGCGCACTCCCCCTGGATGGATTTCGACGCGCTGCGCGCCGCCGACCCGGACGTGATCCTCGCCCTGCCCTGCGGCTTCGGGCTCGAGCGCACCGCGGCGGAGATGGCGGGGCTCGCGGCCCGCCCGGGCTGGGAGGAGCTCAGCGCCGTTCACGCGGGGCGGGTCGCGGTCAGCGACGGCCACCAGTACTTCAACCGGCCCGGACCGCGGCTGGTCGAGTCGCTGGAGATCCTGCTCGAGGTGCTGTATCCCGGCGTCTTCGACTTCGGGCACCGGGAGAGCGGCTGGCGGCCCTGGACCGGGTGAGACCTGGCGCTTGGAGTCAGCGGACCTACCCGAAGCGGCAATTCCCCGCCGAGCGTGTCCTTCTTCGACACGGCGAGCGGTGACCGAGGTCCGGATCGGCGCCCGCCTCGAGCAGCTTCTCCGCGAGCAGCCAGCCCTCACCTGTTCGATGCGCCGGGCTCCACCGTAGCTCGGCCTGCACCCGATCCCACAGGTCGTGGATGGAGAAGTCGGGTCCGAGCATGGCGCTGTTCCTCGACAGGCTCTGCCCCGAGCGTTCCTTCCGCCGCAGCCGTAGCGCCGGCACGACGAAATGAAACAACTCTGTCAACGTACGTTGCAACGTTGTAAGCATGGGTGTGAGTGATAGCTTTTTCACGGCTACTGTCGCATCATCCCCTCCTACCGACGTCCCCCCCAGCCCTCGGTGCCCGGATGCTCCGGCCGCCGCTGATCGTGTGCGGCGGGGAAAGGAGACCGCGCGTGGACTTCTGGGAAAGCGGGCTGATGTTGGAGGCCTTGTGTCTGATCGGGCTGTTGAGCTTCGCCGGCGTCGTCCGGCGGCTCGTCCCGGCCGTCGGACGCCTCGGCATCCCCGCCTGCATCGTCGCCGGCATCGCCGGCCTGGTGCTCGGCTCGAGCGTGCTGAACGTGCTGCCGCTGGACAAGGGCTTCCTCGAGTCGGTGGTCTACCACGGCCTCGCGATCACCTTCATCGCGCTGGCGCTGCAGACCCCGCCGGAGGGCAGCAAGGGCGGTGTCGGGGCGCGCTCGATCGCCTTCGCCGTGCCCGCGTCGATGGCTCTGCAGACGGCGATCGGGCTCGGCATCGCGCTGATTCTCGGGACCCTCACAGCCGAGAGGCTACACCCGGGCTTCGGCCTGATGCTGCCTCTGGGCTTCGAGCAGGGCCCCGGCCAGGCGCTGGCCCTCGGTGGGGCTTGGGAGCAGGGGGGTATGCCGGACGGCGCCCAGGTCGGGCTGATCGTCGCAGCCATCGGGTACATCTGGGCCGTGGCCGCGGGCGTCCCGCTCGCCGCCTGGGTCCGCCGCAAGGGCCTGGTACGGCGCCGGGCCACTTCGCCCAAGGACGAAGCGGGCTTCCGGACCGTGCGCGTGCGCAAGACCGGCGCCGGGGCGATCACGCCGCTGACCCGGCACGTCGTGGCGATCGCGCTCGTGTACCTCGCGACGTTTGGCACGGTCCAGGGCCTGGCATGGGTCCTCGCGCCGATCGAGCAGGTCGCGGCGATGGCCTGGGGTTTCCACTTCATCATCGGCTCCTTCCTGGCGATGGGCGCGCGCAAGGTGCTCCGCCTCGTCACCGAGCACCCCCCGCTGGACAACCGCAGCCTCGGCGAGCTCGCGGGACTGAGCGTCGACATCTCGACGACCGCGGGGATCGCGGCGATCCAGATCGCCGTGCTGCAGGCCAACTGGGTCCCGATCGTCCTGGTGACGACGGTCGGGGGCCTGGCCACCCTGCTCGCGGTCCTGTGGTGCGCGCGCCGGGCCTTCCCCGCCGACACCTGGGAGCACGCCCTGCTCGTCTTCGGCATGGCGACCGGGACCCTGGCCGTCGGCCTGGCCCTGGTCAAGATGATCGACCCCGACCTGGAGAGCAGCGCCGCACGCAGCGCGGTGCTCGGCTCGGCGATGGCCGTCCCGCTGACCGCCCCCCTCGTCGTGCTGCTGATCCCGATGCCCGCGGCCGCCTGGCCGGACGGCTACCCGGCGATGGGCTGGCTGACGCTCGGCCTGACGGTCCTGTACTTCGGGCTGGTGATGCTCGGCTGGTGGAAGATCGGAGCGCTCAAGCTCGCTGATTCACCGGGATTTCGTCGCGAGGGCCCGGAGGCCGCTTGAGATCGGGCGCTTCGAGTCTTCGAGCAGCGGAGCCGCTCTCCATCCCTGGCACACCGTCCATAGGTGAACAGCGCAGAAGGCTCGAAGTGCCCGAGATCTGTGGCGTCCGGGTCCGCAGCAGGAATCCGGACGGTGGCCGGACTCCTCCACGTAGAGCGGATCGATCAGGCCGCGCGGCGTACAACGCAGCGCACGGTCGCGGCACGGCGGCGTCAGGGACAGTTGGATCATCTCCACGGTGTCGCCGCCGCCGGGCAACAGCCGAGGCGAACAGGCCGTGCGCCAGCTGCACGCGCGCTTCCGAGACTGTTGCCCGCCGGGCAGCAGCGCGACGACCTCCGCGTGCGTACGCACACGGTGGCGCACCGCTCCGCGCCGGGCGTCGAGGAACACGACGTCCCCCTGCCAGAGCAGCGCGACGAGCGCATCTCCTGTCTCTCCGTCGCGGATCAGCAGCGGCCAGCGTGGGTGTCGCTGGGCGTCATCGCTGTAGGGCGGCCCGAAGCTCGCCTCGGGGAACCGCCACAGCCGGCTCCCATCGGCGGCCTTCGCGACCAGGAAGTCCGTGTGCGGGCCGAGAGCCTTGAGAGCGATCTCCGGGGCCCGCACCCGCGTGAAACGCGGCAACTCCGGAAACAGCGCGCCGGGCGCACCCGAGGCGAGGTCCGCGACCACGCCCAGGGCGCCGAGGGCCTCGAGGCGCACGCGGACCCCCGGTGCGACCCCGACCCCTCGCGCGGAGGCGAGCAACAGCAGGACCTCGCCAGCATCCTTGCGCCAGGCCTCGAGTGCGGTCGCGCTCCGCCATCGCGACACCTGCGCGAACGGGTCGGTGCTCAGCCGCGCCAGGTCGAGCAGTTGCCCGAGCTCCGTCCGGGAGGAAGGCGGGATCGCGAATGCGACCGCGGCGCGCTCGTCGCCGATGCGCAGGGCATGCCATGTCGCTGCCCTGGCCAGAAGTGAGCGATCGGCACCCGTGCCCGCGCGGCGATCGAGCGCCGCCAGACTGTCGACGGCCGCGCTCAGTGCCTCGAGATCGCGCGTCCCCAGGACCGCGAGCAGCGCATGCCGGGCGGGGCGCAGGTCCGTCAGCGCCTGCAGGCGCGCGCTCTCCGTGGCGGAAGTGCCGAGGAGGTCGAGCCCCAGGGCGAGGAGCACGCCGAGGGTGGCGATGGCGAGGGCCGACGCGATCCGGGTCCGACGCTGCGTTCCCTGACGCCGGGCCGCCTGGCGGTAGCGGTTCACGGTCTCTTCGTGCGCGCCCGCCTCCTCCGCCCGGTCGAGAAGGGCGAGGGCAGCAGCGCTGCGTTCTCCGTCGAGCGCCCGATCGGCCAGGGCCAGCCGCGTCCTCGCGAGCAGCGCGCGGGACTCCTCGGACTCCGGCCAAAGCTCGCATGCCTGCTCCAACAGGAGGGCCGCGCGGTGCAGCTCCTCGTTTGTCGGGTCTTCTGCCAGATGCCGGCGCGCGGTGTCGAGCAGGCGCAGCGCTTCACGGTGTTCGAGATGGCGCTCGAGCCCCGCGCGAAAGGCCTCTGCCGAGGGTGTGCGGCGCTCCCTGTCGCGCGCGAGCGCGACAAGGCACAGCTGCTCCAGGTCGTTCGGAATCTCGCGCTCGCGGGCGCGCTGCGACGGGGCCTCGACGGCACCGCACAGCGCCTGGCACAGGCACTCGACGGGGGTCCTCCCGCGGTGCGGTGCGGTCCCGGTCAGGATCTGATACAGCATTCCGCCGAGCAGGTAGACGTCCGTCCAAGGCCCGAGCTCGGTGAGCACCGCTTCAGCCTGTTCCGGGGCGAGGAAGGCGGGAGTTCCGCCGGACGCGCTGGCGCTCCCGCTCGCCCGTTCCTCCGCAGTGAGCGCGAGGCCCCAGTCCATCAACTGGACCTCCCCGAAGGCGCCAACCATGACGTTCGAGCACTTCAGGTCGCGATGGATCACGCCGCGGGAGTGGGCGAACGCGACCGCGTCGCACACCGCGCGAAGGATCTCGACGTAGCGGCGCAAGAGCTCGGGGCTCTCGGCGGGCTGGTCCGCGAGCAGGCAGCTGAGCGTCTGCCCGCGGACCCGCTTCATGTGGAGACCGACGTGCCCCTCGGAGTCCCGGCCGAGCCCGTACACAGGCACGATGTTCGGATGCTCGAGGCTGCCGTGGACGCGACTCTCGGCGACAAAGCGCGAGCGGGCCACGGGGTCGTCCGTGTCGAGGAGGAGCTTGATGGCGACAATCCGACGCAGGGCGAGCTCTTCCGCTTCGTACACGGCCCCCATGCCGCCCCGTCCCAGCTCGCGTCCAAGCGCGAACTCGGCCGTCGGCCCGGTCCATCCGCGGAGGGGCAGCGCGGCGTCGGAAGCTCCGTGCGCGACGGCTCCCTTCAGGGTCGACTGCGGGTCACCTTCGAGCAGTGTCGGCAGTGTCTCCTTCCAGCGCTTCAGGGGCCCGGCGAGGGTGAAGGCGTCGTCCTCGGGCAGCGCGAGGTCAGCAGGAAGGGGGCTCGGCTCATGGTCTTTCGATGCGTCGCCGCTCAAGCCGCGCATTCCCAGCCCTCAGTCCGCGACGTCCGGTTCCATGGACGTCCAGTGCACTCCGGGAAGGCCTGCTGCTGCAGCCGCCGCTCGATGCGGTTGATCGCGGCGGCCGCTCCTCGACCCGAATGCCGACACAAGCTTCCTTGCCCGCCATCGAGATCTCCTCGGACACGTCGGCCGCCAGGATGATCCGTTCGGCCAGCGACACCCCGTAGTTCTCGAGGGAAAGAGTGTGCCGCGATTGTAGGTGGTCTGTGCAGCGAGAACAACTCGAGGGCTGTGCGCACCGGGCCGTGGGCTCACACGGCGTGGGGGAGCGGCCAGTCCCAAGCAGGTCTCCCTGGGCAAGGATGGCAACGTCTCCCTGGAGCCGTCCCCGGGGACCGTCCCCGGGGACCTGCACCGTCCGCAGCCTGTGGGGCGCAGCCGGGGCGCCGGTCGAGCTGGCGTTTCCGGACTGCAACGGCCCCCTCGCGCGCCCTCCGGGCAAGCGTTGGACGCCGTCACGCGGCGCGCCTACACTGGCTCCATTCGACAACCTTGCGGGAGACGCGCGATGGCCTTGCGACGGGTCGGCATTCTGACCGGCGGCGGTGACTGTTCGGGACTCAACGCGGTGATCCGGGCGGTGACGCGCACGTCGATCATCCAACAGGGCGCCGAGGTCGTCGGCATCCAGGACGGCTTCGAGGGCCTCGTGTTCAACCGCACGATGCCCCTGACGACCAAGAACACCCGGGATGTCCTGACCCTCGGCGGGACCATCCTCGGCACGACCAACAAGGGCGACCCCTTCGCCTTCAAAGAGCTGGTCGACGGCGAGATCCGCATCACCGACTACTCCGAGCGCTGCCTCGAGAACTACCGCGCCCTCGACCTCGACTGCCTGTTCGTGGTCGGCGGGGACGGAACCCTCGAGCTCGCGTACAAGCTCCACAAGATGGGGATGACCGCCGTCGGCGTGCCGAAGACCATCGACAACGACATCGTCGGCACCGACTACACCTTCGGCTTCCAGACCGCGGTCGAGGTCGCCTGCGACGCGATGGACCGGCTGCACACGACCGGCCGCAGCCACCAGCGGGTGATGATCCTCGAGGTGATGGGCCGGGACGCGGGCTGGATCGCGCTCGAGGCGGGGATCGCCGGCGGCGCCCACATCATCCTGATCCCGGAGATCCCCTACAGCATCGAGTACGTGTGCGAGAAGATCCGCCTGCGCGCCGAAGGCGGCAGCCCGTACAGCATCGTGATCGTCGCCGAGGGGGCGCGCTCGATGGGCGGCACCCAGATCGTGCAGAAGACCGCGACCACGCGCCTGCAGTCCAAGCCCCAGCTCGGCGGCATCAGCGCGACGCTGGCGCGCCAGATCCGGCTGCACATCGACCTCGAGGTGCGGACGACGGTGCTCGGCCACATCCAGCGCGGCGGCTCGCCCTGCGCCTTCGACCGCGTGCTCGGCACCCGGCTCGGGGCCGCGGCGGTCGCGGCGGCGGCGCGCGGCGAGACCGGGACCATGGTCGCCCTGCGCACGCCGGACATCGTCGTCGTGCCGCTCGACGAGCTCGCGGGGATCACCAAGAGCGTGCCGGTCGACCACCAGCTGGTGCGGGCGGCGGAGGCGATCGGCATCAACCTCGGCCGCGAGGCGATGTAGAGGATGGGCGGCTCCGGGGGAAGGTATCGGATCGCGCCCTTCGTCGTCGCGGGGCTGCTCGCGTCGTGGGGCCTGACGTTCCTGCACGTCAGCGCCTGGGAGGAGGTGCAGGGCTTCCACCGGCGCGTGACCGCGCTCGGGCAGGACGCGAGCAGCGCCCAGGACGCGGTCGACGCAGCCTTGAAGGAGCTCGCGCGCACGCCACCGGAAGCCTCGCCCGCCGACACGGCCTTTCTGCGCCTGGTCGAGGCGAGCGTGTACGCGGAGCGCAGCGCGCGCATCCCGCGGGCTCCGGAGGATCCGGGGTGGCCGGGATGGATGTTGCCCGACGCGCTGGTCGGAGAGCCGAGCGGCGGCTGGGAGCTCGTCGAGTCGCTGCTCTGGCTGTGGTTCCTCATCCTCTTCCTGCCGATGCTGATCGGACCCACGGAGACGGCGCCGGGCAGGAACGCGTGGGCCTTCGCCCTCCTGCTCGGCTGGGCGGTGGTCCCGGTGATCGCCCCGATCGGGGTGCGGGCGACGGCCTTCCAGGACTTCATCGTCGAGTACGGTCCGCCGGTCGAGGCCTCGACGACGGGCTGGCTCAGCCATCTCGCGCCGCCGCTGTCGGCGGCGCTGATCGGCTTCTACCTGTTCGCGTTGCTCTCCCTGCACCTCGCGAGCCGGCGGGGAACCCTCGAGCGCACCTACGCCCGGCTGGTCGCGCGCGGCATCGCGGTGATCGTGCTCAGCTTCTTCTGGGAGAGCCTGGCCCTCGGCGCCCTCTCCCAGGCCCTGGCTTTCGTGACGGGGGTGTTCCCCGAGAGCGGCCTGCGCGCCCTCGCCTCGATCGCCAAGCAGACGTTCGAGAAGGCCGGCGCGAAGCCCGAGAAGGCGCCCTCCGTGCTGCCGGACCTCCAGGCCCTCGCTTCCCTGCCGGGACTCGACCCGGTCAAGGCCGGGATCCTGGCCGACCACGGCATCGAGACGCCGGGCGACCTCGCGTCGCGGACGCTCGCCGCGCTCTTGAAGGAGGTGCCCGAGCGCGCGATCGGCGGGAAGATCCTCACCCGCGCCTGGGAGACCGCTCACTTGTGGGAGGAGGTCGGCGAGGAGACCGCCCGGAAGCTCGACCCGCTGTTCGGCATCGCGACGGCGCGGAACGTCGTCGAGTACTTCGACGCCTGGACGAAGGACAAACAGGAGGCCGAGCAGCGCACCGCAAACGCGCGCAGCGACCGCCTCGCGGCGGCCGTCCCGGGCCGCGACTGGGACGGCATCGTCGCGGCGCTGCGCGCAGAGCTCGCCACGTTGGACCCCCTGCCCTGTCGCGACGACCTGCTGCCTGCGCTCGAGACGATCCTCCCCACGGCAGACTCCGGCGACGAGCTGATCGCGCGCCGCGAACAGCTGCTGCGGCAGACCGCCGAGGTGGCAGCGTTGCTGAAGGTCCTCGGCGCAGCCGACACGAAACAGCTGCGGGAACAGCTCGGACTGTGCACGGCGGGGGCTGTCCTCCGCTTTCGTGAGCAGCAGGCGGCCGCGCGCGAGGCGTACCCGGTCGAGGTTCCGGAGAACCGGCTCGCGACCCTCCTGCCGGCTATCGCCTGGGATCTCGTCGCCGAGAAGCTCCGGGAGCGCCGAAGAGACTCAGGCGTGGAAACCGAAGCGGCGGATCTTCCGTAGCCAGCCCGCGTCGAGGGGCCCCGCCTGCAGCACCTCCGGGATCGCGGCGGTGAGCCGCGCGTGCTCCTCCGGCCGCTTCTCCCGCAGCCAGTCCCCGAGCTTCCCGACGCTCCAGCCGCCGAGGAAGGCGACGAGCTCGCTCCCGGAGGCCGGATCGCGCAGGATCTTGGCCAGCAGCAGCTGCACCAGCGGGTGCTCAGGGAAGTCCGGCGTGACCTGCAGCATCCCGCGCAACAGGCGGTAGACATTGACGAAGCGCTTGACGGCCCGCGGCGTCTCGAACAGCACCGCGACCTTGCCCAGACAGGCCTGCTCCTCGGGACCGACCTCCGCGGCGGGCCCGAGCACCGTGCGCGGTGCCGGCGCGACGTCTCGCGTGGTCTTCGCTCGGGAGAGCAGGGTGTCGGTGAAACGGGCGACGTCCTGCTCGCGCATGCGGGGCAGGCAGTACGGGATCTGGACGATCTTCTCGAGGTAGTCGCGCGCGGTCGCCCGCCCGTCTTCGTCCGGCCTCTGGCGCAAGAGCTCGTGGTACTCCGTGCGCAGGGCCTGCTCGAGCCAGCGCGGGTCGACGGCGACCACGACGACGAACAGGTCGGTCGCGAGCAACAGGTGGATCGCCTCGAGCACCTCGACCACCCGGCGCGGCCGGCAGCGGTCGAGGTCGTCGATGTAGAGCACGATGCGCAGGAAGTCGTCGCTGCCGGCCTTCTCCGCGTGGCGGATGTGCTCCCGCAGCTGGCTGAAGTCCCTGTGGATGTCGGCGATCAGGCCGCGGGCCTTGCCGTAGCGGGCCTCACTGCCGGTCCCTGCCAGGAAGCGCCGGAAGGCCCGCTTGGGATCGCGCCCCGCCCGCTCGCGCTCGAGCCGTTCGCGCTGACCGCGCAGGGCCTGCAGGGCCTCGCGGGCCTCATCGCGGGCGGCCTCGAGCCCGGCCCCCTCGGGCAGCGGCGCGGCCGAGGCCTGATCCGCCCGACGCAGAGCCCGTCGCGTGCGCTCGCCGCGCCACAGGAGGAAGCCGGAGCTCAGGAGCGCGAACAGGCGCGCGACCCCCGCGCCGAGCTCCTGCGCCGAGGCGATCAGGCCGTCGAGACGGGCGCTGAGCACCTGCAGCCAGCGGCCCAGGGGCTCGGCGTAGTACAAGCTCAGGGCCGCGGCGAGCGCGACCAGCCAGCCCCGCCCGCGCAGCGCCCCGCCGAGCACGGCGAGGGGCCCGCTGGACCTCTCCAGCGCGGCGCGCACCTTCGCGACATCGGCGTCGGGCCGCAAACCGAGCGCGCGGGCCGCGTCGAGCAGGGCGTCGAGCTCGGCGAGCTCGCGGCGGCGCGCGGCGATGTCCCGCGCGACGCCAGCGAGCTGGCCCTCGGTCGCCTTCTCGAGCTCGGCGTAGGCCCGCATGCCGCGCAGCAACCGGGCCTCGAACTCCTCGCTGTCCTTGGCGGCGACCTCCTGAGCGACCCGCTCGAAGATGTGGGTCGCGAGGCTGGCCCACAGGTTGGCGTCGGCGTAGTGCCAGGCGTTGAAGTCGATGTGCACGACCCGGGTGCAGAACTTCTTCGGGTCGAGCCGGGCGCTGCCGAGGGTCGCGATGTCCCTCTTCAGCAGGCTCATGAACAGCGACTTGCCGCTGCCCCAGTCGCCGAACAGGCCGATGCACAGGGGCGCGAGCGCCTCGCGGTTGAGGATCAGCGCGGCCATCGCCCGCACGTCCCCGGCGATGGTCCCGATCTGGTCGCTGTCCCCGGGCCGGTCGGCGTGGTAGCCGCTGGTCCGGGCGCTGCGCGGGTCGATCGGCGGGGGTGTGGTGCGCTTCGAGGGCGAGGGGTTGACTTCGGCCCTGGCCGAAGCGGGCCCCTGGGGAACTTCCTCCGCGAGCTTGGGGTTGCTTGGATTCTCCTCCGATGCCAACGACCGCCCCCTCACGGTGTCTCCCGGCCGGCTGCGCCGGGACCCCCTTGTGTGCTGTCTCCGCGTCGGTGATCATAGACCCGCCGCCGCCGCGCCGCCACCCGGAGAAGCCATGGCCGCCGAAGCGATCCACCTCACCGCCCTCAGCGACGCCCGCGAGGATCCCGCCCTGCCGGCCGACCTGCGCGCCTTCCTCCGCGCGCCGGAGGCCTGGCAGGCGGCGCGGCTCGGGGCGCTGATCGTCGACTTCCCCTACTTCGAGCGCTTCCCCCTCAAGGCGCTGCGCTTCGGCCTCGGCCTGCCGCAGCCCCGCTCGCACTGGGGGGACCTGTTCCACCAGCGCTGCCCGGTCGCGGTCGGCCGCGCCCTGCTCGACGCCGCCCGCGGCCTCGACGAACGGCGCCGGCGGCGGATCGTCGCCCTCGCCCTCGGCTACTTCTCCCACCTGGCCGTCGACACGGCCACCCACCCCCTGGTCAACCGCATCGCCCGGGCGCGCCGGGCACGCGACGGCGGCGACGAGCTGTCCCACCACCAGGACGTCGAGAAGTACCAGAGCGTACTCTTCCACCAGGAGCGCCACGGCTACGACTTCCTCGGCACCCCCGCGGTGGTGCGCTACGTCTCGGTAGGCACCAGCTGGCTGCGCGGCGACGCCGCCTGTTTCCAGGCCTGGCAGGGCGCGCTGCGGACGGCCCTCGGCGAGGCCCCGCGCCGCGCGACGCTCAACGGCTGGGCGCGCGGCTACCGCCAGTACGGCTGGCTGCTCGGCAGCCCCATCGGCGGGCGGCTGGTCGACGACGCAGGCAAGGCGCGCGAGACGCCGCTGGTGTACCGCGGTCCGCGGCTGAGCTATCCGCGGCTGTACCGCGCGGCGCTGCGGCGCGTGGTCCGCTACCTGACAGCCGCCTGGCGGACGGCGCAGGGCGAGCCCTTCGACGAGCAGGCGGTGCCCGAGGGCAGCATCGACGACCCGCAGCGGGCCTGCCCCGCGACCTGGTCCGCCTGAGGGGCGTCAACCCGTCTGATTCACCGGGATTCCTGCTGCGGACCCGGATGCCGCAGATCTCCCTTCTGCGCCGCTCACCTATGGCGCTGGTCAACCCAGGCCGACGATCTCCCCGTCGACCAGGTCGATCTCGTCGAAGCGCGCGCGCTTCGGCAGCCCCGGCATGCGCAGGATCGCGCCGGTCAGCACGACCAGGAAGCCCGCTCCCGCCGCGAGCAGCACCCGCTCGACGCCGACCTCGAAGCCGGTCGGCCTTCCCCGCAGGCGGGCATCAGCGGACAGCGAGCTCGCGGTCTTGGCGATGCACACCGGCAGGGCGGCGAGCTCTCCGAGCGAGCGCAGGTCGCGCTTCGCGGCCGCGCTCAGCCGCACCGAAGAGGCGCCGTAGACCTGCTCGGCGACCGCGAGGATCTTCTCCCGCACCGGCTGCTCGGGGCGGTAGAGCGGGGTGAAGGGCGGATCCTCCGCCGGCACCGCGGCGAGCACCGCGCGGGCGAGCGCTTCGGCGCCCGCGCCGCCGCGGGCGAAGTGGTCCGCGACCGCGCAGGCGACGCCCCGGGCCGCGCAGTGGCGCTCGATGACCGCGAGCTCGGCGGGGCTGTCGGCGGCGAAGCGGTTGATCGCGACGATCGGGGTCTGGCCGAACAGGGCGATGGTCTCGAGGTGCTTGTCGAGGTTCGGCAGCCCCGCCTCGACGAGCTCCGGCGCGGGCTCGCCCAGGCGCTTGGACGACGCCCCGCCGTGCAGCTTGAGGGCGCGCGCGGTCGCGACCAGCACGACCGCCGCCGGCACGAGCCCGTGGGGTCCGGCCTTGATGTGGAAGAACTTCTCCGCCCCGAGGTCGAAGCCGAAGCCGGCCTCGGTGACCGCCCAGTCGGCCCCGTGCAGGGCCATCCGCGTCGCGAGCAGGCTGTTGCAGCCGTGGGCGATGTTCGCGAAGGGCCCGCCGTGGACGAAGGCGGGCACGCCCTCCGTCGTCTGCACGAGGTTCGGGCACAGCGCGTCCCGCAACAGCGCGGCGAGCGCGCCGACGACGCCGAGCGCGGACACGCGGACCGGCCGGCGGCGACGGTCGAAGGCGATGACGATGCGGCCGAGGCGCGCCTTGAGATCGTCGTAGCCGGTGGCGAGGCACAGGATGGCCATGATCTCGGAGGCGGCGGTGATGTCGAAGCCGCTCTCCCGCACGACCCCGTTGGCGCGGCCGCCCAGGCCGATAACGACCGCGCGCAGGCTGCGGTCGTTGACGTCGAGCACCCGCGGCCAGAGCACCCGGTCGGGATCGATCTCCAGCGCGTTGCCGCGCTGCAGGTGGTCGTCGAGCACCGCCGCGAGCAGGTTGTGGGCGGCGGTGATCGCGTGGAAGTCGCCGGTGAAGTGCAGGTCGATGCGGGCGGCAGGCTCGACGCGGCTCTTCCCGCCGCCCGTCGCCCCGCCCTTGCGCCCGAAGACCGGCCCGAGGGAGGGCTCGCGCAGGGCGAGGCAGACCCTCTCGCCGAGCCGGGCGAGGCCCTGGGCGAGGCCGATGCTGGTCGTCGTCTTGCCCTCCCCGGCCGCGGTCGGCGTGATCGCGGAGACCAGCAGCAGGCGCCCACGGCCGCGCGGCGGATCGGCGAGGGCGGCGAGCTCGACCTTGGCGACGTCCCGGCCGTAGGGGATCAGGTGGCGCGGATCGATGCCGAGGCGGGCGGCGAGCGCGGCGCTGGACTGCATCACGCGCCGCCGTGCGCGCGCCGCATCGCCGCGCCGAGCGCGGTCACCTGCCACAGGATGTGCTTGTGATAGGAGGCCAGGGGCTGGCCGGTGAGCGCGGCGGGCGGACGGGCGGCGTACGCGTCCATGCGCTCGGGATGGGCGAGCAGCAGCGCGTTCTGCTTCGACTCGACGCGTAGGGCCGGCTCGGCCTCGAAGCCGACCAGGACCTCGACGATCGGCTCCGCGAAGAAGGCGACCAGCGCCTTGTGCTCGGGACCCTCGCAGCTGTAGCGCGCGTCGAGCTCGGGCTTGCCGAGCCGCGGCTGGGCGATCGCGAGCATGCCGGCCTGCGCGCCCTTGGTCTGCACGACCAGCTCGGGGATCTCGACCCCGACGTCCTCGACCCGCGCCATCGGGTAGTAGCGGTCGACGAGCTCGGACTTGCCCTGCGCCGTGCGCATCCGCACCTTGGCGTGGATCATCACCAGCCTGACGCGCATCCCCTCGTGGGTGGTCGAGAGCACCTCGTGCCAGGCCTCGACCGACTTGACCGTGCGCGCGAAGCGCGACTCGAGCAGGCGCGGCATCGGCAGCTCGACGGGCGCGGCGAACACCGCCTCGCCGGGGAAGATCGCGGCGAAGCCGGCCTCGATGGCGGCGTCGCGGGCGCGGGCACGGCCGAGTCGGCGCAACAGCAGGCCGACGCCGATCACGGCCCCGAGCGCGAGCACGCCGGCCACGCCGAGGATGAGGGGGTCGCTGAACATCGCGGGAATCACCGGGCGCCTCCGTCGGGGAGCCCGGAAAGTCTAGCACATCGACGAGGCCGCGGACAACGCGCGATCAACGCCCCTCGATGCGGCACCGCAGGGCGGCGATCTCCTCACGGACCGCGCTGAGCTGGGCGGACAGGGCGACCGCCCAGGCGGGAGCGTCGGCCAGGGAGCTGCCGCGCTCCGGAATCGTCGTGACCAGCTTCGCGAGAGCGAGCTCGAGCTCGCTCTCGGCGCGCGGGCCGCGCTGCTCTTCGCTGCTGAGGGCGTGGGGGGGCTGGCAGCGCAGGTGCTGTGCGGCCAGTTTCTGCGCGTCGAGCTTCATTTGCAGTTCCTCCGTAGCCGACGTCATCCAGTCTAACACCCTGTGGATGGAAAACCAACAGACAGCGCTCCAGGCGCCATCCGTATCACATCGAGAGACATCATGCCGTCGCAATCAGGTCACCCCCGTGAAACACTTCCTCTTACGGAGGCGTCGAAAAGGCGGCAATCATCCACGGAGGAAAACCGATGAGACCGCTCGTCACCCTTCTCGTCCTCGGCCTGCTCGCCGCCCCCCTCGCCGCCCAGGCCGAGGACTCCGGCGACGCGGTCGTCGTCCTGCATCTGCGCAACGGCTCCAAGGTGCAGGGCAGCCTGCGCGACCTCGGCAGCCTCGTGCTCAAGACGCCCTACGGCAAGCTGGAGATCCCGATCGGCGACGTCCGCAGCTGGACCCGCGGCGCGAGCGAGGAGGACGAGCGCCAGGACGTCGTCCGCACCCCCCACGGCACCTACCGGGGCTGGCTGCTCAACGGCCTGGAGGGCTACGAGGTCGACACCGGCTTCGGGGTCCTGACGGTGCCGGCCGAGGCGATCCAGCGGCTGTCGGCCCGCGGCACCGGGCTCGGCGACGACTTCGAGCTCGACACCCTGCTCGACTGGCGCATCCTCGGCGGAAGCTGGAGCGCCGGCGGCGGCGTGCTGAGCGCGAGCGAGCCGAGCGGCAGCTACACGAGCCAGATCCACTACGACTACGAGCTGCCGACCAGCTACACCCTGCGCTGCAAGCTGCGCGGCGACAACGTCGGGATCGTGTGGAACGCCGACGGCGTGACCAACCTCAACCTGCTGTGGCTGTCGTCGGGCTCATTCTACATGCGCACCGGCACGAACTGGCAGAACAACAACCTCGCGACCTGGGGCGTCGCGCCGGCCAGCGACGGGTACTACCACGTACGCCTCGAGGTCGACGGCCCACGCACCGTCGTCTTCAACAACGGCCAGCGCGTCGGCGAGATCACGACGACCAGCCCCGGCTCCACGGCGGGCCTCTTCATCTACAGCGGCAACGGCACCTTCGACGACTTCCTGATCGAGTAGGGCTCGCGGTCAGCTCTTCTGCGCCGGCTTCCGCTTCTTCGCCTTCGCCTTCTTCCGCCCGCCGGCCCGGGCCTTCACCCCGGCGGCGCAGACCTGGTCCCGGCCCTGGCGCTTGGCGCGGTAGAGGGCCTCGTCCGCGACCTCGAGCAGGCGCCCCTCCGTCCCCTCGGTGCGGGTGTCGGCGACGCCGACGCTCAGAGTGACCGCGACAGGCTGCTCCGGCCCCCCCTTCTCCGGCCGCAGGGGCAGGCGCTCCTCGCGCAGGAGCGCGCACGTCGCCTCGAGGTGGGGCACGGCCTGGGCGGAGGAGAGGCCGGGGAAGAGGACGGTGAACTCCTCGCCGCCGAAGCGGTACACCCGCGCCCCGCCGCTGGTCGCCTCGAGCTTGCGCGCGACCCAGACCAGCGCTTTGTCCCCTTCGGCGTGGCCGTAGCGGTCGTTGAGCTTCTTGAAGTGGTCGATGTCGCACATCGCGACCGCCGCCCGCCGCGGCAGCCGGGCGAGGGCCTCCCGCAAGGCGCGCCGTCCGGGCAGGCCGGTCAGCTCGTCGCGGAAGGCGAGCTGGTGCGCGTGCTCGATCAGCTCGACGACCAGCAGGAGCCCGGCGAGCGCGACGCCGAAGTCCGGCCGCCCGGCCACCGCCGCGAGAGCGAGGGCGGCGAGGACCTGGAAGGCCCAGGCCCGCCCCCGCGCCGCCCGCAAGAGCAGCACCAGCCCGGCCCCCAACCAGAGGCCGCTCACCAGCTGCGGGGCGGGCAGCGCGAAGGGCAGCGCCAGCGGCGCCCAGGCTCCCACCGCCTCGAGGGCGCCGCCGCGCCACACCAGCCCCGCGCAGGCGACGACCAGGGCTGCCCCGAGTCCGGCGGCTCCGAGCGGGCTCAGCTGCCGATCGCCGAGCCCGCAGGCGACCAGGAACAGCGGCAGCGTGAGCTGCAGCGCCGCCGCGACCGCCGCGCCGTCGACCGGGTCCGGGAGGAAGCGCAGGCCGAGGATGCCGAGCAGCGCCGCCGCCACCACGAGCGGCGCCCGGCGGTGCAGGCGCCAGGCCAGCGCGACGGCGAGCGCCGGGAGCGCGGGCGCGAGGCGCGCGCACCAGGTCGCGAACAGCGGCTCCTCCCCGGCCTCGATCAGCACGATCAACGCCGCCCAGAAGACGACGCCGCCAGGGATGAGCAAAGTGCGCAGGAACCGGAGCAAGGCGCCTCCGAAGGTCGCGAGGGCGGGCGCTCGCAGCGCACCGCGGATCGGGCGGACGGTCCTCGCGGGGTCTGTTCCCTGTATCGGCCATCCGGGGGCGGGGCTTGGGCGAGAGGGAACCGGCAGCGTGCGGTGTGAGCCGCCATGGAGCGACAGCCAAGGCGAGAAAGAGCAGGCCTCTTCTCTGCGCCTCCGCGTCTCTGCGCCTCTGCGTTGAGCTCTTCTTCCTCTTCTCCCTCTTCCTCTTCTCCCTCTTCCTCTTCTCCCTCTTCCTCTTCTCCCTCTTCCTCTTCTCCCTCTTCCTCCTCTTCCTTTTTCCTCCTCTTCTTCAATCAACCAACCCCATCATTCCATCTTCGACACCTCGACGACCTGCACGACGCAGCGCCCCTCGTCCGGCGCGTGGATGAACAGCACCCCGTGCCCCAGCGCGAGGCGCGCTTTGAACGCGGTGCGCACCTCGAGGAGCTCCGGCCGGGCCACCGGCCCATGCTCGGTCTCTTTCGCCGGAATCGGCCGCGCGATCTCCGACCAGACCGACTCGACCCGCAGGCCGACAACCTCGTCGTCGAGCATCACCGCGGTGCCGCTCTGCTCGATGCCCTCGCCGAGCGTCCGCACCTCGGGCACGACCAGCGCGCCGACCGGCTCCACCGCGTCGTAGACCCGGTAGTCCGCGATGTAGACGAGCTCCGACTGGATCGTGATGGTGCCGCTCTGGCCGGAGTAGAGCGCCAGCCGCGGGGAGGAGATCGCGCGGAAGTCATCGTGGCCCTTCAACACCGCCTTCGTCCGCGCGAGCTCCCCCGGAGCCAGCGCGACGCCGGAGTCCAGGGCGAGCTCCTCGACCGCCTCCTCGGGCAGGCTGCCGACCAGCCAGGAGAGATGCAGCACCGCCTGTTCGTGGAACCGGGCCGCGCGCATGAAGCCGTCGACCCAGGCGTGCTGCTTCGCGCTCCCCCGGACGACGAGCACGCCCGCGCCGAGCGCCTGCACGCTCTGCTCGGAGCCGGCCAGCGCGGGCTCGATGAAGTCCCGGACCGTCGAGACGAAGGTCTCACTGTACGCCAGCGCGGGCTGCTCCTCGAGGTTCTCGACCAGGTCGCGGAAGTCGTAGATCTCGGTCGTGGTCGTCGGCACCGGGATCGACTGGCTCCAGGCGGCGGCGCAGAGAAGAAGGAAGATGCAGGGATGTTTCACGGTCGCGGACCTCCTCGTTCGGTCTCCAGGATTCCTTGCGGCGTCTCCAGCCGCGTTCTCACCCCGCGCCCGTCGCGGGTGCGGGTCAGGGTGTGCGCCGGCGTGCGGCGCACCACCACCAGCTCGTAGCTCAACACGTGGGAGCGGCCTTCGGCGGCCACCGGCTCCGTCGGAGGAGCCGCCGGACGCGGCCAGAGCGCGGCCGCGAGCAGGGCCGCAGCGGCGGCGAGCGCCAGCCAGGGCCGCCAGCGCCGCCAGCGTCGGCGCGGCGTGGACGGCGCGGCCCCGACCGAGACCGATCAGGC
>JAUIEM010000580.1 GCA_030428695.1 bacterium
CCATCGGGTTCCCTTCCCGGGGTGGAGGCGGAAGACGGCGCGCGCCCTCCGTGGACGTGCGCAGGGGCGTCCGGGACCTCGTGCGAGCTTCGCGGACGCGGGGCGGACTCTGGCTCGTTTGCGGTCCGACATCGCGTCTTCCTCCGCGGGCTCGGGCTGGGAAGGGAACCGGGTCGGAGCCCGGACGCCGCGCTTTGCGACGCAGGAGCAGTAGAAACGATCGCCCACGGATCCCGAGGGGATTTTCGTGAGATTCCTCCGCGCGCGGCCAGGCAGGCGGATGGGCGGGGGAAGCGGGGGGCGCGGATGGGATCGGATCGTCGCCAGGCCTGGGCACACGTTCCCGCCGACCCGCGCACCGAGGAACGAGGAGCGGGGTCAAGGGCTGCAGGCTACATCAACAAGCCACCAAACACCTCGCGGCGGTCGCTTCCGCGCTCGATCCCCGCTCGGATCGATGTCCGTCAGGGTACACCCCTGGCGGGTCCGCGGGGAGCGCGGGCGCCGCGATGCTCGACAGGGACGAGCGCTTGCCGGCCGGCCTGCTTCCGGCCTGCGCTCGGGGCCGCGCCTTCGGCCAGGTCCTGCCCGAAGACCTGGAAGCGCTTGCACACGCGCGCCCCGAGGCCGGCCGCGACGCGCTCGATCGGCCGGTTCCCCGCCAGGGCGACGAAGCCGGCGCTCGGGATCCCCGCGGCGCGCAGGCGGGCGAGCACGGCGCGGACCAACAGGCCGCTGAGCCCGCGTCCGCGCTGCTCCGGCAACACCCCGCACAGGTCGAAGCGGGCCTGGGTCTCCCCGCGCCGCGCGCGGTCCGGCAGGGCGAGGGCGAAGCCCGCGGGGCGGCCGTCGACCGTCGCGATCACGAGCAGCGCGGGGACGAAGACCGGACCGAGGGCCTCGGCCAGCCAGCGCAGCTCGTCGAGGCTGAGCGGAGGGTGGCCCCAGTGGTCCGCGAAGCAGCCGTTGTAGAGCCTCCCCACGAGCGCGAGCTCCGCGTCGAAGCGCGCCGGATCGAAGGAGCGCAGGGCGACCCCGGGCGGCAGCGGCCCGACCGGCGGCGCGGCGGTCGGGATGCGGTAGCCGAGGAGCTCGATCTCCGGCCGCAGGCCCGCCCCGGTCAGCAGTCGGGCGTAGCCCGGCAGATGGTACGGCATGCCGAAGACCGGGGGCGTCGCGAAGCCGTCGACCAGCAGCCCCGCCTCGTCGTTGCCTCCGGGCGCCTGCGGCCCGCGCAGGTGCGTGCAGCCCAGGCGCCGGGCCTGGTCGCGCAGCGCCTCGAAGAGGGCCGCGACGGCCTCGGGGTCCGGCCGCGCCTCGAACAGGCCGAAGCTCGCGCAGCGCACCCCCTCCGCCCGGCCGGCGGCCTCGTCGACGAAGCCGACCAGACGCGCGGCCGGTTCCCCCGCCCGGGTGGCGAGCAGCGGGAGCAGCCCGGGAGCTGCGACCCGGGCGAAGAAAGGATTCTCCGCGGACAGCAGCGCCCGCAGCTCCGCCGGATCTTCCGTGATGGCGCAGGGCGCCTCGCGGTAGAGCGACGGGTGCAGGGCGAAGAAGGCCTCCCAGCGCGCCCCCCGGACCACCTCGACCGAGACCGCGCAGCCTACAGCCACCGGTAGCCCCCCTCGAGGACGTCGAGGACCCGCAGGAAGCGCGCCTGGTCCCAGGCCGGCAGCTCGTCCTCGGCGAAGGCGCTGCTGACTCCGTCGAAGAGCAGGTCCATCTGGCGCGGGAACTCCGCGCTGAACACGCTCTTCATGCCGTACACCTTCAGGCCCGCGAACGACTCCATCCAGCGTTCGTAGGCGGGCAAATGCTCCTCGATGGGGACGAGGGCGAGGCCGGGATGGCGGTCCTGGGCCCAGGTGGCGAGCTCTCGCCAGCGCAGTGGCTGGGGATGGTGCAGCTCGACCTTGACCGGCCGTCCCTCGCCGCGGGCGCTGCGCGCGACCTCCTGGGCGAGGCGACGCGCGGCGGCCCGGGCGGGGGTGTAGTCGAAGGCGCAGGAGAAGAGCGGGAAGCTGCCCATGCGGATGAACAGCGCGAGCAGGCTCTCGAAGGCGTCGCGGGCGTCGAAAGGCTCGCTGCCGAAGGCGAGGTAGCCGATGCCGTACACCCGCGCGGGCAGGCCGCGGCCCCGCATCAGGCGGACGAGCTGCTCGGAGATGTGCTTGCTCTGCGAGTAGCCGTTGTACATGCCGATGTCGTCGCGTCCGGCGTACGCGGGAGGCACGCGCACCGAGCAGGAGCTGACGTGGTGGAAGGCGGTCGCGCGCCCCGTCGCGGCGAGGCGCAGGAGGGCGGCGGTGCCCTCGACGTTCGTGCGGCGGCTGACCGCGTAGGGGCGGACGAAGCTGGTGTTCGCGGCGCAGTGCACGATCGCCTCGAGGCCCCGGGAGAGCTCGCGGTAGACGTGCTCGGCCAGGCCGAGCCCGGGCGCGGTCAGGTTCCCGGGCAGGGCGACGACCCGGCGCTCCCAGTCCTCCGGCCAGCTCCAGCCGTACTCCGCCATGTTCCCGCGCAGCCGGTCGAGGGCCGCCCGGGGGCTGTCGGCGCGGATCAGGCAGTAGGCCGTCAGCTCCGGGACGCGCAGGAGCTCACGGAGAACCGCCAGACCGAAGCCCCCGGTCGTCCCGGTCAGCAGCACGCTGCGCAGGGCGCCGGGCTGCCAGGGCTCGGCGTCGACCTCGGGCAGGAGCCGCCGCTCCTCGGCCAGGGTGCTCGTGCGGCAGAAGCTCATCGCGCACCTCCCAGCCGCCGCTCGCGCACGAGCTCGGTGGTGCCGGTCGGGATCAGCCCGCAGATCCGCCAGGGGGAGCGGGCGACGACCGTCAGGCCGTGGCGCTCGTACAGCTCCTGGGCCGCGGCCTCGCGCGGATGGTCCGAGCTGCTCAGGCGCACGGCCCGGAAGCCCGCGCGCCGCGCCAGGCCGAGGCCGGCCCCCAGGAGGGCGCGGGCGATGCCCTGGCGGCGCCAGGGGCGGGCGACGCCGAGCCAGCCTCCCCACAGCTCGTCGGGGGCCCCCCGCCGGGTGTAGGCCCCCGCCACCGCCACCAGCGGACCCTGCGCTTCGGCGCGGACCGTGAAGTAGCGCAGGCTTTCGACGTCGTACAGCCACAGCAGCAGGCGTTGCCACCAGGAGAGCGTCCGTTGGTAGAGCTTCTTTCCGGCCGGGCTTTGCCTCGTCAGTCCGCGAAGCTCGATCTCCCGTTCGAAGCGTTGCATCCGCAGGCTCAAAGGCAGGGCGATCGACGGCGAACGCAGTCCTTCCCAGCGGAAGACACGCTGCAGGAGGGCGATCGCTTCGTCGCGGGTCGCGGGGTGGAGGGGTTCGACGAGCCAACCTGTGGGAAGCCACGTCGGCGATGTGATCAAGCTTGTGCGTCGGGGTCGTGTCGGGGTCGTGAGCATGGTGTCCTGCTCTCCAGTCGGAATCAAAGCGCAGGGAAGCAAGCTGCGTGCCGGAGTGGGATTGCGCCTGTCGGGCGCGATCGCGCGATGGGCGCGGCGGCAGGGTGTTCGGATTCCGAACGCACAGGGTCCGGGCATCCGCGGCCTCCGGGGTCCCGTCACCGAGAAGCTGGCGCCGAGCCGACGATGTCCGCTATGATGGCGGACCTCACAACCAGCCGGGAGCGCGCGATGAGCGACGTGATCGACAACCAGTTCGCATCGCTGGTCCACCTGTTGCGCAGTCACGAGCGTCCGGACGCGCCGGTGCGCTGCGTGATCTTCGGCGGAACCGGCGCCGTCGGCGGCGCGGTGGTGCTCGAGCTGTGCCGCCTGGTGCTCTTGACCGAGCGCTTCCGGAAGACCCCGCTGCGGGCCGAGATCTACGCGACCGGCATGTCCGACAAGGAGATCGTCTACTTCACCCACCGGCTCTACCTCGCCGTCGAGCCGATCGCGAAGATCGAGAAGCAGACCGCCCGCCGCCACTACCGCATCGGCGGCCGCATCGACCTGCGCTTCGCCCACTTCCACCTCGCCGTGCCGACCGCCTCGCTGCAGGCGAGCTGAGCGAGATCGACAAGGAGATCAGCGAGCGCTCCGCCAAACGCGCCGAGGTGATCGCCAAGGTCGGCGCCAATGACAACGCCGATGCGAGCGCGGTTGCGGTC
>JAUIEM010000581.1 GCA_030428695.1 bacterium
ACGCTCCGTCAAAAAAGGACTTGCGGGACCACCTACCTACTAGTAGGCTGTGGGTGAGGAGAGAAACGCTTCTCGTTGCCGGCGCCCGCCGGTTTCGTTTCGCCGACAATCTCTACCTTCTAATAGGTAGAAAACGGAGGGCAACCCATGTCTCGCACCACCCGTCTCGTCCTGGTCTTCGGAATCGCCGCCAGCCTTCTCCTGAGCGGCTGCGCGACCACCTCCAAGGCAGCGTCCGGCCTCGACTCGTGGACCTTCGCGCCGTCCGGATCGATGCCGATGCTCGACGCCGAGCACCCCGACGGCAGCGTCCCGCGCTCGTCCCTGGCGAAGTCGCGCTCGACCAGCGCGGTGCCCTTCTTCGACGAGAGCAGCCGCAGCGACCGCGTGCGCACTCCGACCCCCGCCCCGACGCGCGAGACCGCGACCGACGACCTGCCGTTCTGAGGGATCGCTTCCGTGGGGACCGTACGACAAGGTGGGCTCGGAGACACAACGAAGGCGGACGGCGTGCTTGAGGTCGCCTCCGATCCCGACTCCGAATGGTGCGTCCCCTACCGGCGCAACTTCCCGAGCGTCGTGGATGTGACCGGCTCCGGGACGACGTGCTCACCGTTCTGGAAGGCCGACACGAAGCCGTCCTCGCTGACCGTGATGATCACGTGCTTGCGGCTGCCGAGGAAGGTCGAGATGCGTATCGCGGAGTTGTGCCGCGCCCCGAATTCGAAGCGCTCGTGCGCACAGGGCTGGGGGGCCAGAATCGCCCCCGCGCTCTCGATCAGCCCCGCCGGCGTCAGGATCACCGCCCCGTCGACCGCCGCCCAGTCGGCGACCATCTCGATCGGACAGCTGCCGAGCTGGCGGGCCTGCGGGTCGGCGATGAAGTCGACGCTGGTCTCGCGCAGGATCGGATCGAGCGCCGCCCGCGACGGACAGACGATGAACATCGCCCCCTTCCCGCGCTCGCGCAGGGTCGCGACCACAGCGATCAGCGAGCTGATCGAGCTCCTGTCGGTGCAGCCGGCCTCGAGCGCGGCCTGGCGCGCGGTCACCATCGGCGCGACCGCGCTCTCGAAGCAGAACTGCCCCTCGCGCAGGTCGATGATGCGGCGCGTGCCGATGTCGAGCGAGCCCCGCCCCGGCCCGGTGATGCGCAGCACCGGCACCATGCCGAGCCAGGTCGTGCGCCACTCCTTGCCCGGCCGGCGGTCGCCGACGACGCCGTCGATGAACTCCCGCGAATCGGAGAAGGACACCGTTTGGTGGCGCGGCTGCTGGACGATGCCGTGGATCCCGCGCTCGCTCGCGAGCAGGAAGCGCGCCTCGCCATCGGTCAGGGCGAGCAGCTTGAGGAAGGTGCGGATGTGCAGGGAATCCCACTCGTACGCGCTCTTGAAGCTGCACAGCTGGCCGCGCACCCCGCTCTCGCCCGTCACGTCGCGGCTGCCGGTGTAGATCAACCCGCCCGTCAGGTGCTTCTTCTCCATCGTCAGCTGCGCCGCCCGGCGGAAGCGCTCGATCACGTGCAGCAGGCGGCTCATCGAGCCGAGGCCGAAGAGCGGACCGGCGAAGAACTCGACCAGGGCGCTCTCGACGATACCCGCGGTCGTCGCGACGATGCGGTCGCGCACCGCGACCCCGTGCGGGAGCGGCCCGGTGCTCGCCTTGAGCTGCGGCCACTGGGAGCTGACGCGCTCGTAGAAGGTGCGGGTGACGCTGGCGAGCAGGGCCGGCGTGTAGTTCTCCTCGATGCGGCGTTGGCCGCTCAAGCCCTCGAAGCCGTAGAGCCACTCGCCGGCCTTGAAGCCGGTCAGGAGGTCGGGGGCGTAGGCGATCCACTGCAGCGGAAAGGCCTCGCCGGGCAGGGCGCCGGCCGAGGTTCCGCCGATCCAGTCGCTGGGCCGCAGGCTGCGGAAGATCCTGAAGTGGCGCAGCTCCTCGCCCTCGAGGGGTGGGAAGCGCAGCTCGGTGCCGTCGGCGAGGTTCGTCCAGGCGAAGACGTTGCGCGAGATCGCCCGGTGCCGGAACAGCCCGCACAGGACGTCATGCAGCGCGGCGAGCACCGCGAGCAGATCCTCTCGCTCCCGGGTGTCCATCGCGGCCGTCAGACGGCCGCCTGCTCGGGCAGCGTGCGCTCGACGGCGGTCGGCTCGGCGAGGGTGTTGCGGCGCTTCTGGGCGTCCCAGTAGCGCGGCCAGCAGGGCTTCTCGACGTAGCGGCCGGCGCCGCGCACGCTCGACAGCTGGCCGTTCTCCCACACCACTTCACCGCGGCTGAGGGTCACCGCCGGGATCCCGGTCACCTGCATCCCCTCGTAGATGTTGAAGTCGATGTTCTGGTGGTGGGTGTCCTTGCTGATCGTCCGGGTGCCGTCGGGATCCCAGACGACGATGTCCGCATCGGCGCCGACGTCGAGGGAGCCCTTCCGCGGGTGGATGTTGAAGATCTGCGCGGCGTTGGTCGAGGTCACGGCGACGAACTCGTTCGGCGTCAACTTGCCGGTGCGCACGCCGTGGTGCCAGAGCACCGACATGCGGTCCTCGACGCCGCCGGTGCCGTTCGGGATCTTGCGGAAGTCCTCGAGCCCGGCGCGCTTCTGCGGCGTGCAGAAGCAGCAGTGGTCGGTCGCGGTCGTCTGCAGCATGCCGGCCTGCAGCCCGCGCCACAGCGCCTCCTGGTGTTCCTTCGGCCGGAACGGCGGCGACATCACGTAGTGGGCGGCGGCGTCCCAGTCGGTGTTGCGGTACACGCTGTGGTCGATGACCAGGTGCTGCGCGAGCACCTCGGCGAACACGCGCTGGCCCTCGAGCCGGGCGCGGGTCACCGCCTCGAGGGCGTCGATGCAGGAGGTGTGGACGAGGTACAGCGGCACCCCGAGCACCTCGGCGATGCGGATCGCGCGGTTCGCCGCTTCCCCCTCGACCTCCGGCGGACGCGACAGGGGATGGCCCTCGGGGCCGGTGATGCCGCGGTCGTAGATCTCCTGCTGCAGGCGGTAGACCAGGTCGCCGTTCTCGGCGTGGACGGTGCACAGAGCCCCGAGCTCGCGGGCGCGGCTGAAGCTGTTGACCAGCGTCTCGTCGTCGCACATGATCGCGTTCTTGTAGGCCATGAAGTGCTTGAAGCTGTTGACGCCGTGCTCGCGGGTCAGGATGCCCATGTCCTCGTGCACGGTCTCATCCCACCACGTCACGGCGACGTGGAAGGAGTAGTCGCCGGCCGCCTTCTCGGCCCAGCCGCGCCACTTCTTGAAGGCGTCCATCAGCCGCTCCTGCGGCGCGGGGATCACGAAGTCGATGATCATCGTCGTGCCGCCGGCGAACGCCGCGGAGGTGCCGGTGAAGAAATCCTCGGAGGCGACCGTCCCCATGAAGGGCAGCTCCATGTGGGTGTGCGGGTCGATGCCGCCCGGCATCACGTAGGCCCCGCCGGCATCGACCACGCGGCAGCCGGCCGGCGCGTCGAGGTCGGGACCGACGGCGCGGATCAGGCCTCCGTCGCACAGGATGTCGGCGCGCCGCGTCGACGCGGCGGTGACGACGGTGCCGCCACGGATGATGACTGCCATGGAACTTCCTCCGGAGTGTTTCGATCCCGCCTATCATAACGGTCCCCGCGGCCGTCGCAAGCAGCAGCTCGACGTCCGGGAACAGCCGTCGTCGCCCTAAGTGATGAGCCTTGTTTTCTCAACGACTTGCTCGCCAACGGGTTGTATACTGAGTGAAGGTAACGTAAGCTGACGTGGGGGCGAGGTTGCCATGGCTGACAAAGACGACGACGACCAATTGCTCAAACCCGGCGAAGTCTGCCGCCGCAGCGGGGTTTCCCGCCAGAGCCTGTACCAGTACCGGCTGCTCGGCCTGATCAACCCCAAGGTCACGACGAAGACCGGCAGGCATCTCTACAACGACAAGACCATCCGCCGGCTGGGGCTCATCAAGGGACTCGTCAACTCGGGCTACTCCCTGAAGGAAGTCCGCAAGATCTTCTTCAAGGACGGGCGCTGAGCGCCCGTAACCTTGCGGTAATCTCCGCGCGGTACCTTTCCGCTATCGGGAGGCACCCCACGAGGAGAAACCATGCGTGTCCGTCTCTTCCTGCTCGCTCTCGCCCTGATGCT
>JAUIEM010000092.1 GCA_030428695.1 bacterium
GGCGGCGCGGCCGCTCGCCTTCACGCACGCGTCGCCGCTGAACCCGGCGATCCGGCGCGTCTCGCGCGCCCTGCGGCGCCACTTCGCGCAGGCCATCGCGCGGCCGCGCCGCGAGGTGACCCGCCGCGGCTCGGCGATGCCGGACAGGGCCTTCAGCGCGTCGCCGAAATCCTCGACCGCCTGCAGCTCGCCGCGCGCGTTGTAGAGGGAGGACCAGATCCAGACATCCGACGAGGTCTGCGCGACCCGCAGGTCGATCCAGGTCCGCTCTTCCAGCGTGAACCGGTACTGCGGATAGTTCATCGGGTCGAAGGCTTGCGGCCCGACCGTCTCCCCGGGTGTGAGCTCGAGGATCTCGGTGCTGGCCAGCAGCTCTTCCTCATTCCAGGCCGCGGCCTGCTCGCCGATCCACGCGGGAACCTCGAGGGTCTCCGAGAACCCGAAGTACAGGAACCAGGCGCCGTCATCCTGGTGGAAGGTGAGCGCCTGGACGTTGCCGTCCGGGTTGGAGGCGTCGGTCAGCTTGCAGCGCATCACGGCCCAGGCATCCTCGGCGCGGCGCTCGAGGATCTCGAAGCCGGCGTCCTCCGGCATGCCGCTCAGCAGCTGCTCGGCGAGCTCACGGTCGCTCGGGTGGAAGACCGCGAACGCCGCCTTCGTCTCGCCCGCGTTGATCAGGTCGACGAAGCTCTTCAGCACGGCCTCGGGGCTCGAGTGGTCGACCTCCTGCGCGGCGGCGGGCAGGACCGTGCCGAGGACGAGCGCGGCGGCGAGGAGGAGCCGCCGGCACAGACAAGATGACATGTTCGCTCCTTGGGGACGGGCCCCAGGTGGTGCGTCCCGGGGACGCGGTTGATGGCGGCGATTATCCCGGGTCGGACGGCGGAACGCAAACGTCAGCGCGGGTCCTGGGCGCAGCGGAAGCCGACGAAGCGGCTGCGGTAGAAGGGATCGGAAGAGGACTGCCGGGCCGCGGGCCGCGCCCGCGCCGGATCGCGGGTGGCGAAGGAGCCGCCGCGCAGCACCGCCTGACCGGGCGCGGAGAGCTGCAGCCCGTCGACGACCAGCTCGCGGCTGCCGAGCGTCCATTCGGAGACGTTGCCCCCCATGTGCCAGCAGCCGCTCGGGCTGCAGTCGCGCTGGAAGCTCCACAGGGTGGGGCCGTCGGTCTGGAAGCGGCCGTGCTCGAGCGACAGCTCTTCCCCCCAGGGGTAGGTGCGCAGCTCGCCGGCGACCTCGTCCCAGCGCGCCGCCAGCTCCCACTCGTCCTCGGTCGGAAGGCGCTTCTCGACGAAGTTCGCGTAGGCCTGCGCCTCGAAGAAGGACACGCCGCGCACCGGGTGGTCGAGCTCGACCCCCTCGCACAGCCCGCAGCCCTCGAGGGGGCAGGCGCTCTCGAGCCAGATCGCCGGTCCGACCGCGCCGAGATCGTCGACGACGTCGTCCGGATAGACGTGCTGGGTGCGCAGGCCCCGCAGGCGCTTCAGCTTGGCCTCGTCGCTGAGCCGCAGGTGGGGCGGCAGCGCGCTCTCGTCGACCTCTTCGCCGTAGAAAAAGGCGAGGGGCCAGTAGGACAGCCGCTCGTAGCCGCCCGCTTCGATGAAGGCGAGGTACTCGCGGTTGGTCACCTCGAAGCGGTCGATCAGGAAGGTGTCGACCACCACGGGCTGCAGGGGGTTGTTGTCCTGGGGGAAGCTCGACCCGAGCTCGACCCGCACCCGCGGCATGTAGGCCATGTCCTCCGGGCTGGCCTCGAGGCTCGTGATCTGGGCCCGCAGCCGCTCGGTGCGCTCGTCGGGCTCACCGAAGCGCGGGATCTCCGCCAGGTGGAGCCTGGCCTCGGCCCACAGCCGCCCCTCGATCGCGTCGACGACCGCCGCGTGCAGCGCCTCGAACTGCAGCCGCCGCACCTGCTCGCGGCGGCGCTGCAGCTCGCTGAGCTCTTCCCCTTCCGCCAGCCGCGCCGCCCGCTCGAGGGCGACGATCAGCTCGGGGTAGCGCTCGACCTCCAGCAGCCGCCGCGGCAGACCGACGCTCGGCACCAGGCCGCTCAGGCCGCCTCCCGGCGCGTGGCGCGTGCCCGCGGCGAGGAGCTCGCGCTGCAGGTCGTCGGCCTCGCCCTTGAGCAGCCCGTACTGGGCCTCGCGGAGCAGCTTCCGCAGCCGGCGGGCGTCCTCGCTCGCGCCCTGGTGGGTACGCTCGAGGAACTCGAGGGCGTTCTTGAAGTAGTCGATCGCGATCGCGTACTGGCCCTCCTCGAGGTTGTCGCGGCCGTTCGCGACCTTGGAGGAGTACTCCTCGTCGGTCTCCTTCCGGGCGTCGAGCGAGGCGAGCCGGCTGTACACCAGCGCGCTGTCGAGGCCGAGGTCCAGCGCCTCGGTCAGCTTCTCGCGGGCCCACAGGAACTCGCCGTGGAAGCCGACGAGCTCGCCCGCCCCGAGCAGCGCAGCGAACTTGCGCTGGCGCGCGCCTTCGTGGTCGGGGAACTCCTGCAGCACCGCCGCGAAGCGCCGCTCGGCCTCCGAGAAGCTGCGCACCGCCTCCTCGAGGTCGCCGTCGGACACCCGCTCGGCGTAGGCGAGCAGGCTGGAGCCCGCGAACAGGCGCCAGTGGGCCTCGACCTGGCGGGCGTTGTCCTGCCACAGCCGCTCCTGCCGGCGGGCCTCGGCTTCCAGCGCGAGCTGGACCCGCGCGCGCCAGGCGGCCTCGGCCTCGTCGAGCCGGTCGCGCAGCTCGGCGATCCGCGCCTTCAGCCGGGTGCGGTCCTCGGTGGCCAGGCTGCGTGCCTGGCGCAGCGCATCCTCGAGCTCGAGGTGGGCGCGGCGGAAGGCGTCGGGACTGGCGAGCTGTGTCCAGCTACCCTCGACCTTCTCGATGCAGGCCTCCGCCTCGCCGAGCAGCTTGCTCCGGTCTTCCGCGGCCTGCCAGTGGGCGTCCACCTCGCGGTAGAGGATGATCGACAGGATCGCGAGCAGCAGGGTCGACAACAGGAAGGGCAGGGGGTTGCGCCGGTAGCGGCGGAACACCCGCTCGACCCCGGACTCCGGCCGGGCGAGGATCGCCTCTCCGTTGACGTAGCGGGTCAGATCCTCGGCCATCGCCATCGCGCTGGCGTAGCGCTGGCGCGGATCCTTGGCGAGGGCCTTGAGGGTGATCGTCTCGATGTCGCGGTGGATCTTCTGGTTGCGCTGCCGCGGCGGCACCGGGTCATCCTCGGCGATGCGCCGGATCAGGTCGACCGGCGTCTTGCCCTGGAACGGCGGCCGCCCGGTCAGCAGGTGGTAGAGCACCGCGCCGAGGGAGTAGACGTCGGACTGCACCGTCGCGCTGTCGCCCCGCGCCTGCTCGGGGGACATGTAGTTCGGCGTGCCGAGGACGGTGCCCGGGGTGGTGAAGCTGAGGTTCGGGTCGGGATGCACCGACTTGGCGAGGCCGAAGTCGGTCAGGTGCGGGTCGCCGGACGGGTCGATCAGGATGTTCCCGGGCTTGATGTCGCGGTGGATGATGCCCTGGTTGTGCGCGTAGTGCACCGCCAGGCAGACCTTGCGCACCAGGCTCAGCGACCACTTGATCGGCAGCTTCTCGGCGTCGAGCAGGGCGTCGAGGGACTGGCCGCGGACCAGGTCCATCGTGAAGAAGTACTTTCCCGCGGCCTCGCCGACCTCGTAGATCGGCACGATGTAGGGATGGGAGAGGCGGGCCGCCGCGCGGGCCTCGTTGAGGAAGCGCTTGACCTCTTCCCGGGTCGCGTCCTCCCCGGTCAGCAGCACCTTGAGGGCGACCTCGCGGTCGAGGCCCTTCTGGCGCGCGCGGTAGACCATCCCCATGCCGCCGTGCGCGAGCAGCTCGATCAACCGGTAGTTGCCGAAGTCGCGCTGGCGAAAAGCGGTCTGTGGCCGGCGCAGGGTGCCGGCTCGCCACAGGAAGGGGGTTTCTAGCTCGCTGATTCTCACGTGGTGCAGGGGGCCCTCGACCTGCTAACAGTCTAACGAGGGGCCCGGTCAGCGGCAACGCGTGCAGACCGTCGGAAGCCGCGCGCTCAGCGCGCTCCGAGCCTCCGCAGCCAGCCGATGGGCAAGGACATCAGGAGGTAGAGCAGGGCGGCGCTGACCAGCGCGAACTTCGGGATGGCGGCGAAGCGCGCGACCTGGGGCAGGGCCGGGTTCCCGTCCCCGCCGAGCAACATCAGGAGCGCGACGTTCTCGACCGCGTCGAGCGCGGCCGCGATCCACAGCCCCCAGGCCAGCAGGACCGCGAGGCGCTGGCCCAGGCGGCTCTTCCAGACCGGGATGCGCAGGAGGCAGGCCAGGGCGAGCGCGGTCGAGTAGATGAGGAGGAAGGCGAAGTCGAGCCCGACGTTGATCTGCGCGTAGCGCTTGCGCGGCCAGTCGCGCGGCTCGCGCTCGTCGGCGACCTGCCAGGCGTCGACGGTCTGGCGCGCCTTGAGCTCGAGGGCGACGATGCCGGTGCCGTGCTTGATGCCGAGCTCCTGCCGGAGATCCTTCGAGATCTCGAGGGGCTGGTCGAGCATCGTCAGGACGACCATCATCGCGACCGTGGCGAGCATCAGGCCTTTGCACCAGCGCCGCATGCGGGCCTCTTCCAGACGCTGCAGGGGATGATGCACGGGGGCCTCGGGAAGTTTCGGGGGAAGGCGGAACCGACCGACGGAGCGGTCCGTTTCGAGGGTGGGGCCACTCCCGGGCCCCTTGTCGAAGAAGGAAGTTGCTTCCTCCTTCTGCAGGCGTGTGCAGGGGAAGGTCTTCGGGCCTTCCCCTGTTTTCATTCCCGGCTCGGGATCAGCGGACGAGCCGCAGGTGGCGGGTCTGCTGGTGGGTGCAGACGCAGTAGCCGGCTGCCGCGCGCTCCATCTGCACGCAGTCGCAGCCGTGCACCTGGCAGACGTCCCGGCCCTGGTGGTGGCCGATGTCCGGATCGCCGTAGTAGCTCGTCGTGCATCCGACCAGGCCGACCAGCAGGCCGAGTCCGAGCAGACGCAGGGCGCGGGTGGCTTCTCGCATCGCGATCTCTCCTCTGGGCTGTGCCGATGAGTATAGACCGGCCGGCCGGCCCTCGCCAGGCCTCGCCCTTTGCGCTTTGCCGGTCGGGCTGCTACGATCGTCGCCGCGCGTAATGCGAGCTTCCGGACCGTTGTCGCTCCGGGATCGCGCGCGCCCCGGTCGCATCCGACCGGACGGAGCGCCGATCCATGGACATGCAGACCATCCTCAACCTCCCGCGCACGCTGAAGAACGTCGGCCGCATGCGTGAGGTCGTCGCCGCCCTCGGGCGCTTCGGCTTCGCGGCCGTGTTCGCCAAGGTGCTGCCCGAGGAGTGGACCGCCTGGCTGTCCGGCCGCGCCGTCTCCGACAAGCTCGACTTCAACGACCGCGTGCGGATGCTGCTCGAAGAGCTCGGGCCGACCTTCGTCAAGCTCGGCCAGATCCTCGCGACCCGCAAGGACCTCGTGCCGCCCGCCCTGATGCAGGAGCTGCGCCAGCTGCAGGACAAGGTCCAGCCCTTCAGCTCCGCGATCGCCCGCGAGCAGGTCGAGAGCGAGCTGAAGCGGCCGGTCACCGAGCTGTTCGCGCACTTCGAGGAGGAGCCGCTCGCGGCGGCCTCGATCGGCCAGGTGCACCGGGCGCGGCTGGCCGACGGCAGCGAGGTCGTCGTCAAGATCCAGCGGCCGGGCATCGAGCAGGTGATCAGCGCCGATCTCGAGATCATCCTGACCCTGGCGGAGCTGATCCAGCCCGAGCTCGGCAAGACCGTGCAGCTCGACCTTGTGCAGTTCATCCGCGAGTTCCAGAAGTCGATCCTGCGCGAGATCGACTACCGGGTCGAGGCCGCGAACACCCGCACGATGGAGCGCAAGCTCGCCGAGGTTCCCGGTATCGCCGTGCCGCAGCTGTACCCCGCGCTCAGCACCGACAAGGTCCTGACCCTCGAGTTCTTCGACGGCGTCTCGGTGCGCGAGGTCGAGACGATCGAGCAGCTCGGCTTCGACCCCTGCGAGCTCGCGACCCGCGGCACCGACATCGCGCTGAAGATGGCCCTCGAGTGGGGCTTCTTCCACGCCGACCCCCATCCCGGCAACCTGTTCGTGCTCAAGGACGGGCGGCTCGGGCTGATCGACTTCGGCAGCGTCGGGATCCTCGACGAGGAGATGACCGACTTCCTCGCGATCTTCCTGCTCGGCATCTTCACCGGCGACGCCGACCGCCTGGTCAAGCTCTTCTACCGCATGGACATGATCGGCCACCAGACCGACGTGCGGGCGCTGAAGGCGGACATCCGCGCGCTGATGGTCAGCTACCTCGGGCGCGACATGGCCGAGCTGGACGTCGGCCAATTCGTCGGCGAGATCTTCGACGTGATCGCGATCCACCACGTCGAGGTGATGCCCCAGGTGCTGCTCGTGCTCAAGGCGCTGGTGACGATCATCGGCGTGGCCGAGACCTTGAACCCGCAGTACAACGTGCTCGACGAGGTCAAGGGCGTCGTCCTCTCGATCTACATGCGCAAGCTCGCCAACCCCGAGAACCTCGCGCGCCGGGCCTACCACCAGGTCGATGAGCTGATCTACCTCGCGCGCTCGCTGCCGCGTGAGCTGCACACCCTGGTCTCGAAGATGAACCGGGACGTGCACGTCGCCCGCCACGAGGTCAGCCTGCCCAAGCACGAGCTGACCGCCCGCGACCGCTGGGTGAACCGGGCGCTGCTCGCGCTGCTGTGCGGATTCCTGACGTTGACCGGCAGCGGCCTGGCGGTCTGGCTGCACGAGACCCCCGGCGCCCACTGGCTGATGATCGCGCTGGCCGCGCTGCAGCTCAGCCTGGCGGGCGGCATCGGGGTCGGTCTGACCTTCCGCTTCGTGCGGACCGGCTGGTAGGAGAGGCGCGATGCTGGAATACTACGCCCAGGGCCTCGTGCGCCGCATGGTGATGCGGGAAGAGACCCTCGAGCTGATCAGCGCCGAGCTGCGTCGGGTCGGGGTCGACGACGAGGCGCTCGCGGCCTTCCGCGCCGCGTTCCTCGAGAACCTCCGCAAGCTGCAGGCCGACGACTCCCGATGACTACCCTGGTGACCGGCGCGAACGGCTTCATCGGCTCGCACCTCGTGCGGCACCTGCTCGATCTCGGCGAGCCGGTGCGCGCGCTGCTCAAGCCCGGCAGCCAGCGCGCGACCCTGGCCGGCCTCGACATCGAGCGCTTCGAGGGCGACATCCGCGACCCCGAGGCGGTGCGCGCGGCGGTCCGCGGCTGCGCCGAGGTCTACCACCTCGCCTCGTACAGCCAGCTCTGGGCCCGGGACCGGCGCGTGTTCGTCGACGTGAACTTCCACGGCACCGAGAACCTCCTCCAGGCCGCCTGCGACGAGGGCGTGCAGCGCCTGGTCTACACCTCCTCCTGCGCCTTCCTCGGCCGTACCCAACGGGCGCGGGGGGACGTCGGCGACGAGACCGACGTGCCGACGCGCAGCGCCGGCCTGGGACCGTACAGCCGGGTGAAGTTCCGCGCCGAGCGGCGGGTGCTCGACGCCTGCAGCGCGCTCGACTGCGTGGTCGTCAACCCGAGCATCCCCCTCGGCGGCTTCGACACCGCGCCGAGCCCCCAGGGGCTGATGGTGCGGAACTTCCTCGCCGGCACCCTGCGCGGCTACCTCGAGCGCGTGCTCAACCTCGTCGACGCCCGCGACTGCGCCCGCGGCCACGTGCTCGCGATGCGCGAGGGGCGGCCCGGGCGGCGCTACATCCTCGGCGGGGAGAACCTGCCGCTGTCCGGCCTGCTCGCCCGGATCGAGGAGCACACCGGCATCCCGCGGCCCTCGTGGTCGGTACCCTACCCCCTCGCGCTGCTGTCGGCGCGGCTGATGGAGTGGGGGGCGCGCTGGAGCGGGAACCGGCCGCAGGCTTCCCTCGAGGGGGTGCGCTCGGTGCGGCACTCCTTCGCCTTCTCGAGCGCCCGCGCCGAGGCCGAGCTCGGCTACAAGCCGCGGCCCCTGCGCGAGGCGATCGCCGCCGCGGTCGCCTGGCAGCAGGGCGTGCTCGGGAAGGTGCCGGCCTCGTCCCTGACCTGAGGGTCATCTCCTCCCTCGTGCATGCCCCGATCGTGCCGGGGAGGCGGTACAGGGACGGGAGGTGCTGCGTGACGGAAGCGCTCGTCGGCGGGGCCGATGCTGACGTCCGCCCCCCGCTGCGCTATGCTCTTCCCAGGAGGCCGTATGCGCCGCTTCATCGAACAACGCGCCGAGGCCCTCGGCTTCGCCGTCGTCGGCTTCGCCCCGGCGGCCACCGTTGCGACCCGCCAGGCCCTGCTCGCGTGGCTTTCCGCCGGCCATCACGCGGACATGGCCTGGCTCGCCCGCGACCCGGAGCGGCGGGCCGATCCGCGCCAGGTGCTCGAGGGCGCGCGGACGGTGGTCGCCCTCGGCGCGAGCTACCACGGCGACGACCCGCCGCCGGCCCCGGGCACGGGGCGCATCGCCCGCTACGCCCGGGGGCGCGACTACCACGACGTGCTGTTCAAGCGCCTGCGGACGCTGAAGGACGAGCTGCTCGAGCGCTGGCCGGAGGCGCGCGCCCGCTTCTACACCGACACCGGCCCGGTGCTCGAGCGCTACTGGGCCGGCCAGGCCGGCATCGGCTGGGTCGGCAAGCACGGCGGGCTGGTGTCGCAGAGGCACGGCTGCTGGCTGCTGCTCGGCGTGCTGCTGCTCGACGCCGAGCTCGCGGTCGACCTCCCCCATCCCGACCGCTGCGGCAGCTGCACCCGCTGCCTGGACGCCTGCCCGACCGACGCCTTCGTCGCCCCCTACGTGCTCGACTCGCGGCGCTGCCTGAGCTACTGGACGATCGAGGCGCGCGGCAGCATCCCCGAGGAGTACCGCGCGGCCCTCGACGACCGCATCTTCGGCTGCGACGACTGCTACGCCGCCTGCCCCTGGAACCGCGACGCGCCGCCCGGGCTGGACGCGCTCGCCGCGCGCCCGGAGAACCAGCTGCCCCGCTTGAGCGAGCTGCTCGGCCTCGACCTCGAAGCGTTTCGCCAGCGCTTCCCGAAGAGCCCGGTCAAGCGGGCGAAGCGCGCGGGGCTGTTGCGGAACGTCGCGCTGGCGATGGGGAACGAGGGCAGCGCCGAGGCGCTCCCGGCGCTGCGGGCGGCCCTCGACGACGAGGAACCGCTCGTGCGCGAGGCGGCGGCCTGGGCGCTGGCGCGGATCGAGAAGGGGTAGGGCCGATTCACCTGGGTCTGTGGTGTCGCTTCTTCTGTAGGGGCGGGTTTACCCCCGCCCGCGGGAGGGGGTAAACCCCTCCCCTACAAGAAAAACTAGACAGCTTGTAACAGGTGTTGGGTTCGCCACAAATCAATGAGGCAGTGGCCTACTCGCCCTCGATCTTGGCGAGGAGCTCGTCGGAGACCTCGTAGTTGCCGTGCACCTTCTGCACGTCGTCGAGGTCTTCGAGGGCGTCGATCAGGCGCAGCACCTTGCGCGCGTTGTCTTCGTCGAGCTCGACGGTGGTCGAGGGGATCATCGCGAGCTCGGCCGACTCGGGCATCAGCTCGGCGGCCTCGAAGGCGTCCTTGAGCTTGTGGAAGTCGGTCGCCCCGCAGCTGACCTCGAAGCCGTCGTCGTTGGCCTCGACCTCCTCGGCGCCGTTCTCGAGGCCGACCTCGTACAGTTTGTCCTCGCTGGTTCCGGCCGGGAAGGTGAACAGGCCGGTGCGCGTGAACAGGTACGAGACGCAGCCGTCGGTGCCGAGGGTGCCGCCGCGCTTGGTGAAGGTGCTGCGCACGTCGCTCGCGGTGCGGTTGCGGTTGTCGGTCAGGCACTCGACCAACAGCGCGACGCCGCCGGGCGCGTAGCCCTCGTAGCTGAGGTTCTGCCAGTCTTCGCCCGAGGCGCCGGCGCCCGAGCCCTTCTTGATCGCCCGGTCGATCGTGTCGTTCGGGCAGTTGGCCGCCTTGGCCTCATCGATCGCCGTGCGCAGGCGGGGATTGAACTGCGGGTCGGGCTCGCCGAGCTTGGCGGCGACGGTCACCGCCCGGATCAGCTTGCTCCAGAGCTTCGAGCGCTTGGCGTCGGAGGCCGCCTTGCGGTGACGGATGTTGGCCCATTTGCTGTGGCCGGCCATCGGATCTTCCTCCTCCATGCCGCCGCCTGCAGGCGTCGCGGCAAAAAAGAACGGAGGGGCTCGGTTCCCCAAGCACCTCCGTTGTGTTGTGACAACCGACGGAGAGGGCGGGATTTGAACCCGCGGTGCAGGTAATACCCGCACAACAGATTAGCAATCTGCCGCCTTAAGCCACTCGGCCACCTCTCCAAGGCGGCCGACATTGTAGGCAGTCTCGAGGTCTTTACAAGCACTTTTCGCGGCGGGAGGAAGAGAACGCGACCAGGCTCAGCACCCGCAGTCGCAGATCCCCGGGATCCCCGCGAAGTCGGAGACGAGCTCGAGCACGACCTGCTGGCCGGGGCCGAAGATCGAGTCCATGTGCCCGGCGAGCCGGATCTTGCGCGACACCACCGCCGCCGGATCGGCCGCGTAGCGCCGGGCGATGCGGATCGCCGCGTCGATGTCGCACATGTCGAGCGGTCCTCCGACCACGCCGACGTTCTCGACGTAGCTGATCTTCCCCGGGCCGTGCTCGTAGTCGCAGACGGCGCCGGTGGGGCCCGGCCTGGAGACGAAGCCCTCGCGGACGTAGCGCTCGATGTCGCCGGCCACGTCGCGGTGCACGCGCCGCGAGACGTCGGTCTCGATCATGTCCTTGAAGAACGCGAAGGACAGGTGCAGCTTGTTCATGATCATCGGCGGGACGCTGTGGTAGGCCGAGAACAGGCCGACCGTCAGCCCCGCGTCGAACAGCTTGCCGAGCACCTTGAGCTTGCGGATGGTGCCGAGCGGCCCGAAGTCCTCGTCCGGCGTGATGTCCGGCATCGTGTAGTACTCCGGGCCGTGCTTGACGAGGCCCATCGCGAAGAACATCGCCTGGAAGACCTTCGGCGTCTTGTGCACATCGCCGGGCCGGCCGGACTCGATAGCGCTCGCGATGCGGGTGTCGGCCCGCTCCCGGGCGGTCGCGGCGGACAGGCGCATGCCGCCGGCGAAGCGCTCGGCGCCGTGGCGGTAGGCGTGCAGCGCGAGGGCGCCCATCGAGTGGCCGATCGCGTGCACCCGGCGGCCGGTGGTCGACGCGACGTGGTCGAACAGGGCGGGCAGGTCGTGGCCGATGATCTCGTCGAAGCTGCAGCCGTCGCTGCCCGGCAGGGAGTGGTGCGAGTCCGGGCCGTGGCCGCGCAGGTTCGGCATCCACACCTCGGCGCCGCGGTGGACCAGGGCGCGGCCGAGGGACTCCCACATGCGGTGGGTGCAGCCGGCGCCGTGGAACAGCAGGAAGACCGGGGCGTCGGGACGGGTCGCGGGGAAGCGCTCGCCCTTCAGCACGCCGCCATCCTCGCAGCGGACCGTGAAGCTCTCGCACGGCGGACGGGGCTTGCCGCGCCAGGCCATGCCCTTCTTCTTGCGCTTGACGAAGATCCGCGCCTTCTTGCCGGTGACCAGCGGGATGCGGGGGACGCCGTGCACGAACACGACCTCGTGGTCAGGGCGGGCGGCGGCGGGAGCGGGCAGGGTGGCGGTCGGCATCGGTGTTCCTCTTCGTGGGTGTTGGAAGAGGGGAGAGCAAGGCCGGTGCCGTCCGGTTGGGATTCCTCAAGTCGTTGTAACGCCGAGGGAAGGGGGAAGAACACCGGCCGCGCGCGCGGCCGTTTTCTCCTGGCATTTCGGGATTTTCTGCCGTGTGGCTACTCGATGACCTTGCCGTCGCGCACCAGCCGGAACACCTGCGCCGTCGGATCGACCTCGACGGTGTCGCCGGGCTCGCTGCACAGGTACACCTGGATCGCGCCGAACTCCCACAGCTCGAGGTTGCGCTCATCGCTGCGCAGGAAGTCGACCTCGAGCGGGAAGCCGACGGCCGCGAGCACCTCGTCCTTGTGCATGCCGAGCTCGACCTGGCCGCGGCCGGCGAGCTGTCCGTAGTCGAGGGCGTCGTTGCGCTTCGACACGTAGGACTTCGCGCGGTGGGAAGCGACCGCCTTGAGGAACGGGATGCGGGAGCTCGGCACCCAGGCCGGCTCCTCGCCTTCGCTGGCGCTGTACAGCTCGAACCCCAGCAGCAGCCGGTATTCGTCGGCGAACAGCCACTCGCCCCGGTACTCGACGTAGCACAGCTCGCGCAGGAAGGCCGTCGCCGCCGCGTTGTCCGGCTCGATCTCCAGGCAGGTGCGGCCGAGCCGGCGCGCCCACTCGCGGTCGGAGTACTGGTCGTGCACGTCCCGGGCGAGGGCGAGCCAGCTCTCGATCGCAGCGGGCTCGCGGCGCAGGGAGCGCTCACGGGCGTGCAGGATCTCGAGCGGCAGCTCCTCGATCTCGGCGAGCAGGGCGGGATCGGCGAGGCCGAGCCGGTCGACGCGGTCGCGCCAGTGCGCGAGCAGCGCGGTCAGGCCGTCGACGTCATCCGCGGCGAGCGCGAGCCGGGAGGCCTGCAGGCGCTCGAGGTCCTCGGGCAGCTTGCGCAGCCCCTCGACGTTGAACACCCAGTCCCCGGAGGAGCGCACGAGGCGTCCCCAGACGTCGCAGTTCTTGACCTCGCCGTCCCCGAGCCGGTCGAGCTCGGCGGCGAGCGGGGCGGGCGCGACGAGGAAGCGCAGGTCGGAGCCGACGACCTCGATGCTGGTCCCGAACCGGGTCGCGTAGTCGAACTGGACCTCGACGACGATCGGCCGGCCCGCGTGCTCCGCCGGCTTCGCCAGGGCCGACGGCGCGACCCGGGCGTAGCCTTCGGGGTCCTGCGCGAAGGCGCAGAGCGCCAGGCAGCCGAAGGCGAAGAAGACCACGCGCAAGCCGCCAGGGAAGACCACGGGCATCACTCTCCTCCGAGGGCGAGGACGACCAGGTGGCCGCCGAGGGTTCCGAACACCGCGGTGTCGTCGTCGCGGAAGACGACCCGGCTGCACTCCGGGAAGGCGAGCGCGGGCCCGGGCATCGCCGCGACCTCGACCCGCTCGGAGTCGACCCAGCGGGTCGCGAGCAGGGTCGCGCCGTCGGCCGCAGAGACGCCGAAGAAGCCGCCGGCGCCGGTCGCGAAGTAGAGGCCTTCGCCCCGGGCGGTCGGGGGGCAGCGGAAGCCCCACTCCGGCGCCGACACGTCCCAGACCAGCGCGCCGTTCTGCCCGGCGACCCGGACCAACCGGCCCGCCCGGGTGCCGATGATCAGGTCGTCGTCGACGAGGATGGGGGGGGCGTCGCAGGGCTCGCCGAGCGCGACGGAGAACGCGAGCGCGCCGCTCTCCTGGTCGAGGGCGTAGAGCGTCCCGTCGCGGCCGAGGCAGAAGATGTGACCGGCGACGAGCGGCGCCGCGGACAGCAGCTCGGGCAGATAGGCGCGCCAGAGGTCGTGGTCGGCGGCGAAGTCGTACGCGAAGACCCCGCCGGAGGGGGTGACGCCGAACCACACGTCCGGGGTCGGGGTGCACCAGCCGAAGTGGGACTCGGACGAGACCCGCCGCATGCGCTCGCCGACCCGGAACAGGAAGAGCTGGCCGGCCTGCCCGCGGCGCGAGGCGAGCAGCAGCCCCGCTCCGACCGGCACGGGCGGGGTGGTCACCGGGTAGCCGTCGATGCGCCAGGCGCGCTGGGCGAGCCCGTCGGGCTCGACGCGCACGAGGCGTCCGCTGCTGTCGCCGAGAAACAGCCCGTCGCGCGTCGCGACGAGCGGGCTGGTGCGCGCCCCGCGAGGCGTGACCGCGACGCGTTCGACCTGCGGCTTGTAGCCACTGACGTCGAGCACGTTGAGGTGACCGTCGCGGGAGAGGGCGTAGATCAGCCCGTCGAGCACGACCGGCGGCTGCTCGATCCCGCCGGAGAGCTCGACGATCCAGTTCGGTGCCTGGCGCAGGTCGAGCTCGAGCTGCGGGAAGCTCCAGGGATCGACGGTGACGGTGTAGACGGGCGTCTCGCCGTCGAGGATGGTCAGGACCACCGAGTCCCCCGGCGCGAGATGGAAGGTGTGCGGCGCGCTGCCGAGCGGTCCGACCCGGCGCCCGGCCACGTCCAGCTGCAGGCCTTCGGGGAGACACACCAGGGTCGCGGGGAGGCCCGCGTCGGGCTCTTCGTACACCTGCTTCCCGGAGGGCGTCTCCGCGTAGCCGCGGGCGATGGTCGCCTTCAAGGTGTGGCTGGCGTGCAGGTTCCCCCGCTCCTCCGCCTGCTCGGCGGCGCGCAGGTAGCGCGCGGCGAGCTCGGTGCGCTCGGCGGGGGTGCCGCCGGGGGTCAACGGGACGAGATAGTCGAAGGTCGCCTCGAAGATCTGGTCGTTGAAGATCAGGAACACGGTGACGGCGATCGCGAACAGGGTCAGGCGCACCAGGCCGCTGCCGGACTGGGTCTTGCGCTTGCGCAGCTGGCGCAGCTGCGTCGAGAGCTCGCGGCGTCGCTCGGGCGCGAGCTCGAGGATGCGCTGGATCACCTGGTAGAGGCGCTTCTTGTCCTCGAGCGCGGCGTAGTGCTCGCGCAGGCTGTCGTAGACCTTGACCGCCCGCTCGGTCAGCCCGCTCTGGGCCGCGCACTCCGCCAGCCGCCAGCGCACGCCGGTGTTCTCGGGCTCGTTCTTGGCGAGCAGGGTGTACAGGTCGAAGGCTTCCCGGTAGCGGTGGGTCGCCATGTGGGCGCGCGCGGCCTCGACGATGTCGGTCGGGCTGAGGATCTCGACCGCGCCGAAGCACAGCAGCTCGTAGACGAGCCGCGACACCTCGAGCTCCGACAGGCTGGCCTGGGCGGCGATCTGCTCGACGGAGTGGCGGCCGTCGACGAACTCCGCCGCCGCGAGGATGTGCGGCTCGAGCTCGAGGCCGTCGAGCACCTCGTCGTCGAGGTTGACCGGCGCGAACACGTCGCGCACGCTCGGGATCGCCTGCGTGATGTATTCCCACTCATCGACCGAGCGCAGATCGTCGAGGACCCGCTCGGCGCTCTCGCCGCGCACCCGGTGGACGCGCTTCGGGTCCTCGTCCAGGGCCTCGGGGCGGTAGTCCTTGAGGAACTCGCAGTGCGGCCGGGGCCAGTAGAACAGGTCGTAGATCTCATCCATCACGATCGCGTACTCGATCGCGACGACCTCCTCCTCGATGATCAGCATGTGGTCGAGCAGGATGCGCGTCAGGCTCGCGCCCCGCTCGGCCAGCGTGCGGGCCTGCTCGAGCTCGAGATCGCTGATCCGGCCCGCGATCAGCAGACGCTCTCCGAGCCCCGGCTTCGGCTCGCGGCTCAGCGCGGCCACCTGGGAGCGGCCGAAGTAGATCATCTTGAGGCGTTCGCCCGAGGTGACGCGCAAGGTGCCGCGTTGCGTCTGCGTCGCGAGGGAGCGGAAGATCTCGCTGAGCCCGACGCCTTGCGTATCCGCTTTGGGTTGGACCTTGCCAAATGGATCCAAGGGACCGTCCGTTCTCAGGCCATTCGCTGCTCGTTATGACACATTCATCCCCGCGGTGCAATCCCGTCTGGCACGCGCGGAGCCCGATGATTGCGGGGTCCGCCGGCGTCTGGTAGACTCCCTTCCGCCCCCCGCCCTGGAACGCGCCGTGCCGCCGCCTCCGCCTTCCGTCCCCTGTTCCGCCCCGCCGCTGGCCCGACGCCGCGCCCGCGAGCCCGAGGGGCTGTACGTCCACATCCCGTTCTGCGTGCGCAAGTGCAGCTATTGCGACTTCGTCTCGGGTCCGGCAGCGACCGCCCGCCGGCTGCGCTACCTCGAGGCCCTGGCCCGCGAGGCCGAGGGGCTGCCGGCGGACTTCCGCGCGCGCACCGTGTTCGTCGGCGGGGGCACGCCGTCGATGCTGCTGCCGAGTGAGATCGACCGGCTCGGCGCCATCCTCCGGCCCTTCCTCGACGACACGACGGTCGAGGTCAGCTTCGAGGGCAACCCCGGCACCCTGAGCCGCGAGCGCCTCGAGCGCTTCGCCGCCGCCGGCGCGACGCGGGTCAGCATGGGGGCGCAGACCTTCGATCCCGAGGGCCTGCGCCGGCTCGGGCGCATCCACGACGGGCGCGATGTCGAGCGCGCGGCGAAGGAGGTCCAGCGCCTCGGGCTGCAGCTGAACATCGACCTGATCTTCGGCTATCCCGGCCAGACCCTGGCCAGCCTCGAGCACGACCTCGAGCGCATGCTCGCCATCGGACCGGGCCACATCAGCGCCTACTGCCTGATCTACGAGCCGGGCACGCCGCTGTTCGAGGCGCGCGCACAGGGCTCCCTCCAGACCGTGCCCGATGCCGCGCAGGAGCGCATGGCCGAGCGCGTGCAGGAACGTCTGGGCGCGGCCGGCTACGGCTGGTACGAGGTGTCGAACCACGCGCTCCCGGGCCGCGAGTGTGAGCACAACCTCCTGTACTGGCGCAACGAGGCCTACCATGCCCTCGGGCTGGCGGCGACCTCCTACGTCGACGGCGTGCGCGCGACCCGGGTCGCCGACCTCGAGGACTACTGCGCGCGGCTCGCCGCGGGCCGCCCGGTGATCGCCCGCCGCGAGCGGCTCGGGGAACGGGAAGAGGCGGCGGAGACGTTGATGCTGGCGCTGCGCATGCGGCGGGGCTTCACACGGAGCTGGTTTCGTGAAAGGACCGGGATGGCGCTGTCAAACCTTCTGGAAGACCGGCTGCAACCCCTTGTGGAACAGGGTCTTCTGTGGGACGATGGCGAGCGGGTGGCGGTCGCGCCTGCCGGCGTGTTCCTCAGCGACAGCCTGACCACCGCCCTCTGGCCGGACACGCTGGAATTCCCCGCCGAGGAGGAGTCGTGAGACCGCTGCTGTTCGAGATCCCGATCCCGTTCACGGACATCTCCATCCCGATCTTTTCCTACGGGCTCGCGCTGATGCTCGGCTTCCTGACCGGCGCGAAGCTCGCGGAGTGGATGCTGCGCAAGAAGGGCCAGAAGACCGCCCTGGTCGGCGACTTCATGTTCGTCGCCCTGGTCTGCGGCATCTTCGGCTCCCGCGCGCTCGCCGTCTGGGAGAAGTGGGATGAGCTGCACAACAAGCCCCTCGAGTGGTTCGAGGTCTGGAACGGCGGGCTGACCTACTACGGCGGGCTGATCTTCGCGACCGCGGGCTGCATGTGGTTCCTGCGGCGCAAGAAGCAGGACATCCTGTGGTTCGCCGACATGGTCACCCCGGCGCTGGCCCTCGGCCTGGCCTGGGGCCGCCTCGGCTGCCTGCTCAACGGCTGCTGCTACGGGGCGGCGACGGCGGCCGATTCCATCTTCGGCGTCGTCTTCCCAGCCCACTGCCAGGTCTACAGCCACCTGCCCGAGGGGGCGGCGCCGTTTCCGGTCTACCCGACCCAGGTCTACTCGGTGCTCTTCGCCCTCGGCCTGATGGGGCTGACCATCTGGGTGGACAAGGTCTGGAAGACGCGCAACAAGGGCCAGCTGCTCACCCTGGCCGGGGTGATCTACGCGCTGTTCCGTTTCGGCATCGAGATGATCCGCGCGGACAACAGCCCGGAGTTCATCTTCGGCACGACGATCAGCCAGACGATCAGCCTCGGCTTCGGCGCGCTCTGCCTGCTGGCCTTCGTGTGGCTGCACGTGCGCGGGACGCCCGCGGCTGACGGGCCGCACACGCCGTGTCCGGGCAAGGGCGCCGAGGAGAAGGAAGCCGAGCCGGCGCCGGTGGCGGTCGAGAGCGCGCCCGAGCCGGCCGAGGCGGAGGAGCAGGGAGCTTCCGGGAAGCAGAAGCGCAAGCGCCGACGGCGGAAGAAGTAGCTCCGGATGAAGTGGTTCCTGCTGTTCTTCGTCCTGCCCCTCGTCGAGCTGTGGCTCCTGATCACGATCGGCGAGCACCTCGGCGCAACCCCGACCGTCGCCCTGGTCCTCGTCACCGGCCTGGCCGGTGTGACCCTGGTCAAGCGCCAGGGGCGCGCGACCCTGCAGACGCTGCAGCAGCGTCTCGCGCGCGGCGAGGTGCCGAGCCAGCAGATCGCCGAGGGCGCGCTGCTGCTGTTCTCCGGCGCCTTCCTGATGACCCCCGGCGTGATCACCGACGCGACCGGGCTGCTGCTGCTGGTTCCGCCCCTGCGGGCCTGGTGCGCGAAGCGGCTGGTCGGGCACTTCGGGAAGCACGTCAAGCACGTGCGCATGGCGCCGCCGGTCGGCGCCGACGGCTTCGGGCCGATCTACCAGGCCGACGCCCGGGTCCTGACCCCCGAAGAGGTCGCCGCCCGCGACGAGCAGCGGCGTCAGGCGGAGGAAACGGAAGGCCCGGACAAGGCGTTGCCGTCGCCGGAGGAGTAGCGGCGGCCAATGCCCGGCGCTAGAATTAAGCGCGTGTGCACACAGACTCTCTCCGGGCGGGCCGGAGAGTCGTCGCCGGGAGTCTCGTTTGGCGATCACGATCGGGCGGATCCGCGTCCGCCTCCAAGTCAACCTGCCGAAGAAAGCGCCGGCCGTCGCGCGCCGCCAGGCCGTGGCCGCCGCCGAGGCGAAGGCGCCGGTGCTCGGGACGGCCGGGCGGCCGAGCTGGTTGCCGAGCGTCGCCGCGTCCCCCGGTCGTCCGCTCCGTCCCGGCGGGGTACGCCATCAGATGGAGAAGGTGTTCGACACCGACTTCAGCGATGTGCGGGTGCACTACGACCTCGCCGCCGGCCAGAAGGTGCTCGCCCGCAAGGCCCTCGCCTTCACCTACGGCAGCGACATCTACTTCGCCCCCGGCGAGTACAATCCACGCAGCGCCCGTGGCCGCGCCCTGCTCGCCCACGAGCTGACCCACGTCATCCAGAACCGGCGCGGGCCGAAGCGGCTGCACGCGCGCTTCGACATCCCCGAGAAGGCGTCCGAGGCGGAGAAGAAGGCGCTCAAGGTCGAGAAGAACTTCCTGCGCCAGCCGCGCATCATGGATCCGCGCACGATCCAGGAGGTGCGCAAGGTCGCGCTGCCGCCCGGCAACCGGCGCACCCAGAAGCGCTGGGGGGTGCTCGAGCTCGGCATGGCGAAGATGCTGCGCATCGCCGCCGGCAACCTCGGCCAGGCCCGGCAGAAGCTCGACGATCACAAGCCGGGGCGCACCAAGGGGCTCAGCTTCCCGAAAGAGGTCTGGCCCTTCCTCAACCGCGGGCGCGCCGGGCTGATCAGCCTGTTCCTGCGCGACCGCGCGGTGACGCCGAACGTCTACTTCCTCGCCCGCTCCCAGCGCTACACCCGCTGGCGCATGCCGCGGTACGCGCCGCAGCGCTACGAGGGCTTCGAGGAGCGGCAGGCGAAGGTCTCCGCCCTGTACAACAAGGCGTGGAAGCTCTGGAGGCACGACCGCAAGCGCCTCGCGAAGCTCGCCCACAAGCCGAAGAAGGGGCTCGCCTCCCACCTCCGCAAGCGCGCGAAGCTCGCCCGCAAGGGCTTGATGCCGAACGAGATCCTCGCGTTCCTGCAGAGCCTGAAGAAAGAGCGCAAGGTCTACAACGAGCAGCTGTTCGTCATCCGCAAGAAAATGACGAAGGCGCGCGACCAGCTCAAGCAGGCGAAGCTCGCCTGGGGCCGCGGCCAGCCGCGCGAGATGCAGGCCCTGCTCGGCAAGGCCTCGGCCAACCTGCAGGCGGTGCGCGGCTACGACCGGCGGGTCGGCGTCCTGCACTTCCCCGGCAACCTCCACGAGCTGCCGAAGCTGTCGCCGCGGCTGAACAAGATCGCGCGTTGGCGCGGCTTCGACTGGCCGAAGCAGCGGCTGCGCTTCGGCAAGCAGCTGTTCAAGCTCGAGGCCGGCATCCGGCGCCACCAGCGCCTCGGCCTGACCGAGCCGGGGCGGCGCAAGCGGCGGAAGCTGCTCGCGCGGCTCGGCACCGCCTACGCCCGCTTCCACAAGCAGGCCCTGCCGTGGTTCGAGTTCAAGGGCGAGATGGCGTCCGCCCGTCCCGGTGGCTGGCCCGAGCCCGCCGTCGAGGCGAAGCTCAAGGGCGCCGAGGACGCGGTGCTCGAGGCGCTGCTCGCGGTCCAGAAGAAGACGAAGGCGACCGACGTCTACCGGCTGTCGCGCGATCATCATCCGTGGCAGCGGAACCGCGTCACGCGGAACATGCACAGCTTCTTCATGCGCCTGGGGGTCGCCCACAAGGGTGAGATCTACCTGCGCATGATCGAGATGCGGGTACGCACCGTCCGCCAGCTGCGCACGCAGCGGTCGACGAAGGAAGGCTTCAAGCGGCTCGCCGAGGTCTCCCGGCTGTCGAAGATCGAGGCGGGCCGGCGCGCGGGGCAGACCGGCGAGTGGTGGGAGCTGCGGCGCGGCCGCGGGCGTCCCGTTCCGCTCCTGCCGAAGCCCGAGCCCTGGCCGCTGCCGCCGGTCGACCACCTGCCGCCCGGGGTCAGCGTCCCCGGTCTGCGCCAGACGCCCGAGGAGAGCAAGGCCGCCAAGGGGGCCTGGCTCAAGATCCTCGGTCACGGCGGCAACCCCGGCTGGATCCGCCGCGAGCAGCTGCGCCAGGCGGCCCGTCCGGACGACCGTTCGCCGGTACGCAGCCAGCGCCGGGGCGACGCCTGGCTGCTCGGCATGCTCGAGCGCGGGGCCCGGGGCGAGGTCTGGAGCGGGGCATCGCCGCTCGACGACATGCCGACGAAGCTGCGCAAGCGGCTGCGCTTCCTCTCCCGCCTGAGCCGCAAGCAGCGGCGCGGCCTGAACAAGGGCCAGCGGCGCGCCCTCTCGGCGCGGGAACGCGAGCAGGCGGGATGGCTCGAGACCCTGGAGTCGATGGGCATCGACGGCAGCTTCTTCGCCGAGCGCTACGCGATGGGGGGCCTGCACCGCAAGGCGATCTCGACCCTCGCGATCGACCGGCACATCGCGGCCGCGACCGCCGCCCTCGACCTCGGCAAGCCGCAGTCCGGCGCCCTGGTGCTCGACCACGCCTCGCGTGACAAGCTGAAGAAACACCTCGGCATCGACCCCGGCGACGTCCGCGTCAGCGTCGGGCGCGACGCGGCCAAGCTCGCCGCCGAGCTGTCGGCCGAGGCGCTCGCGGTCGGCAAGAACGTCTTCCTCGCCGAGGGCAAGCACCGCGAGCACGACCCGAAGGGCATGGCGCTGATCGCCCACGAGGTCACCCACACCCTGCAGACCGAGCAGACCGGCATGGCCCGCCAGGCCGGCCTGGTCGCGCCGGTCGACAACGTGCAGAGCCGCGAGGCGATCGCCGAGTCGATCGAGGCGCGGGTCGAGCGCCAGGAGCGGTCCCGTCGCTACGCCGCGGCCAAGCGCCGCATGGTGATGCGCGACGGGCGCCTCGAGCACGGCGCCCAGGTGCGCAAGCTCGACCGCGGTCCGGTGCTTCCCTCCCACCGCCGGGCCGGGCCGCGCGCGGAGACGCGCGACGTGATCAGCCGGGTGATGGAGGACTACTCGATCAAGGCCTCGATCTCGAGTCGCGACTTCATCGACGAGATGGCGACCCGGGTGATGGACCTGCTCGCGAGCGACCTCGTCACCGAGGCGACCCGCCGCGAAGAGCTCGAGTGGGGTCCCTTCCACCGCGGGCAGTGAGCTGCCCGACATGAGCCCCGTTGGATCAGCGTAGCTTCTGTCTCTGCTCGAAAGTCCTGTAGGGGCAGGGTTTACGCCTGCCCGCCCAGCCTGGGTAGGACCTATGTGCTGAGCTGAGCGTGAGTTGTGTGGCGGATCGGTGAGAGCCTCGGCAGGCCGGTCTTGGCGCTTGCGAGGTGCAGAAGGGAAGGAAGGGAAGGAAGGGGAAGAAGGAAAAGAAGAAACTTCTTTGTCTTCTTCTTCTTTCTTCTTTCTTCTCCTCCCTTCCCCCTCTTTGCTTTGATCGACCGCCGAGAAATCGAACGCTTGGAGAACATCATCTCCTGTCCGGCCCCTGCGTTGCTTCCGGCAGATCAGCCGAACGAGATCGCCTTCTGGTAGGGAGCGACCTTTTCAGCAAACTTGATCTCGAGGTGGTAGCTGCCGGCTTCGACCCGCGCCTGGATCGGGTGCGGCGAGCGCTCGAAGACCTTCATCATCGCCTTGTTCGACGTGATGACGTCGGCCGTGAAGCCGTCGAGCCCGCGCTCCTTCCCGATCTTCATCAGGTAGGAGAACAGGAAGCTCGCGATGCCCTTGCCCTGGAATTCCTCGTCGACGACGAAGGCGACATCGCCGTACCGACAGTCGCCGAGGCAGGCGTAGCGCCCTTCGGCGATCACGTAGTCGTCGTGGGGCTCGGAGACGGTGCCGACGATCGACAGCGTGCGCCGGTAGTCGACGTTGACGTAGGACTGCATCTTGCGGTGGGGCATCGTCTTGATCGGGCTGAAGTAGCGGTAGTAGACAGACTCCTCCGAGAAGCGGTAGAACAGCCGCCGCATCTGCTCCTCGTCCGAGGGCCGGATCGCCCGGAAGCGCACCTTCAGCCCGTCCTTGAAAGTGCGCGCGGTCGCGACCTCCTGCGGGTAGAAGTGGCCGGCGTCGGCGAGGTAGATCTGGTCCTGGAACAGCAGCCGCGCCGCCTTGGCCTGCTCGACCAGGCTCTGGCGGTCGTCCGGATGGGCGATGTCGATCAGCGCCTGGGCGCGCTCCCGCACGGTGCGCCCGCCCAGGTGCGCGACGCCGTGCTCGGTCGCGACCATGTCGACCGCCTCGCGGCTGGCCATCTGCTGCGGCAGGTCGCCCAGGGCCGGGAGGATGTTCGAGACGCCGCCGAGGTTCCGGCTCGGCAGCGCGATGATCGCCTTGCCCCGGGGGGACAGCCGGGCCCCGAACAGGAGATCGCTGACCTCCGCGGTGCCGGCCGCGGCGATCACCTTGCCCGGGCCGCGCTTGCTCGTCCCGACGTGCAGGGCGATGCGGCCGGTCAGGTCGACCTTGCGGGCGTGGAGGATGCTGATGTAGCGCTCGTTCTGGCCCCGGCGCATCGGGCAGCCGGTCACGTCGACCCCCTGCATCTCGATGCGCGGGTTCTCGTGGGCCCAGGTGTGCAGCTCCTTGCTGCCGACCAGCCAGGAGCCGAGGGAGCGGCCGCGGAACTGCGCCTTGTGGCGGTTGGTGACCGCCCCGCTCCGCATCAGGTCCATCACCGCGTCGGTCAGCAGCAGCGAGTGGATGCCGAGGTTCCTCTTCTTCGAGAGGTGCGGGACCAGGGCCTCGAACAGGGGGCCGACCGCGTAGGCCAGGCAGCTGCCGTCGTCGACCTGCGAGGCGACGACGGCCGCGAGCCTGTCGAAGACCGGCTCGACGGGCCAGCGCCCGGCGTAGTGCATCGCCAGGCCGCCGTCGACCAGGAAGTCGAGCTCGTCGACCGAGACGAAGCTGTCGCCGAGGGTGCGGGGCTGGCCGGCCTGGATCTCCCCGACCACCAGCGCCGCCTGGTCGATCGCCTGGCGGGCGGCGTCGACCGCGGTGCCGAGGCTGCAGTAGCCGTCGGCGTCGGGCGGGCCGACGGCGACGAAGGCGACGTCGACCCGGATCGCGCCGCTGGTGATCAGCCGTGGCACCTCCGCGAAGGAGCAGGGCACGAGGTCGACCTGCCCCTCGGTGATCGCCCGTCCCGCGACCCCGCCGGAGAAGAAGGTCTTCAGCCGGTAGCGCCGGGACTGCCGGGCGGCCTGGCCGAGGGCGTCGCCGACGCTGATCAGCTGCATCAGCTCGAGGTCCTGGAGGTTGTGCTGGCGCGACTCGACCAGCGCCTTGAGCAGGGCGCGGGGCTCGGCCGGCCCGGAGGAGAGAAAGACGTGCATGCCCGGCTCGATCTTGCCGAGCACGACCTCCGGGGCGACGAGCTTCTGCCGCCAGGTTTCCTCCGCCATCTGTGGTCCCCCGTTTCCGATGCCGAATCCCGAAGCCGACTCCGACTCCGGGATGGACTCGGTGCTGGAGCCATCGTCGACAGGGTGACGGGCGCTGTCAACCCGGGCTGTCGGCGCGCCGCACCCGCAGGCCGGTCAGCTCGGCGTCCCGCAGGTTCCCACGCAGCCCGGTCGGCGTCAGGCTCGAGAAGGCGACGTGCAGCTGCTCGCTCGCGCGCAGCCGGAAGCTCTCCGCATCGACCTCGAGGCCGAGCAGGGCCAGCCCGCGCAGGGCTCCCTGCAGGTCTTCGAGCTCGACCTCGAGCCGGTTCGGGCTGGTCTCCGGCGGGCAGTAGTCGAGCCGCCCGCGCACCCGGCACAGGGGCATCGGCTCGCTGCCCGGGCTGCCGAGCACCAGCGAGCCGCGGCCGGCGAGGTCGACCGTGCGCTGCCCGCGCAGGCGCAGGCCGAGGGCGATGGCGGCGAGCTGCAGGCTCTTGATCTGGATCGCGCCCTTCGAGTCTGCCGTCTCGAGGGCGGCGGCCTTGATGTCGTAGCGCAGCAGCGTCGCCAGCCGCACCCGTCCGTGGGCGGCGAGGGCGCGGGCCTCGGCGTCGAGGGGCCAGGAGACGAGGGTGGTGTTGTCCCAGGGGACGAGGGGGAAGTCCTTCTCGAGGATCAGCCGGTCGCCCTCGACCTCGAAGTCGATCACCGCGTCGATCAGCTCGTGGAAGTCGCGCTCGAGGGCCTTGAAGTCGATCTCCCCGGCCTGGATCGGGATGCGGAAGAAGCTCGTCAGCGCCGGCTTGACCAGCGGATAGACGAGCAGCACCACCGTCGCGTCGAGCTCGAGCCGGCCGTCGAGCCCGTCGAGGAAGCCGGCGTCGCGCGGCAGCGGCAGCGAGCTGCCGAGGGCGAGCCGCACCGCGGCCGTCCGCAGTCGCGCCCGCGGGGCGCAGAGCTCGCCGTCGCGCAGGTGCAGGCCGGCCGGAAACGCGACGCCCTCGCAGCGCAGGCTCCAGCCCTCGGCCTCGAGCTCGACGCGCTCGACGCGCAGCTCCGCGAGGTCGAGGGCGAGCCCGGCGCCGCCCGCCCGGGCGCTGAGCCCGCGGGCGGAGATCTCGCGCAGCTCGACGGCGACCTCCCCCAGCCGCCCCCGCAGCACCGGGATGCTCCCGCTGGCGGCTTCCAGGGACACCCCTCCGCCGTCGACGTCCAGCGTGACCTCCCGCAAGAGGGCGTCGCCCTCGGCGGCGAGCTCGGGCAGACCGATGTCGGAGAGGAGAGCGCGCACGCTGGCGAGCTCGAGCTGGGAGACTTCGATCCGCATGCGGTCGCTCCGAAAACCTCCATGCTACATGCGGTGCCGGATCCGTGCAGAGGGGCGGAAGCGCACGCGGGGAGCCTACTGGTTCTCGAACTGCGCGTAGACGACCGTGAAGTCGTAGTAGGTCCGCGTGGAGGTGGCTCCTCCTCCCGAGAAGGGGGCGCCGATGAGCCTCTGTGTGCCGGGTGTGAGCCGGACGCTTACGACGTTGAACAACTGCAGGAAGGGGCCGCCCACGAACGCGCTCCAGCGGACCACGATCGTCGCGTAGATCGGACGCGTGTCGCCGCCCCTGTGGCGGACATACATCTGCCGGATGCCCGGGGCGTTGAAGGGTGACGAGAAGGGAGGGCCTCCCTCGAAGATCTCGAGGTTGAAGCTCGCCAACGAGTCGACGAAGTCCGGGTCGGTGAACGTGGGCAGGTAGTCCGGCGAGCCCTGGGGCACACCATTGACGCAGTCGACGATGCAGAGAGTGTCTGCGACGGTCCCCGAGAGAACCTCAAGGCAGACGGGGGAGCCCACGCCGAAGCCGATCGTCAGGTTCCCATCGTGCTGGATCTGGGTGAGGAGGGTCCCACTCTGGTAGCTCCAGACCCCCGACTCAACGCCGATGCCGTGGGGCTCGTTCGCGTCGCCGTTCTGGTACAGCCGGTAGGTGCGGTCACCGAAGAACTGGAGCTGGACGGACGATCCGATCCCGCCCCCGGGCTGGTTGAACCCGAAGGGCCTGTCGATGAATTGCGCGACCGTCGGAGCGACGATCGGCTGCACCGTCGAGAAGCTAGTCAGCTCGACCATGAGCTGCGAGGGGCCGACGGAGGACGGACGCACGTAGGTGGTGTCTCCGCCGCTGATGTGGATCACCAGCAGGTCGTCGCTCGTCGCTCCGGCCGGGAGGGTGTAGTCCATCGTGACCTCGACCGGCCGCGCGAAGAGACTCCCCGAAGGTTCCAGCGCGTAGGCGGAACCGGCAGAGCTCGCGTCGATCGGGAGCTGCGCGATGGCGATCGAGGTCGTCTCGGCCACCGTGAAGACGGCGGGCGTCAGGGCCGCGTTCTCGGGCACGTGGACCATCACCGCGTTGTCGGTCGACATGAATGTGGTCTCCGCCTGCGGTTCGATCGTCGCTCCCGCATGGCCGCCAGACGAAGAGCTGCTACCGTCGCAGCCCCCGATGCCCGCGCCCACCAGGGCGAGTCCAAGGGCTGCCAGAATCCACTGTGCTGCCTTCATGCTTCCTCCTTACCGCGCACCCCGACCGTTTCCGCTTCGTGGCCACGCGGCCCCGGCGGTGGTTGTCGGTGGATGTCGCTCTTTCGCGAAGGGTAGCGCAACCGGATCGGGCGCAGTATCCCCCGTTTGGGGGGATCACGGCCCCGGACGGCGACCGAGAAGGTAGCGGACGAGGGCGGCACGGTTGACGGTTCCGGTCTTGCGGTAGGCGCTGGAGAGGTACTGCTTGACCGTGTCGGGCCGGATGCCGAGCTCGCGGGCGATCTCCTTGTTCGCCAGGCCGTTCATCGCGTGCATCGCGACCTCCCG
>JAUIEM010000582.1 GCA_030428695.1 bacterium
GAGGACGCGCCCCTGCACCTCGAGCTGCTGTCGCAGATCGCCGAGCTGTGCTTCCGCGAGAGCTTCGTCTCCGCGTTGCGCAAGGCGCCGGATGAGGCGACGCTACGCGCCCTGGTGCGGGTCGCGGTCGAGCGGCGAGCGGGGAGCCCCCGTAGCTGATCCCCACAGGTGTTTCTCAGCAGCTAGAGGAAGATCATGGAGAAGACGACTTTCCTTGCGATCGTCGACCAGATCCCGCTGCGGGTCTCGGTCTGGAAGATCACCGACGGCCCGCCCGCGCTGGTCTACCTCAACCCGGCCGCCCTCGCCGCCGCCCGCTTCGACGCTCCCGCCCCGCAGCGCACTGTCGACGAGCTGTTCGCGGAGACCCTGGAGGAGTCCTGCGCGCGGCGTCTCGAGGAGGCCCTGCGCGAAGCGGTGGACGGCAGCGGGCCCGTCCGTTTCCGGGAGGTCGACTTCGTCAAGCCCCACACGAGCCCCTGGTACACGATCGACCTGCTGCCGCTCGGCGAGGGGCGGGTCGCGATCCTCGACGAAGGCGAGGCGCACGCCGTCCGCCGTATCCACGAGGCGATCGTCGCGAACTCGGATGACGCGATTCTCAGCAAGACCCTCGACGGCACCGTGAACAGCTGGAATCGCGCGGCCGAGCAGATGTACGGCTACTCCGCCGGGGAGATGATCGGACGCTCGATCAAGACCCTCGTCCCGGAAGGCGAGGGCGCCGAGGTCGATGATTTCCACACCCGGCTCGCGCAGGGGGAGAAGATCGCCCGCCACGAGACCCGCAGGGTGCGCAAGGACGGCGAGGTGCTCGACGTCTCGCTGACCATCTCGCCCCTGCGCGACGTCGCCGGAAAGATCCGCGGCGCCTCGACGATCGCCCGCGACATCACCCTGGTCAAGCGCCTGCAGGCCCAGGTCCAGCAGCAGGAGAATCTCGAGCGCCTCGGCGCACTCGCCTCGGGCATCGCGCACGACTTCAGCAACCTGCTGGTCGGGGTGATCGGCAACGCCGACCTCCTCCGGACCAGGCTCGCCCAGGACGACCCCGCCCAACGCCAACTCGAGATGATCACCAAGCTCTCCGTGCGCGCCTCGGAGCTGTGCAAGCAGATGCTCAACTACTCCGGCGAGCAGCTCTCCCTGTCCGAGCCGGTCGATGTGTCCGCCGTCTGCCGTGACGTCGCCGAGCTGTTCGGCGACGGGCTGCCCCCCGAGGTCGACCTGCGGCTCGAGCTCGACGACGGGCTGCCGACCGTGTCGCTCAACCCGACCGAGCTCCGCCAGCTGCTGCTGAACCTGCTGCACAACGCCCACACGGCCCTCGCCGGCTGCGCGGAAAAGCAGCTCGTGCTCGCGACCTCGGTGGTCGAGAGCCACACGCTCGACCCTTCGTCGATGGCGGTCCGGCCCGTCCAACTCGGCCCCCCCCTCGTCGCCGTCGAGGTGCGCGACACGGGCTGCGGCATGAGCGCGGAGGTGCAGGCCCGGATGTTCGATCCCTACTTCACGACCCGGGAGCAGGGCCACGGCCTCGGGCTGGCGACGGTGCTGGGCGTCGTCCGCAACCACTTCGGCGGCGTCACCGTCGAGAGCGCTCCCGGGCGCGGCACCACGGTGCGGGTGCTGTTCCCGGTCTTCGTCGCGCCGGACGAGGACGAACAGGCGCTCGACTGGAGCCGCGCCAAGCGGGTCGTGATGGTCGTCGACGACGAGCGGACGGTGCGCGACGTCGCCCGCGACATCCTCTTCGGTGCGGGCATCCAGGTCGTTACGGTCAGCGGCGGCGCGCAGGCGGTCAGCACCTTCCGCCGCCACACCGACCAGATCGCGCTCGTCATCCTCGACCTGACGATGCCGGAGATGGACGGCCGCGACACGCTGCGGGCCCTGCGCCAGGTGCGGAAGGACGTGCGCGTCGTGATCAGCAGCGGCTACGACATGGAGACGGCGCTCGCCGACCTCGAGGACGAGCCGACCGGCTTCCTCCCGAAGCCGTACCGTGCGAGCACCCTGATCTTCAGCGTGTTCCAGGCGTTGCGCAGCTAGCCAGGGGCGAGCGGATCGAGCGCCGCCGGCGGCCTACCAGCAGACCCGGATCCCGCCCCGCAGACCGTAACGCATCGGACCTCCTCGGAGGATCCCCAAGCGATGGTGCAGGTTGCCTTCGGACGCCCCACGCGTATCCTGCACCCACACGATTCGCCGCCGGGAGAACGGGATGAACAACACGAGCGTCGACTCCTACCTCGCCGAAGGCTGCGGCCGCTGCGAGAAGTTCCAGACGCCGGACTGCAAGGTCCATCCCTGGCAGGAGACGCTGGTCGCGCTGCGCGCATTGCTCGCGGAGACCCCGCTGAACGAGGAGATGAAGTGGGGCTCGCCCTGCTACACCCTCGGCGGCAAGAACGTCGTGATGATCAGCGCCCGCAACGACTACTGCGCGCTGAGCTTCCTCAAGGGGGCTCTCCTGGCAGATCCCGACGGGCTGCTGGTCCCTCCGGGGCCGCATTGCCAGGCTGCCCGGCTCCTCAAGTTCACCTCGGCAGGGGAAGTCGACGCGCGGCGCGCGTCGGCGGCGGCCTTCATCGCCGCGGCGATCGCGAACGAGAGGGCGGGCAAGAAGGTCGCGTTCAAGCAGACCCTCGACCCGCTGCCGGACGAGCTCGAGGCGATGCTCGACGCCCAGCCGGAGGTGCGCGCCGCCTTCGACGCCCTGACCCGGGGGCGGAAGCGCAGCTACCTGCTCTACGTCGGCGGCGCGAAGCAGGCGAAGACGCGGGCAGCGCGCGCGGCGCGCAGCATCCCGAAGATCCTGGCCGGAAAGGGCTTCAACGAGCGCTGAGCGGTGTCACTGCGCTCAGCGGAGGTTCTGTCCAGGCTCGACGGGCGGGGGTAAGCCCCGCCCCTACATGGATTTCGAGCAGTTGCGGACTGACCTGCAGGGGGGATTTGCCGCCTCCGGTCGTCCTTCGGGAACCGGACCTCCCGTCGCGAGACAGAACCTACACCGATATCAGCAGGGCCTCAAAGGAACAGCGGAGCGCTCGCCAGCCCGAGCCCGAGCCCGGCACCGACCAGCGCCGCGTGCTTCCACCAGCGCCCCCGCGGTTGCGCGGACTCGTCGCTCTGGCGGCGCTTGACCTCCGCCCGCTCGAGCTTGGCGATCCGCGCGGCGAGGAAGTCGTTCTCCCGGCGCGCCTCCGCCAGCGCCTCCCGCTGCGCGCCCAGCCCCGCCCCGCGCGCCTCCTCCAGCTCCGCCCTCTGCGCCTCCAGCGCCCCGGCGTGCGCTTCCTCCAGCTCCACACGCTGCGCCTCCAGCCCCAGCGCGTGCGTTTCCTCCAGCTCCACACGCTGCGCCTCCAGCCCCAGCGCGTGCGCTTCCTCCAGCTCCCGCTGCGCCTCCAGCGCCCCGACCTGCGCCTCCTCCAGCTCCGCACGCTGCGCCTCCAGCGCCCCGGCCTGCGCCTCCTCCAGCTCCGCCCGCTGCGCCTCCAGCGCCCCGGCGTGCGCTGCCTCCAGCTCCGCACGCTGCGCCTCCAGCGCCTGGGCGTGCGCTGCCGCCAGCTCCGCCCGCTGTGTCTCCAGCGCCCCGGCGTGCGCCTCCTCCAGCTCCGCCCGCTGCGCCTCCAGCACCTCGCCGCGTTCCATGGCGAGGCGCTCCGTCAGCTGCTGGGCGAGGCGGGCGAGCTCGACCTCGTGCTGGGCGTCCCGCTCCTGCAGGGCCTGCTCGGCCTGCTCCCGCCGCTCCTGCGCGGTCGCGCAGGCCGACTCGGCCGCGGTGCACGCCGCCTGGAGCTGCTCGCGCTCGGCGGACGCGGCGGCGTCGCGCTCCTCCGCCTGACCGCGCGCCGTCGCGAGGGCGGCGCGCAGCTCGGCCTCGACCGCGTCCCGCTCGCGCGTCCGGGCCTGCCGTTCATCGCTCGCGCTCCGGGATTCGGACAGGGCCTCGCGCAGGACACGCAGCTCCTGCTCCTGGCCCGTGGCGCAGGCCTCCGCCGCGGCGCAGCGCTGCTCGAGGGCGGCGTGGGCGGTGCGCAGCGTGGCGAGCTCGCGGCGCGTCAGGGCGAGCACGTCGTGGCGGGCGGCGCTCGACGCCGGCGGC
>JAUIEM010000093.1 GCA_030428695.1 bacterium
ACGTCCTGGTCGACGCCGATGGCGCGCAGCGCTGGACCCGCACGGTCGATGCCGGGGCGGTGCGGATCAGCACCATCTCCGACGACCTCTACACCGGGGACGTGCTCGAAGAGGTGCAGGAGCTCTACCCCTCGGTCGAGCTGCAGGAACCCGGCGCGGACGCCTGGACCGTGGTCTGGGAGGCGAGCCATTACCAGCCGGTCGCGATGAAGAACGGCCGCCTCGCCCGGGTCGTCGCCGAGGACAAACACGACAGCTGATCACACCGCAGCCCTTGGAGGAAAGAGACATGCAGAGCGCAGCCGCGCAGGCCTTCGCCGACAGACTCAGGACGGACCCGACGCTCGCCGCCGAGGTCGGGGCAGCCCTCGGGGAAGCCCGGGACCGGGCCGGCGGGCTCGAGGCGCTCCGCGCGATCGCCCGCCGCCACGGCTTCGAGCTCAGCGCCGCCGAGCTCGAAGCGCAGCCGCCGGAGGACGGGGCCGCGCCGGGCACCGCGCCGGGCCCGGAGGAGCTCGAGCGCTTCGCGGCGGCGATGGTAGACGACCCGGCGCTGCGCGCGCAGGTCGAGGCCGCCTTCGCCCGGTTCGTCGCGGACGGAGACCGCGAGCGGCTGGCCGAAGCGCTCGCGGCGCGGGCGGGCGAGCGCGGTCTGGGCATCTCCGCGGCGGGCTTGCTCGCGGAGGCGGCCGCGGAGGAGTGAGCGCCGGCCGTCGCATCGGGAGCGGAGCCTGGAAGCTCCCGGGTCCGGAGGACCTCGCGCCGGACGGACGGCGCCCTCCGGGACCGCCCGCACGGACCAGCTCAGCGCGGAGCGTCGGGGGCGAACAGCGCCTCGAACTCCGGGTCGCCCCGCAGCTCCGCGAAGTCGGGATGGTCGTGGGCGCGTCTGCGCTGCTCCGGGATGCGGGCCAGCCGCACGGCGGTCCAGCTGTCCGCCCGCGCGTCGGGCCGCGCGCTGAGCACCTCCTCGGCGCGCTCCTGGTAGCCGAGGAAGTAGCCGAGCCAGCGCAGGGCGGCGCGCCGGAGCTCGGACGCGTCCCCGGGTTCCGCCTCGGCAGCGGCCCGGGCGGCGGCGCGCGCGGCGTTCAGCACCAGCTCGGGGTCGGAGATGACGCCGTCGGCCAGGGCTCCCCGGTAGGCGTCGACGGCTTCGGCCCAGCGCCCCTCCGCGAAGCGCAGCCCGGCCAGGGCCTCGTAGTCGGCGGGCGACTCTGGCGCGAGCGTCCCCTCGCCCAGGGCGAGGCAGCGCCGGTAGCTGTCGCGGATGGCCGGGATCGGCGCGAGGCTGGCGGCGAGATCCGGCGCCCGGGCGCGGACCGCGGGGAGACGCTCCGCGGCGAGCTCGCACAGCTCGAGGGCGCGCTCCGGCTCGCCGCAGGCCTCGCGGGTCAGGGCGACCTGGACCAGGCAGAGCAGGCCGTGGGCCTCGTGCAGGCCATCTTCGGGAAATCGGGCGCGGAGCTCCGCGTACAGGGACACGATCGCATCGCCGCTCTGCGCGGCCGCGTCGAGCGCCTCCGTCTCGAGCTCGAGCAGGTTGAGCAGCTTGAGCGACAGCAGCAGCTCGCGGCGCGACAGCAGGTTGGCCGCGTCGCGGGCGACGTGGAGGCGCGCGAGCTCGAGCGCCTCCTCGGCCAGGGGCAGGGCCGCCTCGGGATCGCCCATCGCCTCGAGCTGCCCGGCGAGGTTGGAGAGGGCGGTCCACAGCACCCGCAGGTCCTGGCTGGCGGGAACCCCGCGCACCAGTTTCCGGGCGGCCTCGAGCTGCGCGCGGAAGCTCGCCTCGGCCGCGCGCGGCGTTCCGCGCTCGAAGGCGATCTCGCCGCGCAGGCCGAGCAGCTGCGCCCGCAGCCGGTGGGCATCGGCGGCGCCAGCGTCGGCCGCGAGGACGACCCCGACCAGCTCCAGGCCCTCCTGCGTCGACGCCTCGGCGGCGTCGAGGGCGCCCTGACGGATGTGCACGCCGGCCCGCCCGAAGCGCACCGAGGCGAGGTCGAGCAGCAGCGCCGGCCGCGGCTCTCCCGCCGCCAGACTGGCCGTCAGGACCTCGTCGGCCGCGGCGAAGCGGTCCAGGGCGTCGTCGAGCCGCAGCTTCTGGAGGGCGATCGTGCCCGCGCTGCGCAGCGCGTCGCCGAGCTGCTCGAGCAGGGCCACGTCGGTCGGATCCGCCGCGACGAGCTGCTCGAGCCGGGCCCGCGCCTCCTCGGCGGCCGGCTGCGCGGCGTCGGGAGCGCCGAGCTCGATCAGCATGCGCGCGCTCTGCACCAGGGCGAGAGCGAGGCCGCGCGCGTTCTCGGAGTTGTCGGGCTCGCGCGCGAGCAGGTCGCGCAGGCGGTCGAGGAGCTCCTTGAGCAGGCGCCGACACGCCTCGAGGTCACCGCGCACCTGCTCGAGCCTCGCCGCGGTGTGCAGTCCCCGGCACAGCTTGCGTTGGGACGTGACATCGTCCGGGTCGAGCCGGACCAGCCCGCGGTGGATGGCCAGCGCCTCGCCCGCGGCCGCTTCCGCGTCCTCCCAGCGGCGCGCGTCGACCGCGAGCTGCGCCCGGTCCTGCAGCAACGCCCCGAGCAGGCGGCGCTGGACCAGGTTGCTGCTGTCCGCACCGACCAGGCGGCGGCCGCAGGCGACGGCCGCGACCAGCAGGCTCTCCGCCTCGGCCCGCGAGCCGTGCGCGACGAGCCAGCCCGACAGCTCGCCGAGCGCGCGGCCGAGCCCTTCGAGCTGGCGCAGGTTGCGCGGGTCCTCTTTCGTCAGCGCCTGGCGCAACGCGACCGCCTCCGCCATCAGCGCGCGGGCGGGGCTGGACTCGCCCTGTTGCTCGGCGATGACAGCCCGCGTGTGCAGGCTGCCGATCAGCGCCTCGCGCGCCGCGAACGAGCCGGGGTCGAGGGCGTGCAGCCGGCGGGCCAGCCCCAGGCCGGCCTCGGCCTGGCGACGCGCCTCCTCGAGCTGGCCGGTCTCGCTGAGGACCAGGCCGAGCCCGCCCAGCGCCGAGGCCTGCGCGCGGAGCCAGGCGGCGCTGTCGCTCGCATCGGCCGCGAGCAGCTCCGTCGCGCGCCGGTAGAAGGACAGGGCGAGCCCGGTCTCGCCGAGTCGATGGTGGAGCGCGCCGGCCGCGGCCAGGCACGGCGCCAGGAGCCGGGTCGCGGCCGCATCCCCGGGCGCGGCTCCGCGCTCGAGCTCGCGGATCGCCTGCTCGTAGGCGCGCGCGGCGGCGCGCAGCTGGCCCTGCTCGGCGATCGCATCCGCCAGGCTGGCCCTACACAGCGCGCGCAGGTGGCTGCCCCGGGCGGACCCGTCTCCGCCGTCGAGCAGCTCGAGGGCGGAAGCGAAGGCGCGTCGCGCCTCGGGCAGCCGCCCCAGCGACTTCCAGACCTCGCCGAGGGCGAGGCGCACCCGCGCGCGGTCCTGCTCCAGCGTCGCGACCGCGGCGGCGCGAGGCGGCCCGTCCCGCTCCGCGCTCGGTTCCTCCTCCGCCGACGCGAGCGCGACGAGGACGCTGTCCGCTGCCGAGAGCTCGCGCAGGGCCGCGGCGGCGTCCCCCCGCACCTCCAGGTACAGGAGCCCGACCTGCAGCTGCGCCAGCGCCCGGCCCCGCGACACCGCCTCCTCCTCGAGGGCGGCATCGCGCAGGGCCTCCCAGCCGTCGAGGGCGACGCGCAGGATCTCGCCCGCCATGCGGTGCGAGCGGCGGTCGCCGAGCCCGTGGAGCAGCTGCTCCTGGACGCGCGTCGCCAGCGCCTCCAGGGCCTCCGAGGCGATGTCGCCGCGGCGCCGGGCGTAGGCGCGCTGCTGCTCGACCCGCCGCTGCTCGGCGAGGATGGCCGCGTTCTGGGCGGCGATCTGCTCGTTCTGCTCGAGCACCCGCCGCTGCTCGCGCTCGAGGTCGACGTTGCGGGCTTCGATCTCGCGGTTCTTGGCGCTGACGACCGCGAAGCCGGTCCCGAGCCCGATGAGCGCGGCGAGCACGGCGCCCAGCGTCACCCAGCGCAGGCGGCGCCGCGCCTGCGCCTCGGCGGTCCTCCGCGCGCGGGCCACGGCGACCGCGCCGCGCAGCTCCGCGACGTCCGCCGCGTCGGCCTCGAGCTCCGCCAGCTGGGCCTCGGCCAGGCCGATGTCGCCGAGGGTCAGCGCCGCCCGGGCCCAGGCACGGCGCGCCGCGCGCAGCTCCTCCGCGGCCGCGGCGTTCTCCGGCCACAGGGCGAGGGCCTGGCCGAAGCCCGCGATGGCCTCGGCGAAGCCGGCGTGGACGGGCTGCCGCTCTCCGTCGGACCCCGGGGAGCCGGGCAGCAGGGCCTCGCTGGCCCGCAGCCGCTCCCGGGCGACGCCGGCCAGGAGGCGGCTCTCGCGGTGGGCGAGGAAGGCGTCGAGCCGCGCGCGGAAGGCCTCCGCCGAGGCAGGCCGGCCCCGCGGGTCCGGGTCGAGCGCCTCGCGGCACAGCGCCCGCAGCTCCGCCGGCGCGGTCGCATCGAGCACGGGACGCGCGCCGTCGAGGGCCGCGCGCACCGTGCCGACGAGGTCTTCCCCGGCGTGCGGCGGGCGCCCGGTCAGGATCGCGTGGAGCAGCCCGCCGAGCAGGTACACGTCGCTGTGCGGGCCGATCGCCTCGCCGTCTCCGCGCAGCAGCTCGGGCGGGGCGTAGGCCGGCGTGCCGCACAGCCCGCGGATCGCGGCGCGACCGCGCACACCGGGCGCGTCGCTGTCGAGCTCGACCGCGAGGCCCCAGTCCATCACCAGCACCTCGCCGAAGCTCCCGAGCATCACGTTGGCCGGCTTGAGGTCGTTGTGGACGATGCCGCGGCTGTGGGCGAAGGCGACGGCGTGGCAGACCTGCTGGAGGACGCCGAGGTGGAAGACCAGATCCCGGGATCCGGTGTCGAGGACCTCCTGCCAGGAGCGTCCCTCGACCAGCTTCATCGCGAGGAACAGCTCGCCCTGCGGCGTCGCGCCGAGCTCGTGGACCGGGACGATGTTCGGATGCTCCAGGCGTCCGGTGATCAGCGCCTCCGCGAGGAACAGCCGCTCGGCCTCGGCGTCACCGCGGTGGAGCCGCAGCAGGCGCTTGAGGGCGACGTGCCGGTCGAGGCTCTTCTGGTGGGCGCGCACGACCTCCCCCATCCCGCCCCGGCCGATGACGTCGACGGCCTCGAACGGCGGCTCCGGAGGCAGCTCCTCCCGGGCTCCCCGCAGCCCCGGTCCGAAACCGGGCGGCCGCAGCGAGCGGCTCGCCGCCCGCTGCGACAGGTCCGGCGCGGGACCGAGGGAGTCGCGGAGGTACTTGAGGATCGTGTCGTCGTCCATCACTGCTCCGGAGATGCGTGCATCTCCAGGATAACGGCTGGACCTGGACCCGGCCTGTGCGGCCCCTCAGCCGACGGACCGCAAGCCCCGAGGCAGGCACGACGGCAGGAGAGGAGGCCAGGCTCTCACGCTGAGCCCCGGGCACGCAGCAGGGCGGCGAGATCCGCGCCGTGGTGCCGGCCGCCGAGCAGGCGCAGCCGGACCAACGGGACCCCGTCGGCGTCGGCTGGACAGCGGCGGAGGGGGGTCTCGGGCAAGAGGGTCGGCTCCTCGAGCTCCTCGACGGCGCTCCGGAAGGCCTCATCGGAACCCGGACGCCAGCCCTCGAGACGCACGCCGCCGTGGTTCTCGAGGAACAGCAGGGCCCCCGGTCCGGTCCGGGGCTGCGAGAGCCTCCCGCCGCGGAAGGACAGGCCGTCAAACTTCGCCCGCTGCAGACGCCACCAGGCGCTCTGCAACCACGGGACATAAGCCGCGAGGCTCTCCTGGCCCTCGACGAGCGCGGGCTCGTCCGGCCGCAGGGACAACCCGCAGCGGCGGGGCGGCCGCCCAGCGTCCCCTGCGACCAGGTCGCGCGGCAGGAAGCTGCGGGGCGCGCCCTCCTCCGCCTCTCCGCTCCCGCGCGAGATACCCAGGCGGCAGCCGACGAGGGCGGTCTGCAGCCGCTCGCGCCAGGGCCCGAGGAAGCGGGCGGCCTCCCCGCCGAGGCGGCGGCCCTCGGCGGCCAGCTCCTCCGCGAAGGCGAGCAGGTCGCGCTCGCCCTCCCGGGAAGCCCGCGCGAGCGCCGCGCGCAGCTGCCAGGACCCGCTCTGGACCACCGCGCGGGCGAGGTCTTCGACAGCTTCCTGCAAGGGCCCGAAGCGCTGGAGGTCGAACGCCGCGAAGAACCGCCCCGCGCTCGCCGGCGCAGGCCAGCACGCGAGCGCGCCCCGGCACAGCTCGACGGCGCTGGGCGGCGGGCCGCTCGCGGCGCGGCGCAGCCAGTCGGCGTAGCGCCAGCCCTCGCCGGGGGCGAGGGTCTGGCTGGCGACGAAGGCCTCCACGCCGGCGTCGGCGAGGCACCAGGCGACCTCGTAGCTGCCCATCCGGCACGCGTCGAGGCCGACGCCCGTCACCCCGAACTCCCGCAGCAGCGGGGCCAGGGCATCCAGGCCCAGCATGCGCGCGGCGTCCGCGCCGTCCCCGATGTCGTTGGCGGCGCCCCGCCAGCCCGCGCCGTGGCCGCCGAGGACGAGGAAGGTGCGCTCGGCCGGGTAGTAGCGGCGGGCGGTCTCGAGCACCGCGCGCAGGGTCGCGGGGTCGAACATGCGCAGGTCGGCGCGGGCGTCGACGCCGGGCAGCGGGTGCTCGCCACGCACCTCGCCGTCGGCGAGACGCTGCAGACAGGGGCGGTCCTTGCCGACGAGGTCGACGCAGGTGAGGACATGGGTGCGGCCCCGGGCGGAGCCGACCTCCTTGAGCTCGGCGAGGTTGCGGGCGATGTGCGGGGCGAGATCGTTGTCGCCGGCGAGGTAGAACACCAGGTTCCAGGGGACGCGGCGGCGGGCCAGCGCGACGTCGCTCCTGCAGGCGGTGCGCAGACGCACGCGGCGGGCTCCCCCTGGTCTGTCTCGCGCAGGACGATCTCGACCTCCACACCGAGGCCGGGGCCAGGCTCACGTGGCGCGCAGCGTCGAGCTGATCGCGCAGGCGGGAGGAGCGGAGGAGCGCAGGGGCAGCAGGAGGTCGGCGAGTAGCGGGCGCGGCCGCGAGATCCTATACTCAGGGAATCGAGCTCCGGAGACCGGACATGCCCCTCCTCCCCGCCCTCCTGCTGGCGACCCTGCTGACCGGCTGCACCGCCTTCATGCCGCCGGACGACAACCCGATCCACCTCGACATCGCCTGGCGCGCCGACTACGACGCCGCCCAGGAGGACGCCCGCGCCGCGCGCAAGCCGCTGTTGATGGTCACCGCCGCGGGCGACATCACCGGCTTCTGCTGAATCGGCTCGTACATGCTCCGGGACGGAGCGCTCTCCGACCGCCGCGTCATCGCCTTCATCAACGAACACCTGATCCCGGTCTGGGTCGATGTGCGCGCCGATGTCTACCCGCGCGTGCCGGCCCTGCACGACCGTGACGGCTGGATGTTCGCGACCCCCGGCGGGCAGGTGACCAACCTGTTCTACCTCGGCTTTCTCGTGCGCAGCTACGTGCTGACGCCCGACGGGCGGACGTTGCTCAACGATGCCGAGGGCATGCTCGGCCACGCGGAGATGGGCTCCGGCGGCTACCTCCGGATGTTGCGCGACGCCCACGCCCGTTTCCAGCCACCTCCGGTGATCGCCCTGGACTGAGGGCTCGTCAGGACGGCTGGCCCGCGCTACGCTAACTGGAGATGGTGGATCAGATGGAGGCGACACCGTGGCGGACAACAAGTACTTCCAACTCTTGCAGGACACCGTGGGCTCGCAGTCCGGCATCGATCGCTTCGACCGGCTGATCGATATCCCCGCGCCCGCGAGCTCCAGCGTGGAGGGCGCGACCGGCGGACACTCCCCCGGGAGGATCTCCGACCGGGAGCAGGCGATCCTCAACGAGATCCTCTTCCGCGGGCGCTGCTACGAGCGCGGCCTGCGCGCGATGCGGAAGGAGGTCACCGAGCTGCAGCTGGCGCTCTCCCGGGCGCAGCGCGTGTTCGTTGCCATGGGCCGCATGGCGGCGCGGGCACCGGACACGTTCGACCGCCACACCGAGCATTTCCGACGGCACTGAGCCGAGCGCCACGGATCCTGCCGCGATTTGAACACGGCGGGACCGGATTCTGCACACGCTCGATCCAGAGCGCGCAGGCGTGGCTGCCTCCCCGCGCAGCGGCCCTCCTGCGCGATAGACGTATCTGCCTGCTGATTCATAGCTTGTGGCTTTTTCTCGAAATGGCACGGAACTTGTTTACAAATCTCCTGGACCGGCTGATCCAGGTTCCACGTCGACATCCACCCCGGCGGAGACGCCACAACCGAGAGGACCACACCATGAAGCGCAAGACCCGTATCACCGCAGGCGGTTACAGCTGGGACGGCACGTAGAGCCAAGACGTCCTGGGCGCCGCCCGTCTCCGAGCGTCAACGCTCGAGGCGGGCGGCGCCGTGCATCCGGCTCGTGGCGCCGCCGACGCCTGTGAAGCGGGGCGACGGCCTGCGGCCCGTCAGCAGGCAGCGCGGGAGGGCATCTTGTTCCCGTCGGCCAGGCGTCCTGTTCGTACGATGGAAGGACCACCGCGAAGCAGCTGAGGTTAGCGATGACGAGCACGCGTGACCGATTCCTCGCAGATCCCGAGAACAAGACGCGGGCCCTGCACTACGGCCAGGGGCTCGAGCGCGACGGTGACCCGCGCGGGCGCCTGATGCAGCTGCAGGCCCACGGCGAGCACGACAAGGCCGAGGAGTGGCTGCACGCACACCTCGAGGTCTTCCTCGGCCCGAACACCGCCTGGTGCATCCCCGAGCGCGGCAGCGACGAGCGGACTCCGCTCGAGCTCGCGTGGCGGCATGGCTTCATCCGCGCCCTGTACCTGGGGCTGCAGCCCGAGGACTTCCGCGAGGGCCTGCAGGGCCCCGAGCTCCTGGCCGAGATCCTCGCCCACCCCTCGACGACGGGCCTTCGCGAGCTGGAGCTCGGCGATCTTCACGACAGCGCCATCGAGGAGCGCTGGCACTGCTACGACCGCGCGTTCGAGGCGCTCGAGAGGCGCGGGAGCCTGCCGACGCTGCGCAGCCTCCAGCTCGGCCTGCACCAGAGCCGGTTGCCGCGACCGGCGCCGCGGCAGAAGGCCCCCGAGCCCGATCGAGAGCTGACGGACTTCGAGCGGAGCGTGGCGCGGCGAAACCGTGGCGACGATCCGCTGGCCGCGTTTCTCGGCATGAAGGACTGGACGGCGGCCCTCCAGCAGCCAGGGGGCGTCCGCGGCCTGCCGGGATCGGCCAGGCTGCTGAGCTTCGGCCGGTCTCTGGCCGGTGTCTGCCGCCACTATCCGGACCTGCGCAGGCTCGGCCTGCATCACTGCGTCGACGTGGCGGTCGATGGGCTCGACTGCCCCGCGCTGGAAGAGCTGACGATCGGTTTCTCCTGGTCCGGCGTCGACACGATGGCGATCGAGGACATCCTCCGGGCCCGGCTGCCGGCGCTGCGGACCCTGCGCATCGACTTCGGCACGGGCGAGCAGGACGTCTCCGCCGGGCTCCTCGCTCCCCTCTGGGCGGCGAGACGGAACCGGTTCCCGCGCCTCGCGGAGATCTCCCTCGACAACTTCGCGGACCTCGACCACCTGCTCCCCGCATTCAAGCCGCCACGCGGCTTCCGGGAGCGGATCGAGCGCCTGGTGGTCTCCGGCCCCGTCCCGGACGACCAGCGGTCGCTCGTGTCGTCGCTGTGCAGGAAGCATCCCTGGCTCGAGATCGTCGACACCGCGGCGAGGTAGATCCGCGACCGTTCGGACCGCTCGCCACGGCGCCCTCGCACCCCTGACCCCCCATGCCAAGCCGGATTTCTCACTTCCCAGGCGAAATCAGAACGGATATTCTGACCGTGCCGCTCCGTGCCGATGCGCGGGAGCCGGAGAGAAGCCCCTCTGTGCCTGGGAGATCCGCGATGCGTCGCCTCCTCATCCTCCTCACCATCCTGCCCCTCGGCTGCAGCAGCGAGCAGGCGGCCGCGCCGCCGCCGCAGGGCCCGCCGCGGGTGACGGTGGCGCAGCCGCTGAAGCGGGTCGTCGTCGAGTGGGACAGCTACACCGGTCGGCTCGATCCGGTCGACTTCGTCGAGGTCCGCGCGCGGGTCGGCGGCTACCTGCTGGCCAACCACTTCGTCGAGGGCCAGGTGGTCGAGAAGGACAGCCTGCTGTGCGTGATCGACCCGCGGCCCTTCGAGGCCGAGGTGACGCGGGCACGAGCGGCGCTGGCCGAGGCGGAGTCGCGGCTCGCCCAGTCGCGCGCCCAGAAGACCCAGGCCTTCGCCCAGCGCGAGCAGGCCCAGGCCCAGCTGCACCTCGCCGAGGTCCAGCTCGCCCGGGCGGTCACCTTGTTCAAGACGCAGAAGGTCAGCCAGGACGAGGTCGACGTGCGCGAGAGCCAGGTGATCCAGGCCAGCGCCGACACGGTCGCCGCGCTCGCCGAGATCGAGGCTGCGACCGCCGCCATCGCCGCCGCCGAGGCCGCGGTCGGCACCGCAGGGGCGGTGTTGAAGGCGGCCGAGCTCGACCTGAGCTACACCGAGATCCGGGCGCCGATCACCGGCCTCGTCAGCCGGCGCTACATCACCCAGGGCAACCTGGTCGACGGCGCCAACTCGGGCGGCACGCTGCTGACGACCATCGTCGTGCAGGACCCGGTCCACTGCTACTTCGACGCCAACGAGCGCGACCTCCTGAAGTACATACGGCTCGACGCCTCGGGCGAACGCACCAGCTCGCGGGCGGCGAAGAATCCGATCTATCTCGCGCTCGTCGACGAGGGGGGCTTCCCGCACAAGGGCCACATGGACTTCGTCGACAACAGGGTCGACCCGAACACCGGCACGATGCGCGGCCGGGCGATCTTCCCCAACCCCGACGGCCTGCTCGTGCCCGGCCTGTTCGCGCGCTTGCGCCTGCCGGGCAGCCAGCCCCACGAGGTCGTGCTGATCCCCGACGCCGCCCTCGCCACCGACATGGGCCGGCCGCTGGTGTGGGTGGTCGACGGGGAAGGGATCGTGCAGCCCCAGCCGGTGACCCTCGGGCCGCTGCGGCACGGCCTGCGCATCGTGCGCACGGGGCTCGACGGCAGTGAGCGCATCGTGATCCGCGGGCTGCAGGTCGTTCGGCCTGGGGCCCCCGTCCAGGCCGAAGAGGGGACCATCGAGCTCGAGCTCGACCCCTCGCTGCCCGACACCTACGCCCCGCTGCCGCCCGAAGAGTGGCTGCGGCGCTCGAACGGATAGGAGACGGCCGTGCAGCTCCCGCACTTCTTCATCGAGCGGCCGATTTTCGCCACGGTCCTGTCGACCCTGATCGTGCTGGTCGGCGTCGTCGCCTATCCCGCCCTGCCGGTCTCGCAGTACCCCGAGGTCGCGCCGCCGACGGTCGTCGTCAGCGCGAGCTACCCCGGGGCCTCGCCAGAGGTGATCGCGGCGACCGTCGCGACGCCCCTCGAGCAGGAGATCAACGGCGTCGAGAACATGCTCTACATGGAGTCGTCCTCGACCGCCGACGGGGCGATGCAGCTGACGATCACCTTCGAGCTCGGCACCGACCTCGACAACGCGCAGGTCCTGGTGCAGAACCGGGTCGCGGTCGCCGAGCCGCGCCTGCCCGAGGAGGTGCGGCGCATCGGCGTGTCGACTCGCAAGTCCTCGCCGGACCTGATGATGGTCGTCCACCTGACCAGCCCCGACGACAGCCGCGACCAGCTCTACATGAGCAACTACGCGATCCTGAACATCCGCGACCAGCTCTCGCGCATCGGCGGCATCGGCGACGTGCGCATCTTCGGCGGCAGCGAGTTCAGCATGCGGGTCTGGCTCGACCCGGACAAGCTCGCCAGCCTCGGCCTGACCGCGATCGACGTGGTCGACTCGCTGCGCTCGCAGAACGTGCAGGTCGCCGCCGGCGTGATCGGCCAGCCGCCCCTCGAGGGCCCCGCCGCCTTCCAGCTCAACGTCAGCACCCAGGGGCGGCTGCGCGAGGCGGAGGAGTTCGGGAACATCGTGATCAAGGTCGGCGTGCAGGGGCGTCTGGTCCGTCTGTCCGACGTCGCCCGCATCGAGCTCGGCGCGGCGGACTACGCGATGCGGGGCTTCCTCGACGGGCGGAACGCGGTCGCGATGGTCCTCTTCCAGCGGCCGGGCTCGAACGCGGTCGCGACCGCCGCCGAGATCATCGCCCTGATGAAGGAGCTCGCGCCGAGCTTCCCCTCGGGCCTCGCCTACGAGATCGTCTACAACCCGACCGCCTTCGTCGAGGACTCGATCGAGGAGGTCTTCAGCACCCTGTTCATCGCGGGCCTGCTGGTCGTCCTGACCGTGTTCATCTTCCTGCAGGGCTGGCGTCCGACCATCGTGCCGGTCGCCGCGATCCCGGTCTCGCTGATCGGCACCTTCGCGGTGATGCTCGGGCTCGGCTTCAGCCTGAACAATCTCTCCCTGTTCGGGCTTGTGCTCGCGATCGGCATCGTCGTCGACGACGCGATCGTCGTCGTCGAGAACGTCGAGCGCCTGATCGGCGAGGGGCTCGATCCCCGAGCCGCCGCCCACAAGGCGATGGACGAGGTCGCCTCGGCGCTGATCGCGACCACCCTGGTGCTGATCGCGGTGTTCGTGCCGACCGCCTTCATCGGCGGCATCAGCGGCCAGTTCTACCGCCAGTTCGCGATCACGATCTCGGTCTCGACCGCGATCTCGACGGTCGTCTCGCTGACCCTGAGCCCGGCGCTGTGCGCGCTGTTGCTCAAGCCTGGCGGGAAGCCGCCGACCGGCGTGCGCAAGTGGTTGTACCTGGTCACCGTGGGCTGGTTCTTCAAGCTGTTCAACAAGATCTTCGACTTCGGCTCGAAGGTCTACGCGGGCATCATCAAGCGCATCGTGCGCTTCGCGGTGGTCTTCCTGCTGCTCTACGGCGGGCTCCTGTACGCGACCTGGTACGGCTTCACGACCGTGCCGAGCGGCTTCATCCCGCCCCAGGACCAGGGCTACCTGATCGTCGCCGCCCAGCTCCCCGACGGCGCGAGCCTCGCCCGCACCGAAGCGGTCGTCCAGCAGATCACCGAGACCGCGCTCGCGACCCCCGGAGTCACCCACGCGGTCGGCTTCGCCGGCTTCTCCGGGGCGACCTTCTCGGCCGCCTCGAACGCCGCGGCGGTCTTCGTCACGCTCGAGGATGCCCGCGAACGAGCGCAGAAGGGCCTCGACGCGAACGTCGTGCTCGGGGAGCTGCGGGGCCGGCTCGGGGCGATCCAGGACGCCTTCCTGTTCGCGCTGCCCCCGCCCCCGGTGCGCGGGCTCGGCACCGGCGGTGGCTTCAAGATGATGCTGCAGGACCGGAGCGGAAGCGGCGACTTCCCGGCCCTGGAGGGCGCGACCTGGCAGCTCGCCGGCGCCGCCAACCAGGTGCCGGGCCTGACCCAGGTGTTCTCGGCCTTCCGGGCCGGGACCCCGCGCCTGTACGCCGACATCGACCGCACGCGGGTGCGGATGCTCGACGTGCCGCTCGGGAACGTCTTCGACGCCCTGCAGGTCTTCCTCGGCTCCGTCTACGTCAACGACTTCAACTTCCTCGGCCGCACCTACCGGGTCACCGCGCAGGCGGAGCCGACCTTCCGCGACGACCTCGACGACGTCGGGCGGCTGCGCACCCGCAGCGCCAGCGGCGCGATCGTGCCGCTGGGCTCGCTGGTCGAGGTGCAGCGCCGCGCGGCCCCCGACCGGGTCGTGCGCTACAACCTCTACCCCGCCTCGGACATCAACGGGGACACCACGCCGGACTTCAGCACAGGACAGGCGATCGAGGCGATGGAGAAGCTCGCCGCCGAGGTGCTGCCGCCCGGCTACAGCTACGAGTGGACCGGCCTCGCCTACCAGGAGAAGGCGGTCGGCGACACTGCCCTGTACGTCTTCCTGCTCAGCGTCCTGTTCGTGTTCCTCGCGCTCAGCGCCCAGTACGAGAGCTGGCTCCTGCCCCTCGCGGTGATCCTGATCGTGCCGGTGTGCCTGGTGTGCGCCCTGACGGGGGTGTGGCTGCGGGGCATGGACAACAACATCCTGGTGCAGATCGGCTTCGTGGTGCTGGTCGGCCTGGCCTGCAAGAACGCGATCCTGATCGTCGAGTTCGCGAAGTCCGAGGAGGAGCGCGGGAAGGACCGCTTCGCCGCGATCGTCGAGGCCTGCCGGCTGCGCCTGCGGCCGGTGCTGATGACCGCGATGTCCTTCGTGCTCGGCGTGATGCCGCTGCTGTTCGCGACCGGCGCCGGCTTCGAGATGCGCCGCGCGCTCGGCACCGCGGTCTTCAGCGGGATGCTCGGGGTGACGATCTTCGGGCTGTTCCTGACCCCGATCTTCTACGTGACGTTGCAGTGGTTTGCGCGGAAGAAGGTCGCGGCTGCGGCGGAAACGGAGGCAGCGGTCGCACAGGCGGAAGAGATGGTCGAAGACGACGCGGAGCAGCCGCCGGAGGCGGGCTCGCAGGGCACAGTTGCCGATCCTCCGCCCGCCGTGTAGGATACTCCACCCGCCCCGGCCGGCCGCCGACAGGAGCTCCGCATGGAGATCAGCTGCCCGCATTGCACGACGCGTTTCAACACGTCGCTGCCGGAGAGTCCGACCTGGCTGCGATGCGGGAAGTGCGGCGGGCGCTTCATCTGGGATGAGAAGAACAAGCCGACCCGGAAGAAGACCTTCACCGGCCTGAGCACCCACAAGAAGACCACGCGCCTGACCCGGCTCGAGCCGCTCGGCGAGGAGTCCGAGCACGACGGGCCCCTGCCGACCGTCGGCAAGGCCTTCCTCAACGTCGTCGAGGGAGGTCTGCGCCAGCGCGCCCTCCTGTTCGGCGGCGAGCAGGTCAGCTTCGGCAGCGGGCCGATCGGGCGCGACACCGACATGCCCCTCAAGGATGGCGAGCCCGCCCTCGGCACCTTCCGGCTGAGCAAGCGCAAGGTGATGGTCGAAGCGCAGGGAGAGGGCCTCGGCGTCGACGGGAAGGCCCTCGCGTCCGGGCAGGAGGTCAAGCTCCCGCAGCTCTTCACCCTCGTCGTCGGCGGCAAGGAGCTGCGCGGCTACATCGTCAAGAAGGGCAAGGAGGTCGAGGGCGTCGTGCTCAAGAACGAGGAGCGCGTGATCTGGTACCTGCTCGTCCTGAGCCGGGTCGGCTTCGGCCTGGTCGACGAGCGCTTCTCCTTCGACCCGACCTTCATCGACGACGTCCTCGGCCGGGTGCACTGGACCGACAAGGGCTGGTACCTGTCGCGGCGCAGCGACACGACGATCAGCATCGGCGACAAGAAGGTCGCCAAGGGCCGCGGCCGGCCGCTCCTGCCCGGCAACGAGGTCGGGGTCGGCGAGGACATCCGGCTGCAGTTCGACATCCTCGGACCCTTCGACCCCTTCGAGTCCTTCGAAGGCGACCTGTGAGGGCGCTCGCCCTCCTCTTCTGCGCCCTCTCCGCCGCCGCCCAGATCGCCCCCTGGCCCGACAACCTGCCGGAGGAGGACCGCGCGCCGGAGCCCTGGCGCCACCGCCGCAGCGCCCTGGTCGTCGGCCTCGGCGACCCCCACCACATGCTGCACGACGCGGTGGTCGCCGAGGGGGACAGCGCCTGGCTGGTCGGCAAGCTCGACTACTCCGGCTGGCACAAGGATCTGGAGGACGAGGACGCGCGGGTCTGGGTGTACGACCCGGAGCGGGCGGTGTTCGAGCCGCTCGGGCGCTTCCGCAGCGACTCCGACGGCAAGCTGCGGGTGCCGGTGCCCCCGCGCCCGGCGGGCACCTACCCGGTGCTGCTCGAGGTGTGCGGGGACCTCTCCCGGGCCTGGGGCTGCCTCGCCGTCGTCCGCTCCGGGGAGCCCGCCGTGGTGTTCGACATCGACGGGACCCTGACCACGAGCGACGGCGAGCTGTTCGAGGAGCTGTTCGGGCTCGGCCCCGCCGAGGCCTTCCCCTACGCCGCCGCGACCGTGCAGCTACGCGCCCTGCAGGGGCAGCGCGTGCTGTACGTGACCGGGCGGCCCTACTGGCTGGCGGACCGGACCCGCGCCTGGCTGCGGGCGGCGGGGCTGCCCTTCGGCTGCCTGCGGCTGACCTCCTCGAACGCGGACTCGGTGCCGGGCGAGGCGACCGCGCGCTACAAGGCGGCGGCCCTGGAGGAATGGCGGAGCGCGGGCCTGGAGCTCGTCGCCGCCTACGGCAACGCGACGAGCGACATCGACGCCTACGCCGCCGCCGGCATCCCCCCGGAGCAGACCTTCATCATCGGGAAGCACGGCGGCCAGGACGGGACCCAGGCCCTCGCGGGCTACTCCCGCCACTGCTGGGAGCTGCAGTTCCGACCGAGCGCGAATCCCGCCTACCGGCTGCCGGCCACGCGCCATCCCTGCCGTCCGGAGGCGCCGGAGCACGCCGGGTTCCGGGTCCCGGGCAGCCGCTTCCTGTGCGTCGAGCTCGACCCGCGCACGGACGTCGGGGCGTCCGCGCTGTGGGTCTTCGACGACGCGCTGCGGCCGCTTCCCGGAGCTCCCTTCGCGGGCGACGAGCTCGCCGGGCGGGTGCTGCTCGTGCCCGGGGAGAGCGTGCGCTTCGTGCTGTCCGGGGACGGGGCGCCGGTGTGGGGCTACGAGGTGGCGCGCATCGTCGGGTACTGAGCCCGTTTGTTGCACCGGGATTCCTGCTGCGGACCCGGATGCCGCAGATCTCGGGCACTTCGAGCCTTCTGCGCTGCTCGCCGATGACGCTACATGGGCTCCGCTGCTCAAAGACTCGAAGCGCCCGATCTCAGCCTGCCGACCCCAACCTCTCGTGGATCGAGGGGCAGGTCAGCCCGAGCGGGACGCAGATCGACCTGGTCGTGTTGACCTTCGTTCCCCAGTACATGTGGCGGACGGGACGCGGCGCTAGAATGGAGGGCATGGAAGCGCCCGCCGTGTACGAGCTGTGGACCCGCAGCCTCGGGTCCGAGGTCTCCCTCGACGCGCTCGATCCCGCCGCGAGCTACGGCGGCCCCGACAGCGTGCTCGGGGCCGGGAGCGCGTGGGATGTCGCGACCGCGGCCTCCGACGCGGCGCCCCTGAGCCCGGAGAGCCTGCCCGGCGACGCCTCGTTCAGGGTCGGCGCGCAGATCGGCGAGGGCGGCATGGGGGTGGTGTTCCGGGCCGAGCAGCAGCGCCTCGGCCGGGAGGTCGCCCTCAAGCGGCTCAAGCGCGCGACGCCCCAGGCCCGCTCCGCCTTCCTCAGCGAGGCCTGGACCGTCGCCTGTCTCGACCACCCGAACATCGTGCCGGTCTACGATCTCGAGCTGCTCGACGCGGGCGGCGCCCAGCTCGCGATGAAGCTGGTCGAAGGCACGAGCTGGCGCGCCCGGCTCGACGCGGGCGGCGAGAGCCTCGAACGCCACCTCGCCACCCTGACCCAGGTCGCCCACGGCGTCGCCTTCGCCCACAGTCGCGGGCTGGTGCACTGCGACCTCAAGCCCGCCAACGTGTTGCTCGGCACCTACGGCGAGGTCATCATCGCCGACTGGGGCCTCGCCCTCGCCTTCGACGACCGGCCGCGGCCCCTGCCCCTGGCCCGCAGCGCGGCGTTGCGCGCTCCGCGCGGGACGCCGGCCTACATGGCGCCCGAGCTCGCCCTCGGCCAGGGGGAGCGCATCGGGCCGGCGACCGACGTCTACCTGCTCGGAGGGGTGCTGTACCGGCTGCTGGCCGGCCGCCCGCCGCACGCCGGAGCGCTCTTCGCCGACGTGCTCGCGGCCGCCTCCGAGGCCCGCTGGGCGCCGCTGCCGGAGGAGGTGCCCGACGAGCTGCGGGGGATCTGCGCCCGCGCCCTCTCCCGCGAGCCCGGGGAGCGCTTCGCGGACGCCGCCGCCTTCCGCGACGCCCTCGAGGCCTACCGCCAGCACCGCGAGAGCCTCGCCTTGACCCGGGCGGCGCGGGCCCGGCTCGACGAGCTGCGGGAGCGCCCGGATGGGGAGCGCACGGCCCTGTACGACGCCTTCGCCGAGACCGCCGTGCGCTTCCGCCAGGCCGCCGAGCTGTGGGAGGGGAACCGCGACGCCACCTCGGGCGAGCGCGAGACCCGGCGGCTGTACGCCGAGGCGGCCCTCGCCCGCGGCGACCTGGGGGTGGTCGCCGGCCAGCTCGAGAGGCTCGCCGGCAGCGCCGAGCACGCGCCCCTCGCCGCCGAGCTCGGGCGGGCCCGGGCGGCGCAGGAGCGGGAGCGACGGGGGCGGCGGCGGCTGCGCAGGATGCTCGGGGTGGCGCTGGCCTGCCTGCTCCTCGGTCTGGGGGGCGGGCTCGCGGCCTTCGTCTCCTTCAACCGCCAGCTGAGCGACGAGGTCGCGGCCAAGGAGCAGGCGCGCGGCGAGCTCGCCGAGAAGAACGAGGCCCTCGCCGCCCAGGTCGGCCTGACCGAGCAGGCGCGCAGCCACGCCGAGCACCGGGGCGACGTCGCCGAGCGCGCCCTGACCGGGCTCGCGACCCAGGTGCAGGACATCCTGCTGCGGAACCCGAACGCCGAGCTGCTGCGGCCGGTCGCCTCGCAGCTCGTCGACACCGCCCTGCAGGGCTTCGCCGAGCTGCGCGACACCGACCTCGCCGCCGAGCGCTTCAGCCTGGCGACGGTGCGCGTCCAGCACTTCCGGGTCGAGCTCCTGCTGCTGACCGAGCGCCTCGACCGGGCCCGGGAGGAGCTCGCCGTGGCCGCACAGATCCTCGCCGCCCTCGAGGGAGACGTGGCCTCCGACGAGCTCGTCCTCGAGCGGGCCGAGACGCGCTTCCTCGAGCACGAGATCCTGTTCCAGGCGGGCGAGCGCGAGGCGGCGCGCGCGGCGCTGGTCGAGCTCCTCGCCGCGTTGCCGCCGCTGCGTGCCGTGCCGGCGGTGGCGACCCGGGCCGGGCGGCTGCTGGTCCGCGGGCACGCGGCCCTCGGCAGCCTGTGCTACCGCGACGACGACCTGCCCGGCGCCCTCGAGAGCTTCGAGACCTGCCTCGCGCTGATCGATTCCTACCGCGACGTCGAGGCGGACGTGGACGTGCGCGTCCAGACCTCGATCGCCCTGGAGAAGATCGCCCTGGTGGTGTGGCGCCGGGGAGAGCCTGCCCGCGCGCGGGAGCTCTTCCTCCAGGTCCAGCGCGCGCGCATGGGCCTGCCGAACGACAACCTGCGCGACCTCGCCAACCTCGAGCTCGCCTACCGCAACCGCGGCCGCATCGAGCTCGAGCTCGGCACCCTCGACAGCGCGGGGGTGTACCTCGAGCGGGCCGAAGCGCTCGCCGCGCACCTGTTCGAGAACGACCCGCTCAACCGCGAGCGCGCGCTCGCCGTGGCGTTGATCGGCTTCCACCGCGGCGAGCTCGCCCTGGCGCGGGGCGCGCTGCCGCTGGCGGTCGAGCGCTTCGGCGCCAGCTTCGAGGCGGCGGCGGTGTTGTGCGCCGAGGATCCCGCCAACACCGAGCTCGCGATGCACCGCACCGCGGTCGCGATGAACGCCTGCGACACCCTGATCCGCGCGAAGCACTACGCCGAGGCCCTCGGCTTCGCCGAGGCCGCCCTGGCCAGCCACGAGGAGCTCGTCGCCCTGCAGCCGGACGCGGCCCGCGACCTCGGCCAGATCCACCAGCGCCTCGACTGGCTGCGGAAGAAGCTCGGGAGAAGCGAATGAGCACGCTGTCGATCCGCTACGGCGGCAAACACCGCAGTGTGTCTCTCGGCGAGCACCCGGTCGTGGTCGGCCGCGCCCCGGACTGCGAGCTGGCGCTGAAGGACCCCGCCCTGTCACGCCGCCACTGCCGCCTCGAGCCCGCGGCCGGCGGGGGCCTGCGCGTCACCGACCTCGGCAGCGCGTCCGGCACCTGGCTGTCCGGCTTCCCGGTCAGCGAGCCGCTCCTGATGCTGCCGGGGGACGTGCTGCGCGTCGGCGCCACCGAGCTGCGCCTCGACCCCGGCGCCGAGCCCCTGCTCTCCGGCGAGCCCGCGCGCGACAGCCGCAACCTGCGCCTGTTCCTGCAGTCCCTGCGCGCCTGCAGCGCGACGACCAGCGTCTCCGACCTGCTCGAGAGCCTGCTCGACCAGGCGCTGCTGCTCGCCGCCGGCGACCGTGGCGCCGTGCTGCTCGCCGAGCCCGGCGGCGCCCTCGAGGTCGCGCTGCTGCGCGACCGGCGGGACGCCGAGCAGCAGCAGGTCTCCCCCGCCCTCAGCGCGAGCTTCCCGGCCCGGGTCTTCCGCGAGGGGCGGACGCGGGTGCTGACCGACACGGAGCATCCGAGCCAGCAGACCGAGGTGACGCCGAGCATCTCCGACGCCGGCCTGCGCAGCGTGATCTGCTCGCCCCTGCCCGGGGTGTCCGAGCCGGTCGGGGTGCTGTACGCCGCCTCGCAGCGGCCCGGGGCGATCCTCGACCCGGCGGACGTCGCGATGTTCGAGGCCCTCGCCAGCCACGCCGGCCTCGCGATCGAGCGCGCCCGGCTGTACGAGGCGGAGAAGGCGCGGGAGCGTGCCCAGGCCGCCCGGCTCGAGGCGCAGAACGAGGCGCTGCGCGCCCAGCTCGGAGTGTCTGCGCCGGTCGGCGACAGCCCGGCGATGCGGGCGCTGTACCGCAGCCTCGAGCGGGTCGCGAACTCCGACGCGACGGTCTGTCTGCAGGGCGAGACCGGCACCGGCAAAGAGCTGCTCGCCCGCCTGCTGCATCGGCGCAGCCCGCGCAGCCAGGGGCCCTTCGTGGTCGTCGACTGCGGCGCCCTGCCGGAGAACCTGATCGAGAGCACCCTGTTCGGCCACGAGAAGGGCGCGTTCACCGGCGCCACCTACGCCCGGCGTGGCGCCTTCGAGGAGGCCAACGGCGGCACGGTCTTCCTCGACGAGGTCGGCGAGCTGCCCCTGCACCTGCAGCCTCGGCTGTTGCGCGTGCTGCAGGAGAAGGAGGTGCTGCCCCTCGGCAGCAACAAGCGGCGGCCGGTCGAGGTGCGCGTGGTGTGCGCGACCCACCGCGACCTCGCGGCGATGGTCGAGGAGGGGAGCTTCCGCCGCGACCTATTCTACCGGCTCGGGGTGATCTCCCTCCAGGTGCCGCGCCTCGCCGACCGCGGGGACGACGTGCTGCTGCTCGCCCGGCACTTCCTCGACCGCTTCGCCGCCGCCCGCGGCGTCGACTTCAGCGGCTGGACGCGGGAAGCGGCCGAGCTCCTGCTCCAGCACCCCTGGCCCGGCAACGTGCGCGAGCTCGAGCAGTGTGTGCAGCGGGCGGTGCTGCTCGGCAACCCGCCCTACCTGAGGCGGGAGGACTTCGGCCTCGGCGGCGAGCTCGTGCCGGCGGTCGCCGATGACGCGCCCCTGCCGCTCAAGGAGGCGCGCATCCAGGCCCGGGGCCGCTTCGAGCGCGCCTACCTCGCCGACATCCTCGAGCGCACCAAGGGCAACGTCGCCGAGGCGGCGCGGCTCTCGGGGGTGACGCGGCAGGCGCTGTGGCACCTGATCTCCAAGCACGGCATCGAGCGCGCGGCGTTCGAGTAGGGGAGGAAGCGATGCCGCACAATCCCCGGCTGCCCCGCCGCGAGACCTGGGTCATCGGAGGCACCCTGCGCTTCGGCCACGGCTCGGACGTCGAGCGCTGGAAGCGGCTCGTCAGCGAGCCCCAGGCCATCCGCCCGCTGTTCCTGCCCGCGCTCTGCCCCGAGCTCGCGCCGCGGCAGGTGCGGGTGTGGCTCGACGATCACGTCGCCCGCACGCGCGGGCGCTCCTCGACCTGGCTCGTCGCCTCCGTGCAGGGGACCCAACATCGGCTGCTCGCCCGCAACCACGACCCGCTGACCACCTCCGACGCCCTCGGCTGCCTGCTGCAAGCGGCCCGCGTCGGGGCCTCCGGACGGCTGCTGGTGGCGCGGGTCGACCAGCTCCCGGCGGCGGGGCTGGTGTACGCCCTCGGCGGCGGGTCGGTCACGCGCGCGGCGGTCGCCGACCTGGCCGGGCGCTGGCTGCTCGACCCCGACGTGTTCCGTCCCGAGCCGGTGCCGGAGCCGCTGCCGGTTCGCTTCCGGGCGAAGCCGTCGGCGGGGCCTCCGCAGCCTCCGCGCGTGCCCTTCCCGGAGGACGACTACGCGTGGCTGGATGGGCTGCCCCTCGAGCGCGAGCGGGTCGAGTGCGCGCTGCCGGACGGGGCGGCGTACCCCTTCCCCTTCCTCGGCGCCCGGCCGCGCGAGTGGGAGTGCGGCGGCTTCGCCTACCGGCTGCGCTTCCGCCGCGCGCCGTCGGCGAAGCAGCGCGCCCAGGTCGAGGCGGCCCTGGCCCGCGGCTGGGCCGATCCTGCCCTGAGGGTCGGGGAGCTGGCCTGGGAAGGCGCGGTGCTCTGCGCCCACCTGACGATGTGTGCGGGGGATGAGGAAGACGACGCGGACGACTTCTTCGCCGCGGTCGAGGACGGGCTCCGCCAGCTCGCGGGACGCAAGAAGCCGCGCCTCGCGGAGGTCACGCTCGAGGACTGGGAGGGCGCCGGCTGCGAGGACTGCACCTGGACGCAGTGGTCGCTGTCGCACGGGGCGGGTTGACCGTCAGCTCTCAGCCCGGTGAATCAAACGGGCTCAGCCCTCGAGCGCGGCGCGCACGTCGAGCAGCGCCTGACGGGCGCCCGGCACGAGGATGAAGCGGCCGGTTCCCTGCGGATGACGGAAGACCAGGTCGCCGCGCCCGAGGTAGTCGGGCTCGAGCGCGACCTCCAGCGGCCGCGCCGGAAGCTCCCACACGACCCTCTCGCCGTCGGGCGTCCGCAAGAGCTCGAGGACGCGCTGGTCGGTCACCGCGTACAGGCCGACGAAGTGGCGGCTGCGCAGCCAGGCCCGCGCGACGCGGAAGGCCGCGTACAGGGGCACGGCGAAGACGCCCCAGCCCAGGGGGGTCCGCACCAGCACCCAGGCGGCATACAGCGGGCCCTGCGGGCCGATCAACAGGCTGATGCCGAGGGCGACGGCGCAGGCGTTGGCCGCGATCACGACGACGAAGCACCAGCCCACGGCCGAGCCCGTCCAGCGGGCGAGGATGTGGGCGCTGGCCCAGACGTACGCGATCAGCGCGGCGCAGGCAAAGACGCCGATCGCGACCAGCACGAATCCGGACGAGAGGTCCGGCTCACCATCTTCGATGGCCTTCAAGGCGATGACGACGAGGAAGATCACCGCGGCGGTCGCGCCGAGGGAGACGATGTCCCGCGCCCTGCGCACAGTCTTCCGCCGCAGGCCCCAGCCCGGCCGGGCGGACCACAGCACGCGCTCGTCGGGCCGCAGCGCCGCGCCGGGCTCCACGGGGCTACGCTTTCGAGGAGGCCAGGGCCTTCTCGCGCAGGCTGCCGCGTGTCGTGAAGAAGTGCAGCAGACCCGGGAAATGCTGGCCGAGCCAGGCGCCGAGCTTGCCGTGGCCGGTGAAGACGAGCTCCCGCTTGCGCCGCAGGATCGCCCGCACCATCACCCGCGCGGCCTTGTCCGCCGGCCAGATCAGCGCCTGGGGACGCTTGTCCTTGCGGCGCTCGTCGAAGTTCCCCCGGTTGTCGACCCGGCCGATCTCGCTCTCGACGAAGCCGGGATGCAGGGTCGTGCAGCTGACGCCGCTGCCGTGCAGCTCTTGCGCGAGGGTCAAGCCGAGGGCGCGGACCGCCCACTTCGAGGCGGCGTAGGGGCCCATGCCCGGCATCGTCAGGTAGGCCATCACGCTGCCGACCAGCGCCAACCGGCCGCCGGTCTCGCGCAGGTGGGGGAGGGCGGCCTTGCAGGTGCTGAAGGCGCCGACCACGTTGACGTCGAGCTGGCGGCGCAGGTCGGCCGCGCTCAGCTTCTCGAGCGGGCCGGACACGCCGAAGCCGGCGTTGGCGACCGCGACGTCGAGGCGCCCGGTCGCCGCGACGATCGCGCCGACCGCGGCCTCGATGGCGGCCTCGTCGGTCACGTCGCAGGGCACCGCCAGGGCGTCCTTGCCGAGCGCGCGGGCGACCGCTTCCAAGCGCTCGCGGCGCCGTCCCGAGACCGCGACCCGCGCGCCGCGGCGGGCGAACTCCTCGGCCAGGGCCCGGCCGATGCCGCTGCCGCCCCCGGTGATCCAGACCGTCTTGCCGTCGAATGCTCCCATCGTGTCCTCGCTCCGCGCCCGCTCCGAGCGCGTCACCATTATCGGTCGCGGGGCCCGCGGCCGCAATGGCGGGGTGTCGGTAGCATCTTGCGTCCCCGGGCCCCCATCGTTCAAACTGAGGTGGACGGGGGGAGCGCCGATGCACACGGACCGCGGGAGCCTGAAGGAGCTGTTCGACTCGCTCCGCCGGCGCTGCGAGGCCTGCGAGGACGACACCCCCGAGGCCGTCCTGCGCGCCCTCGAGCGCGAGCTCGAGCAGCTGCGCGGACCCCTGCAGCGCCTGCTGGTGCGCCAGGGCCCGGCCCTGCAGGCCTGCCTGGACAAGCTCGCCGGGCATCGGCGCGCGGCGCGCTTCGACGCGCTGCTCCCCCAGGCGCGCCGCGCCTACCGGGAGGGCAGGCTCGAGGAGGCCCTCGGCTACTGCGAGCGCTTCCTCGCCCGCCTCGGTGACGACGCGGAGGTCCGGGAGACCTACCACGCCTGGCTCGGGGAGCGGGGCGCGCTCGAGCGCCTGCGGGAGACGGTGGCGGAGTACGACAAGCGGAAGCGCTGGGAAGCGGCCCTGTCGCTGCTCGACGAGTACGCCGACGGCGCCTCCCTGCCCGACGACCTCAGCGAGCTGCGCGCCGCCCTCCACACCCGCCTGCGCTCCGAAGCGGGCGTGCTCGCCCTGGCGGGAGCGGCCGAGGCCCGCGGCGACGTGCCCGCGGCCCGGCGGCTGTACGGCAGGATCCTCCGCCGTCGGCCCCTGCAGGAGACGGCCCAGGCCGCGCTGTGGCGGCTCGAGGACGCCCGGGTGCGGCCCAAGCGCCTGGCCTGGGGGGCGCTGGTGGCGGCGGGCCTGCTGGTGGTCATCGGTCTCGGCGCGGGCGGCTTCTGGTGGCTGCTCGCCTCCCGCCGCGCCGCGGTGCTCGACCAGGCCCGGAGCGTTCCCGGGCAGGAGGCGCGGGCCGAGGCGTTGCGGGGCTTCGTCGAGCTGTATCCGGAGGACTCCGAGGGGCTGCATCTGCTCGCGGAGGCCGAGGAGCAGCTCGTCGAGCGTGACCAGGAGCTGCGCAGCCTGCAGTCCCTGCCGCCCGACGCGCGCCTCGCGCGGCTGCTCGCCCTGCGCGAGCAGTTCCCCGGCGACCTGCAGGTCAACGCGGCGCTCGGCGAGGCCCAGCTGCTCGTCGAGGCGCTGGCGGAGCCGCATCTCGGCATGCGGCTCGAGAAGCTCGAAGAGCTCGCGGCGAAGTACCCCGCCTCCCGGGCGATCGCCGAGGCCGTCGTCGGCGCCCGCGGCGACCTCGAGGTCAGCGTGCTGCGGGAGTTGCGCCAGGAGCGCGACCTGGTCAAGCGGATGCACCGCCTGCTCGCCATCGAAGAGAGCGCGAGCGTCCGCGCTCTGATCGAGACGACCCGCCGCGAGCTGCAGGATCTGTACACCAGCGCCTGTGACGATCCGGCCGAGGCGCGCAGGAGGCTTCGCATCCTGCCGGAGGTCGCCGCGCTGATCCCGCCCTGGCTGCGCTTCCACGTCGATTGCGCGAGCCTCCGCCGGTCGTGGATCGAGGTCAGCCCCGGGCTCGAGCGCGACCTCGAGATCGGCGCCGAGCGCGGCCAGCTCTGGACCGCGTACCGCTCGGGGCTGCCGGTCGGGCTGTGGGTCGGCGGGGTGCTGATGGTCCTCGCTCCCCAGCACGAGGTTCCGCAGCATCTGCGCTACATCGCCTGCGCGCCCCTCAGCGATGAGACCGGCGAGCCGCTGCGCGTGACCTGGGGCGAGGCGGTCGACGCCTGCCTCGAGATGTCGGCGCGGCTGTCCCTCGACGCCCTCTACACCCGCTCCCCCGACCACGCCTCGCTGGTCAGCCGGATCGGGCTCGGGGTGCGGCTGCCGACGGCCGAGGAGGAGGAGTGGCTCCGGGAGCAGGGGGCGCTGTACGGCATCGAGTTGGGCTCTCCCGAGTGGACGGGGGAGGAGTTCTGGCCCGCGGACGGCGAGCGGCGCCCGTTCCGGATGGTGCTGTGCGTGCCCTGAGCCTGCTCTGCGTGGTGGTCCTCGGCTGCGGTCCCGGTCCGGTGGCGCCGCGCGCCGCGCCCGCGCCGCCTCCCGGCGAGGGCTTCGTCCAGGTGGTCGACGGCGCCCTGATGCTCGACGGCGCGCGCTTCTGCTTCGTCGGCTACAACAACTACACCCTGTTGACGTACGGCGCCGATCCCGGCCTGCGCGCCCAGGTCGGGGAGGTGATGGCGAGCGCCGACTCCCTCGGCATGACCGTGCTGCGCACCTGGGCGTTCAACGACGGCGGGGGCTGGAACGCGCTGCAGACCGCCCCCAACGTCTACGACGAGAGGGTGTTCGCCAGCCTCGATCACGTCATCGCGACCGCGGCGAAGCACGGCCAGCGGTTGATCCTGCCGCTGGTCAACAACTGGGATGACTACGGGGGAATGGCCGCGTACGTCGCCTGGAGCCCGACCGCCCGCGCGCACGACGACTTCTACACCGACCCCCACTGCCGGGCGACCTACAAGCAGTACATCGCCGATGTTC
>JAUIEM010000583.1 GCA_030428695.1 bacterium
GTTCGCGGTTCTCCTGGTACCACGCCCGGTCGTTGTTCCGGGCGACGTCCGCGAAGAACTCGAGGGTCGCGGGGGTGAATCCGGAGAAGCGCCTAGCCATCGGCCTGGCCCCCCTCCTCCCCCGCGTACAGCGCGTGGAAGGGCGTCAGGTTCTCGACCTGCATCGGGCAGCTGCTCGGCGCGGGGAGTTTCTTGCCCCGGTTGCGCTTGCGCTCGTCCCGGCGGTGCTTGCAGCGCTTCGGCTCGGTCAGGCCGCGCTCGAAGAAGAAGTCCTGCTCGCTGCCCGAGAACACGAAGGGCTTGCTGCAGTCGACGCAGATCAGCAGCCGGTCTTTGAACTGCAGAGGCAGATCGGCCGGGGCTTTCTCCTCGGCGGGCGCCTCGCTGGAGGTCTCGTCGGCCATCTCACTCACCGAGGGTGCCCAGGTCGAAGTCGAACTCGCCACCGCAGTGCGGGCAGGTCGTCTTGACCAGGGTCGAGCCGTCCTCGTTGATGCGGCGGTAGAAGTCCTGCAGATAGGAGAGGTCCGAGCTGAACAGGTTCTCGATGATCTCGCTGTTGATGTCCTCTTCCTTCAGCTCACCGAGCTTCCGGATCACGCGGCTCAGCAGGATGATCACGAGGTAGGCGCGGTTCTTCTGGACGCGGTAGTCGGTCAGCGGAGCGATCTCGTCCTTGGCGTTGGCCAGGCGCATGATGCCTTTGCGGTGCAGCTTGCCCTCGGCGTCGACGTAGCCTTTCGGGAGGTTGAACTCGAACTCGGTCTGCAGGGCCATGAAGATCTCCTTTCCAACCGGCGCTTCACCGGGGCTCGTTGAGGGACGTCGGACTTCTCGAAGGGCCCGATGAGAAACGCCCGGGGCCTCGTGGTCAAGCCCAAACTGCCGGACCGCAAAAAAAGACCGGCTACGGCGGGGCGGCGTCCCGCGCTTCCTCCGGCCTGCGCAGCCACAGGAAACGCCACACCCGGAAGGCCGCGTCGTCGACCAGGTCCTCGCGCGCGTCGCTCGAGCCGTTGGGCCCCGTCAGCCTGCCCTCGACCCGCAGCCCGTCGACCAGCTCGGTCCCCTGCCAGAGCCGGGCGACCAGCGCGTAGGAGGGGCTGCCGACGTCCCAGCCGACGGTCAGGTTGGCGGCGGGATCGCCGAGGTCGGCCGCGAGCACCTCGACCTCCAGCGCGAGGGCGGCGGTCTCCGCCGGCGCGAAAGGACCGCGCTCGCGCAGCTCGAGCCGCAGGCGGGCGTCGAGCTCGGTCTCGAGCTTCTCGCCGAGCTCGCCGAGGGCGGTGTCCGCGACCACCGTCAGGCGCAGCGGGCCGGACGGCAAGGGCGCCGGCGGCGCCAGGCTGGTCTCGACGGCGGCGCAGCCGACAACCAGCAGGGCCAGCGCCGCGGCGCGCACGCTCAACCGACCGACTCGAGGGTGAAGCTGCCGAGGTCGACCGCGAGCTCGAGGGCGTTGGTGAAGTGGGACGCGTCGACCTCACCGGCCCGTTTGCCCGTCGCGCGTTCCAGCTCCTCGATGAAGTCCGCCCAGACCTTCTCGCGGCGCGAGATCTCGTCGAGGTCGCGGATCTTCCCGAACTTCTGCACGTACTTGTTGTGCCGGCACAACATCCGGAAGGCCTGCACGGTGTCCGGGCGCTCTTCCGGCAGCCCGAGGATCTCGACGTCGTTGCCGACCTGGTGCACCGGCTGGCCCCACTCGCTGTAGCCGCCGAAGATCTGGCCGAGCTTCTCGAGGGCCCCGGCCAGCTTCGGCTGGGACATGCCCTTGAGCACGCGGGTCAGCACCGGCAGCCGCACATTGCGGTGGATGGTCGGCTCGGCCAGGGTGATCTTCAGCCCGAGCTCCTCGAGCACGACGGTCTGGATCTGCTCGGCGGTGATGCGGTTGTCCGTCGCGAGGTGGATGCGCTCGCCGATCGCCTCGGGCTCCTTCAGCGCCGCGACGATGCCCGCGACGACCCAGTCGACCGGGATCAGGTTCAGCTCGGCGCAGGCGTCGCCGGGGAAGACCGCCGCCATCGACGCGATCATGCGGGTCGTCGAGCGCTCGCGCCAGCTGCCCCCGGACTGTTTGAGGGCCTCCTCGGTGCGCCCGAACACGTTGACCGGCGCGTTGACGACCTTGAGGTCCCCCCGGTTGTTGCCGTTCTTCGAGTCCCCGATCACGATCGCGGGGCACAGCTGCACGACCCGCAGGCCCTTCTCGAACATGAAGCGCTCGGTCTCGAGCGAGGCCATCGCCTTGGTCAGCTCGTAGAAGTTGTTGTAGAAGTTGCGCGGGAAGACGATCTCGTCCTCGCGGGCGAGCTGTTGGGTCTGGCGGCCGTGGATGTACGAGGTCTCGATGCCGAGATGGGCGACGAAGGGGCTGCCTTCGGCTTCCTGCAGCGCGAGCGAGAAGGCGAGCGCGTTCAGGCTGCCGGCGACGTTGGCGCGGAAGGAGGACTCGTACGGGTCGTCGAAGGACACGCTCGCCGCGCAGTGGATCACGTGCGTCAGGCGCGTCGCCAGCCGCTCCCGCTCGTCCTCGGCCACCCCGAGCTGCGGCGCCTCGATGTCGCCGGCGATGAAGCGGAACTTCGCGCGCTCTTCCGGCGTCCGCAGCCACAGCTGATCGAGCAGCTTCTGCCCGCGCTCCTCGGGCGACAGGACCTTGACGATCTCCTTGGTGTCCCGGTCGCGCACGGTCTTCGGCCGGATCAGCACGACGACCTCGGTCACGGCCGGCTCGCGGACGACCTGCGCAAGGATCTCCTTGCCGACGAAGCCCGTCCCGCCGGTCAGCAGCACCCGCACCTCGCCGCCGTTGGCGGCGTGGGCGGACCGGGCGGCGGCGCGCAGGGCGCGGAGCCGGGTGTGGATCTCGCGTTTGGAGAAGGGCGGACGCTTGAAGCGGAAGTAGAACTCGGTGTGGCGCAGCCCGAACAACGTGCTGGTCAGGCGCTCGGGGTCCTTCAGGCCGGGGATCAGCCGGGTCAGGATGCTCGCCGCCCGATGCCCCAGCTTGCGCACCTCCTTCATCGTCTGCCGGATCAGCTCTTCGTTGCCGGTCGCATCGATCAGCCAGCTCATCATCGAGCGGGCGTAGACATCGACGACGTGGTAGTCGCGGTGGCTCTGTACGAGCAGCTCGTCGGGAGCGATCTCTCCCGCGACGGGCTCGCCGGTGGCGAGGCAGACCTTCTCGATGTACCGTGTCGGGGGCAGGACGTCCTCGAGGGGAGCCATGGCGGATCTCCGGAGCGCGCGGGTAGGGTCAGGGTAACGCCCCCTTTTCCCGCCCACAAGCCGTCGCGGTACGGACAGGGAGGTCGGATGTTCACCGGAATCGTGATCGCGAAGGGCAGGGTGGTCAGCCTGGCCCGCAGCGGGGAAGCGGCGCGGCTGACGGTCGAGATGCCGGAGCTCGTCGAGGACATCGCCCTCGGCGACAGCGTCGCCATCGACGGGACCTGTCTGACCGCGAGCGTGATCGAGGGCGGGCGGGTCGGCTTCGACGTGATCCGCGAGACCCTGTCGAAGACCACCCTCGGTACCCTGGGGGGCGGCAGCGAGGTCAACCTCGAGCTCGCCCTGCGCTACGGCGACCGCATGGGCGGACACTTCGTGACAGGTCACGTCGACGGCGTCGGGGTCATCGTCTCCAAGCTCGCCGACAGCGGTCAGACCACGCTGCGCGTCCGGGTCTCCGAGGAGCTGGCCCGGGGCATGATCACCAAGGGCTCGATCGCGATCGACGGCATCAGCCTGACCCTGATCTCGGTCGGCCGCGAAGAGCTGAGCGTCGGGCTGATCCCCGAGACCCTGGCCCGCACCACCCTCGGCGCGAAGAAGGCTGGCGCGACGGTCAATATCGAAACCGACCACCTCGGCAAGTGGGTGGCGAAGCTGCTGCGCGGCTACCAGCCGGACGCCGGCGGGCTCGGCGAGGTCGAGCTGAAGAACTGGGGCTACACCTGAGCCCGGCTGATTCACCGGGATTTCGTCGCGAGGGCCCGGAGGCCGCTTGAGATCGGGCGCTTCGGGTCTTCGAGCAGCGGAGCCGTTCTCATGGCTGGGACACCGTCCATAGGTGAGCAGC
>JAUIEM010000094.1 GCA_030428695.1 bacterium
CCGAGCTCGACGCGCTCCCCTCGCAGCTCCCGCCGGCGGAGGCGGAGCGCCGCCTGGCGGAGTTCGCGCGGGTGCACGCCAAGGAGATCGACGCGATCGCCGAGACCGACGACCTGCAGCAGCTGCGCCCGCAGGTCGCGCGCGCCGCCGCGGGGCTGGGACGCCGCGCCGAGACCCTGCGGGTGCGCACGGTCCTCGGCTGGGCGCGCGCCCGGCTCGCCGAGCTGCCGCCGCCCGGCGCGGCGGACAGCGCCGCGGCGGCGGCGGCGGAGGCCGGCTTCTGGACCTTCCGCCCGTTCCTGCCGGTCGAGGCCGAGACCGGGCTGGCGCGGGTGCTCGCCGACTCCCTCCCGGTCGCCGACTTCGCGTTGTGGCGGGCGCGGGTCGCCGACCAGCGCGACGACGTCGACCAGAGCACCCGCTGGGTGGCCCACGCCTTCTGCGCCCAGCCGCGCTCGGCGGCGGCGGGCGAGGGCTTCGTGCTGCAGGCCGACCGGTCGTGGCGGCAGGGCCGGCACGCGCTCGCCGCGCGCCAGTACCGGCTCGCCCTCGGCGCCTACGGCGAGCGCTTCCCCGCCCTGCGGGCCCACGCCTGGTACGGGCTGGCGCGGGCGCTCGCCTGGCTCGACCCCGCCGAGCCGCATCCCTTCCGCGACCTCGACGAGAGCCCGCGGCTGACGGCGCTGCGCTGCCTGATGCAGGTGTGCGACGTCGAGGGCCGGCCCCGCGAAGAGCTCACCCGCAGCCTGGACGCCGATCAGCGGACGGAGCTCCGCCTGTGGTTCGAGGCGCTCCGGCGCACCACCTTCGAGGTCGGCCCCGACGGTGTGCTCGGGCACAGCGAGCCCGGCGGTGCGTACGAGCTGGTCGCGCGGATCGAGGGCGAGGAGATCGTGATCGAGCAGCTCGGGGCGCCCCTGCGCGCGGGGTACGGGCCGCTCGCGACGGAGCGGGTGGAGGAGATCGACCTCGGGCCGATCCGCGAGGCGCGGGTGGGGAACCCGGACGCTCCCCTCACGCTGGACTGGGTCGGGTCGATCGGCGGCGAGCTCGCGGTCGTGATGCACTTCCCCGACGAGGTGATCGCGATGACCCGCGCCGAGGCCTCGGTGCCGACCGAGCTGCGGCTCGGTTTCCCCCGCATCCAGACGCGGGTGCGCGACGTCGACGGCGACGGGCTGCCCGACCTCCTGTTCTGGGCGCACACCGTGCACGACAAGCGGGTGTTCGTCTGCTTCGGCGCGCCCCACGGCGACTTCGGCCCGCCGCAGCCGGCGCGTCCGCTCGAGGGTCTGCCGGAGGGCCTGCGCGAGCACGAGCTCCACGTCCACAGCGTGGTGCGGGGGGTCGAGCCCTTCGACCTGGACGGCGACGGCCGCAACGAGCTGGTCGTCGCGTTCGGCGAGTACAACCACTTCTGCGTCGAGGTGTGGCGCCTCGACGAGGCGCGCTCCTTCAGCTTCGCGGACCGGCGCGTCGTCGGCGCGACGCGGCTGGTTCCCCTGCAGACCGCCGACGGTCCGGGTCTGTCGATCCGGCCTTCGCTCGATCCGACCCACCGGCGCTTCTTCTGGTTGGAGAAGCTGCCCTACCCCGACGAGACCCCCTCGTGGTTGACGCTGACCCCCGAGGGCATCGCGCTCGCGCCGCTGCGCGGCGAGCTCGCCGAGAGCGTGCGGCTGACGACCCGGCCCGAGCCGGAGCCGCTGGACACCGGGCAGCTCGAGGTGCAGGTCGGCGAGGGACGGGCCTGGTGGACGCGGCGGGAGGACTTCCGCACGGGGCCGGTCGCCGCGCTCCCGCGCTCCGACCTGCGCCAGCTCGGACCCCGCCTGTGCCGGGCGCGGAAGATCTTCCGCCGGGCGGACAGCGTCGACCTCGTCCTGCTGTCTCCGCCCCCGCTACCGGCCGGCCAGCGGGCGCGCAGCGAAGACCTCGCGCTGGTCCTGTACCTGCTCGACTTCGCCCTCAACCGCGATGCGGCCCGGGTCGCGGGCGAGGCCGTCGAGGCGGGCGTCGCGACCCCGGAGCTCGAGGCGGAGCTGCTGCGCCTCGAGCTCGAGGGGCTGATCGCCGCGCAGGAGCCGCTGCCGCTGCTCGCGCGTCTCGAACAGCTCGAGCCGACGCCGCGGCTGGTCGACCAGGTGCGGCTGGCGATCCAGGAGCTCTCCGCCCTCGGCCAGCCGACCGAGACCCTCGACCCGATCCTCGCGCGCTGGCTCTTCAGCCCCGGCCTGCGCCCCGTCCAGCAGGCCGGCCTGCGGCTGTTGCGCGAGGCCTGGGCGCCCCTGGTCGACCCCGAGCCCGCGATCGATCTGTACGGCAACGAGCTGTTCGTCGATGGGAAGAAGACGAGCTCGCTGGCGGCGATGCACTACGGGCATCCGCTCACCGTCAGCTACGACCAGCGCTACGGCTTCTTCCACTTCCTGTCGGTGTCCCGGGATGCCCATCCGCGCCTCGAACGCGGGGAGACGATCTTCGCCCCGGGCTACGGCTTCGCCGGCATCCCGGTCTCCTTCGCGGGCGGGGCCTGGCGCATCGTGCTCGACATGCGCCTGCACAGCGCGTCCTGGGGCTCCGGGCCCGAGATCGGGCTGATCCCGCTCGACGATCTCGCCCGCGGCGTCGACCGCTGTCACACCGGAGTCCGCTTCCTCTGCACCGGCGGGAACGACCACCACACCCTGACCCTGCACGGCATGGCGGGCGGGAAGGACACCGGCTCCGCGGTGGTCGATCCCCTGCTCGGCCGGTTCCTCCGGCTGTTCATCGAGTACCTCCCCGATGTCGGCGCCCTGCGCGTGACCGTCCTCGACATGGTCAAGGACGAGATCCAGCTCAGCTTCAAGGCGCCGGCGCCCCAGCTCCCCGCCGGCAGCTACCTGCTCGGCATCGGCGGGCCGCGCGCGCCGCGGCCGAGCGAGGGGGAGCTCGGGCGCATCGCGGTGTTCGGCGACTTCCGCCTGCTCGACGACGAGGCCCCGAGCGTGCGGGCCCTGTGGGCGGAGCAGCCGCTGCTGCCGCTGATCACCTGGGCGGTGCGGGCGCGCTCCCTGCGCCAGGTCGGGCACCATCTGCAGGCCCTCGAGGAGACCCTGAAGCTCAGCGACAACCTGGTGGGGAGGAGCGATCGGGAACGCGAGATCATCGCCCGCTGGAAGAGCTTCCTGCTGCTCGAGCTCGCCTGGGCAGGAGCCGACGGCGACCCGGAGGCCTTCGCGGCCGCGGCGAAGGACTTCCAGCTGTTCCCGGGCTTCATCCAGCAGTGGCTGCTGCTGCGGCCGCGCCTCGGCGACGACCGCGCCCGCTGGGTGGGCGCGGGGATGCTGGTCGAGCAGGCCTTCCCCGCGTCCGACGAGCAGCGCGTCGCCGACCTCGCCGACAGGGTCGCGATCGGCGAGGCCCACCCCTTCGATCCGCTCTTCGCCGCCGCGCTCTCCGCGCGCGGCAAGATCCCGAAGCAGCACGAGCTCGCGGCGTTGGCGAACGTCTTCGCGGGCGCGCCGGCCGAATGGCAGAGCCAGCTCGCGCTCCACCTGATCGTCACGAGCATGGCCTGGTCCGACGTGCCGACCCACCCGGGGCCGATCGGGGTCGCGATGCTGTCGCTCCTGCGCCGGGCGGACGGGCTGACAATGCTCGGCAAGGTCCGCGCCCGCACGCGCGCGCAGGAGTTCCTGTTCCGCGAGCACGAGCTGCAGCAGCGCGCGCGGGCCGAGGAGCTCGCCGCGCAGCGCCGCCGCGCCGCGGTGCTCGACCTGCGGCTGCCGAGCGTGCTCGAGCCGAAGCCGTCGAACCCCGACCGCTGACGGTCGCGAGGCGGCTTCCCACGGTCTACCTGCCACTCAGTCCTGACCTCAGCGAAGGTTCTTTCCCGCGAGGGGAGGTCAGTCTCGAAGGACGACGGGAGGGGGTAAACCCCTCCCCTACCTCGGTGGATACGTTCTTTCCGGAGGTAAGGGCGGGGTTTACCCCCGCCCGGCGCATGCGTAGGGACGTGCGTCATCCCGTTCCGTGAGACAGCCTCGTAAACCCCTCCCCTACCTCGGTGTGTGCGCTTTCCGGGGGTAGGGGCGGGGTTTACCCCCGCCCGCCGACCTTGGAGAGAACGTACGCTGGGCGCTCAGTAGTACTTCTCGCTCGCCTCGTCGGTCAGCTTCTCGACCACCGCCTCGTCGAGTCCGAAGCGCCTGCCGGTCTCGACGATGCAGTCGAGCTCGAACTCGCAGCGGCCGCAGACCTCGCTGGTCAGCGCGGCCTCGGGCGTGCCCGCCGGCACGAGGCCGCGGCCCTGGAACAAGCCGAAGCAGCGCGGATGGCGCTCGCCGACGAAGTGCATCCAGATGCAGTTGTCGGCGCAGAAGCGGCCCTGCTTCCGATGGCAGGCCTCGCCGCGGATGCAGGTGCTCTCGAGGGCGAAGTCCGCGCCCATCTCCTCGGTGTCGGCGTCCACTAACGCCTCCTGCGGGCCGCAGCGCCGCGGTCGGTCGTCCGCGTCCGTCGGAGTGGAGCCGTGGCGACCGCCGTCGCGGAGCGCGAGGCCGGACGCGGCGCGCTCCAGATCTCGATGTCGAGCTCGTACAGGCTGCCGAGCAGGCTGACGGCGGTGCGCCAGCGCACGTCTGTCAGCGACAGGTCGATCGGAAGGTCGGCGAGCTCGCGGGAGCAGACGATGTCGACCCCGATCTTTGTCCGCAGGTCGGCGCACACCTCGGCGAGCGGCGTGCCGCGGTAGTCGACGCTGATGCGCAGGCCGCGCGGGCCCGGCCAGCCTTCGTCCGCGGGGCTGGCGGCGAGCAGCAGCAGGGTGATGAGGGGGGCGCAGCGCATCGGATCCTCCGGGCTCCAGGATAGCAGACCGGAGGCGGCCCTGCCGGAGGAAGAGAGCCGGTCCCGGAGAACGGGGGACGTCGGTCCCCTTCCCCGCGAGACGGGCTCAGGGCTGCATGAAACCGATGTCGGTGGTCGAGAAGTTGCTGAGGTTGGGGAAGATCGACGCGAGCTGCGGGTCGCTGCAGCCGTACCACTTCGCCAGCGTCCCCGCGTACTGATCGACCGAGGTGGACGGGATCAACCGTCCGCTGCGAGTGTCGTCCGGCCCGCCGATCTCGAGCACGGGCATCGTGCCGTAGATGTCACCGCCGGCGACGCATCCTCCCATCACCAGGGCGTGACCGCCCCAGCCGTGGTCGGTGCCGTCGCCGTTGCTGGTCAGCGTGCGGCCGAAATCCGAGTTGGTGAAGGTCGTGACCTTGTCGTGCACCGCCAGCTCGACCATCGCCTGGTCGAAGGCGGAGAGTCCCTGGCTGAGGGTGGACAGCAGGCCCGGGTGCCGCCCGGCCTGGTTGCCGTGGGTGTCCCATCCGCCCATGCCGACGAAGAAGATCTGGCGCTTGGCGCCGATGGTGTCGCGGATGCCGATCAGCCGCGCGACCATCTCGAGCTGCTCGCCGAGCCGTCCGCTGGGGAACACGGTCTGCAGCGGCGTCGCGTTGTCGAGCGCCTCGGTGATCTCGACGGCGTTCTCGCGCGTCGACTGCTGCACCCGCGCGAACTCTTTGACGAAGGCGTGGCTGCCGCTGTCGGCGATGTCGTCGGCGAGCAGATCGAGGAAGGCCTGCATGCGGCGGGCGTTGGTGCTGTTGTTCTGGTCGATGCCGCGCAGCTTCTCCATGCCGTTGCGGCCGATGTTGAAGGGCAGCCCGATCGTGCCGCGCTGCAGGGTGTTGAAGCCGTCGATCGAGATGTTCATCGAGATCGTCGAGCTCGGGTTGACGCTGCTGAGCTCCTCGGCGGTGCGTCCGGCCCAGCCGACCTTGGTGTTCTGGCTGGCGACGAGGTCGGAGACGGTCTGCCAGTGCTCCTGCTGGTCGCTGTGCGAGAACAGCCGAGGCGGCAGGGGCACGCTCTTGTTCTGCCAGTCGGCGCGGGTGGTCGGGACGACGAGCGGCCCGACGTTCGCGATCACCGCCAGGCGCTGCTGGCCGAACATCGTCTGCACTCGGCGCAGGCCGGGTGGAAGCCGAAGGTCGCGCCGCCCTGCGAGGTCAGCGGCGTGATCGGCAGCAGGTCGCCGACCGGCACCGCCAGGCTCGCGCGGGCCTCGTCGTAGAGCTGGTACTCCGCGGTGCTCGTCGGGATGATCATGTTGAAGGAGTCGTTGCCCCCGTACAGGAAGATGCAGACCAACGCCCGGTACTCGTTGAAGTCCGCCGCGCCGGCGGCGAGCACCTCGTGGATCGTGCTCAAGGAGCCGACCGCCGCGCCGCCGAAGCACAGCGCGCAGCTCTTCAGGAAATCACGACGACTGAAACCCATGGCTTGGCTCCTACTGCTGGACCGCGAACTGCGGCGAGCTGACGACGATGTAGATGGCTTCGAGGGCGCGCTTGGTGCCGTCGTCGCTGTCCGAGGTGTCGGTGATCAGGGACTCGACCGTCGCCCGCATCGAGGCGCTCATCCTGCCCGCGAGCAGGAGCTGGTTCAGGTGCTCGGTCAGCGCCGCCGGATCGTCCGCCAGCGCCTTCTCGCGCGAGATGTCGATGCGCACGTCGTCGGGGTTGCTCGCGCCGTGGTAGTTGCGGAACACGTCGTACCAGAAGCGGTTGGTCGTCCGCGTCGTGTAGGTCGCGTCGAGCAGCGTGAACTCCGGGGAGGCGAGGCCGGCGCTGGCGAGGTCTCCCGGCTGGCTGAAGTCGGGACGGAAGAAGTTGAACACCGAGGGCGAGCGCAGGGGCGCCTGGCCGTAGTCGTTCTCCGGCCGCTCGTAGTGCCCGTTCTGCGGGTCACCGGTCGCGCGCAGGGCGCGCCAGAAGCCGGTCTGCCGCAGGAGGGGCTCCTTGAGCTTGCCGAAGCTCGGGTCGCCCGCGGTGCCCTGCAGGGCTTCGGGGTCGAAGAGGATCGCGCGGACGACGGCGAGCAGGTTCCCCCGGTCGCCGAACTCGTCCTGTTCGAACACCTCGGCGACCCGCTGCACGTAAGCCGGCGACGGGTTGCTGGTCACCAGCCGCTGGATCAGCTGCTTGCCGATGAAGGGCGCGACGTTCGGGTGCTGGAAGAGGATGTCGAGCGCCTGCTGCAGGTCTTCCTCGGCGGTCTGACCGCCGGGCAGGATCACGCCGGGGAAGAGCTCCTTCGGGTCGGTGTCGTGGTAGCTCTCGAAGGGCTCCATCGGGTGGACCCAGTCCTTGATGTTCTCCCACCAGCGCGTGCGTCCGGCGAAGTTCCAGCCGGTGTACACCGCCGCGAAGCCTTCGATGGTCGCCTGGTCGTAGGTCGGGATGGGCTGGCCGTTCTGGAGCTTCGGGGTGCCGTCCAGCTCGAGCTCGATCAGCCCGATCGTGAACAGCTGCATCGCCTCGCGGGCGTAGTTCTCGTCCGGGCGGATGTTCTTGCTCGGGTCGGCCTTCTCGTTGCGGATGTGGCTGAGGTAGGTGCCCATCACCGGGTGCAGGGTCACGTCCTCGAGCAGGTCGCGGAAGTTCCCGAAGGCGTGCTCGACCAGCATGTCGTAGTAGCTCGCCAGGCCCTGGGCCTCGTTGACCTCGCGCTGGGAGACGACGAAGATCTGGCTGAGCGCGAAGGCGACCCGTTGACGCAGCTGGTCGGGGCCCCACAGCGCGACCCGCCACCAGTTCGCGATGCGCTTGCCGTCCTTGTCCTGCAGGTGGTGCTGGTGGGAGCTGGCCGGAGCGGCGACCTGCTCGTAGAACCACTGCTCGTAGCCGGTCTGCATCAGCCGCTCGACATCCTCCTCGGTCGAGCCGAAGGTGCCGCGGTTGAGGAACAGCGCCGCCTCGGTCTCGTCGGCGATCGTCGTCGGCGCCGCCGGCGTCAACGGCACGGGGACCGTCGGGCCCGAGGAGCCGCCGCCGCCGCTGCCCGAGTTGCAGCCGGCGATCAGGGCGCCGACGCCCGCGGCGAGCAGCGGGCGGAACCCGGCCAGGGTGGAGTCTTCGGAAGGAGGGTCTCCCGCCACCGTGGGGGAGACGTGTCCGGGCGCGTCGTTCATCGCGGTTCCCTTCTACAGAGGTGTTGCCTACGATTGAATATAAACGAACTTTCACGTCGTGCATCGTAGGACCGCGGCCGGCGTGGTCGCTGGTGGCGTAAGCGCTTGGGGGATGGCGATTAACTTTTTTTCAGAAAGATGCCCCGGAGCGGCGCGGGTCCTCCGCCGCCGGCTCGCGGTGCACTTCCTCGAAGAGCTCGGTGATCACCGTCGCCTCCTCGAGCGAGGCCACGCCCCACTGCTCGAGGAAGGGCGCGAAGAAGCCGGCGTGCAGGCGCTTCCAGTCGGCGACCGAGCTGTCTCCCTCGCCCTCCGCCCGCGCGACCTCCTCGGGGATGTCCGCGAAGCGGTGCTGCTCGACCCGCGCGGTGCGGAGGATCAGCCGCGGGGCGCCCCGGCTGTCGAGCACGATCCAGTGGTCCCCGACCTGGGGCAGGGCCTCTCCGTGGGCCTGGAAGTCGGCGAGCAGGCTGCTGCCCGCCGGCTTGCGGCCGGCGAGGTAGAGGGCGAGCAGGCGGTCGGTGATCTCCGGGCTGCCGGCGGGCGACGCCTCGACCCGGGCGGTCCGGGCCGGATCGTCCGGGGCCAGGCGGGCGAGGTAACGGCTCCAGCAGGCCTGGGCGCGGGGCTCGAGGGTCATCGGCGGCTCCTGGTGTGGGTGCGCTCCACGCGCGACGCCTCGCGGCGCTGGACGATGCCCGCTGCCAGGCAGCCTCAACGCGGCGGCGGGCGCCGGTGCTCGCCCGAGCGCTCCTGCGGGCGGGGCTTCTCCCCCGACGACCGGCGGTGCTCGCCGCTGCTCCGACGGTGCTCGCCGCTGTCCGGGCGGGACGGGCGCTTCCCCGGCTCCTTCGGGGGCCGCTTGGTGCTGACGACCGGCCCGCTGAAGATGCCCGAGGCGAGGGCTTCCTCCCGCATCTTCTTCAGCCGCTCCTTGTCGGTGATCTTGACGGTCAGCTCGCGGGCGCGCTTCTCCTCCTCGACCTGCTTGAGCACCAGCTCGCCGATGTTGCCGAGGGGCCGGTCGCTGACCTGCACCCCCTTGGTCACCCGCAGGGCCTCGGCCAGGGAGGTCACGCCGCGAGCGGCCTTGAGCAGCGCGTCCTCGTAGATCGTCTTCATGCCCGCGTTGCGCGCCGCCCGGCGCAGCACCTTGGCGCGCTCGTCCTTGCCGATCGCCTGGCGCACCCGCTCGTCGACCGACATCACCTCCATCACCGCCGCCCGGCCCCGGTAGCCGGTGTTCTCGCACTCGCGGCAGCCGCCGGCGCGGAAGAACTTCGCGCGCAGCTTCTCCTCGAGGCCCTGGACGCGGTCCTGCTGCTTGCAGTTGTTGCACAGCCGCCGCACGAAGCGCTGGCTGACGACGACCTGCAGGGCGGTCGCGATCTGAAAGCTCGGCACGCCCATGTCCTTGAGCCGGGCGATGGTGCCGAGGGCGTCGTTGGTGTGCAGGGTGGACAGCACCCGGTGGCCGGTCATCGCGGCCTCGCAGGCGATGTCCGCGGTCTCGAGGTCACGGATCTCGCCGATCATGATCACGTCGGGGTCCTGGCGCAGGAGCGCGCGCAGGACGACCGGGAAGGTCAGGCCGACGTCGCGGTTGACCTGGGTCTGGCAGATGCCCTCGCGGGTGTACTCGATCGGATCCTCGACGGTCACCAGGTTCCGCTTCGGCGAGTTGATCTCGGCCATCGCGGCGTACAGCGAGGTGGTCTTGCCGCTGCCGGTCGGCCCGACGTGCAGGGTCAACCCGTGCGGCCGGTGCAGGCACTCGCGGTAGCGCTCGAGGGCGTTCTTGGAATAGCCGAGGTCCTCGAGCTTGAAGCGCGACTTGTTGTTGTCGATCAGGCGCAGCACCGCCTTCTCGCCGAACAGGCAGGGGGTGATGTTGACGCGCAGGTCGAGGCCCTTCGCCTCGCGGCAGAAGTCGCGGAAGTGGATGCGCCCGTCCTGCGGCACCCGGCGCTCGTTGACGTCGAGGTTGGCCATGATCTTGAGCCGCGCGATGATCGCCGGGGCGTTGACGTCGGAGATCTCGTCGACCCGCGACAGCTCGCCGTCGACCCGGCAGCGCACCCGCAGGGTGTCCGACAGGGGCTCGATGTGGACGTCGCTCGCGCCCTTGGAGTAGGCCTTGAGCACCCACTCGTTGACCTTGTCGTCGGCCTCGACCTTCTTGTTGTACACCGCGTCCCCCTCCGCGCTCAGGGCACGGGGTCGTAGCCGCCCTTCGAGAACGGCTGGCAGCGCATGATGCGCCAGAAGCCGAGGGCGCTGCCCTTGAAGATCCCGTGCTTCTGCACCGCCCGCACGAAGTAGTTCGAGCACGAGGGCTCGAAGCGACACACCGGCGGCAGGAGCGGGCTGATGAACAGCTGGTAGAAGCGCACCGGCAACAGGAACAGCGCGCCGAGCAGGCGCAGCACTCCGCGGCGCGGGGCCGGAGGCTCGAGGCTGTAGGCGTCCTCGGAGCAGACCGGGTGCCCGCAGTCCTCGTGCCCTTCCATCGACTCTGGCTGCTCGGACATCGCTCTCGCCGTCGACCCTTGTGCGCAGGAGTCTTCAGTGTACGGCGCGTGGCTCAGCGGCGCGAGCGCTTCCTGCGGGGCTTGCGCCGGGCCGCCTGGGCGACCAGCTGCGGCCAGCTCGTCAGCAGCGCCTCGAGGGTGGGCCGGGCGCCCTTGCCCGGCAGGGCGACGATGTCGTAGGCGCCGAGCGTCGGGGTGAGCAGGCGGAAGGCCTCGCGGTACAGCCGCCGGATGCGGTTCCGCCGCACCGCGTTGCCGGACTTCTTGCCGACCACGCAGCCGAGCCGCGGGCCGTCGGGATTCTGGCAGACGATCAGCCGGGTCAAACCGTCCGACGCCGATCCCCCGTCGCGGAAGACGCGGTCGAAGTCGGGCTTGCGCAGCAGGCGGCGCGCTTTGGGAAAGGGATGTCCGGTCATCCATCCCCTGCCAGGGAGACCGACGCGATCAGCTTGTACAGCCGCACGATGTCGCTCTGGGGGACGATCCACGGCCGCACCTCCCGGTTGAGGGGCGTCAGCCGCACCGTCGCGTCGTCGTCGAAGAACACCTGCCGGAACTCGGGCGTGCGGTCGGCCATACGTACGAAGGCGAGATCGCCGTGGCCGACCTCGCCGTCCATGCCGAACACGACGACATCGCCGTGGGCGAAGGAGCGCTCCCCCGCGGTCAGCATCGAGTCGCCGATCACGGTCAGCGCGAAGCAGGGCTCGTCGACCGGCAGCGCGAGCCCGTTCTCGGACACCGCCGGCGGCCAGCCGTCGGCGTTGAAGGACTTCGGGTAGCCGGTCGCGAGGTCGCCGGCGATGCGGATCGGCCGGCTGCTCTGGCCGACCACGCCGCGTCCGGCGAGCCGGGCCGCGGTCTGGTAGGCGTGCTCGAAGTCGATCTGCAGCACCTCCCAGAACTGCCAGGGGTCGATCTTGAGCACCTTGCCGAGGCGCTTGAGGGTCTCGAGCCGCAGCCGCTGGCACTTGCCGTTCTCGAGGTCGAGCACGAAGAACTTGCCCTTGCCGATCTTGCTGCCGAGCTCCTGGGCGGACAGGTGGCGCTTGCGCCGCTCGTGGCGGACCAGCTTGGCGATCGACTCGTAGCGCCCCGGCAGGTCGAGGCTCTCGTTCATGCCGAGGTTCTGGTCGGGGAAGAAGTAGCTCGAGGGAACCCGCAGCGCGGCCGCGATCTTGGCCAGGGTCGGCGCGTCGACACGGCGCTGGCCGGTCTCGATGCGGCTGAGCTGCGACGGGCTCAGCCCGACCCGGGTGGCCAGCTCTTTGGCGGTGATCTTGCGCTTGTCGCGCAGGCCCTTGATCTCGAGGCCCAGCTCCCTGGAGGCAGCCAAAGGTCTTCCTTAGTCTCCGTGCTCGTCTCGGGGAGTATACCCTTCGAGCCTCTGGCGCAGCGCATCGGCGCGCCGGAACAGGTCCTCGTGGGGCGAGGCGTCCGGCAGGCGGGCGAGCATGTAGGTCCGTTCCTGCACGTCGCGGAACGGGATCGGCAACAGCACCTCGGTGAAGAGGTCGAGCGGGAAGGTCGCGAACCACGGCACCTCGAGCTGGACGACGTCCCGCCGCGGCTTGCATCCCTCCGCGCGCAGGAGCACCTCGTGCTTGCCGTAGGAGTGGAACGGGATCGCGACCGAGTCCCCATCGACCCCGGTCACACCGGCGAGCTCTCCATCGAAGTAGACCCGCGCCTGGAAGCCCGGCGTCCGGACCAGGAAGATGCGCTCGACGCAGCCCGCACAAAAGCCCGCGAGGAGCACGCACAACAATGTCAGGCGCCCCTTCATCGCGCCCGAGTCTAGCCGCTGCCGGACAGGGGCACAAGCTTCACTCGCGCGGGCTGCCGTCGCGGTTGAAGCGCTTCCAGTCGTCGAGCTGCGTGCCGGCGTCCCAGCTTCCTTCGGACTGGAGCTGGCCGTTGTCGTAGAAGCTCTTCCAGACGCCGTCCTTGACGCCGGCGGCGTAGCTCCCCTCCTCGGCGAGCTGGCCGTTCGGATGGAAGGACTGGAAGGGCCCGTGCAGCTTGTTCTCCGCGCCGTAGGTCTCGACCTTGTGCACGGTCGTGCCGTCGCCGCGGTAGGTGGTCCAGGGACCGTTGCGCATCCCGGCGACGCCGGTGCCTTCGACCGCCAGGGTGCCGTCGGGCCGCCACTGCTTGTAGGTGCCCTCGGCGACGCCGGCGACGTACGTGTTCTCTTCCTTCTTGAAGCCGTTGTTGTAATAGGCGGTCCAGGTGCCCTCGCGCAGCTCGCCGTACATCTCCCCTTCGAGGCCGACCAGGCCGGTCGGGTAGTACTCCTGGACCAGCCCGTGGAGCTGGCCGTTCAGCACCACCATACGGCGCACCAGGACGCCGGTCGGGTTCTTGAGCACCCAGGTGCCGTTCGGCTGCTCGGGCTGCAGGACCACCCCTTGCGGAGCGTCTTCCAACAGCGCCTCGCGGGTCAACGAGGCCTGGTAGTTGCCCTCGAGGTCGTAGATCTCTTTGCGGTTCAGCCGGCCCTCCTGGTCGAAGAACTCCCATTCGCCGATCAGCTCGCTGAGCAGCCCGGTGTACTCGTGCGTGCCGCGCTCGCGCAGCGCCCCGTTCGGGTGGTAGTAGACCCAGTCGCCGTCGCGGTAGCCCTTGGTGTAGGTGCCGACCGCGTCGGCTGTGCCGTCGGCGTAGAACGACCGGTAGGGGCCGTCCAACAGGTTCGCCGCGAAGCTCAGCTCGTAGCGCGCCGTGCCGTCCGGGCCGCTGACCGTCCACGCGCCGGTCTTGCGTCCCTCCGCGTAGGTTCCGCTGGCCGCCAGGCTGCCGTCGGCGCGGCGCCACTCCCAGGGGCCCTGGTAGCTGCCGGTCGGAGTGGTCTCGCCGCGGCCGGTCCAGAGCCCGGTCTCGCCCAGGCCGTAGCCGGGGATCACGCTCTCGGGCTCGAGCTTCTGCATCCACACCCCGGCGTGCTCGCCGTCCGCGAAGCGGCCCTCGGCGACCAGGGTCCCGTCCGGGGCCGTCTGCCGGTAGGGGCCGTCGAGCACGCCAGCGACGTAGTGCCGCTCGCGGGTCCCGTCGGTGCTGTGGTCGAGCCAGACTCCGACGCGCTTGCCGTCCTCGTTCATGCCCTCGGCGATCACCCTGCCCAGGCGGTCGTACTTGCGGTGCGGACCGGTCTGGACGCCGTGCTCGTACCAGGTGTCGTACTCCCGGTAGCCCTCGGTCGGGTGGTAGAAGGTCAGCCAGCCGTGGACCTTGCCGTCCGCGTCGTTCTGCTCGAGCTCGAGGCGGCCGACGCTGCCCGGGTTCATCACCTCGCCGGTCTCGTCGTCGACGTTCGGATCGACCCAGTCGATGATCTCGCCGTGGACCGCGTTGTTCTGGTAGCGCCACATCTGTGTCAGCTGGCCGTCGTCGTTGTAGATCCGGCGCCAGACCCGATGGGGGGTCTTCTCGTCGAAGGCCTCCCACATCGTGCGGCCGTTGAGGTTGCCTTCCTCGTCCCAGTCCAGCCACTCGCCGACGCCGAGGTCGTCGGTGCAGGTCCCGTAGACGACCACCGCATCGTCCTCGAAGCGCGCGCTCGGCCCCTGCATGACGCCCATCGCGTAGCAGCGGATGCGCTCGATGCTGCCGTCCTCGCGGTAGAAGATCCACGGCCCGTGCAGCCGCCCGTCGCGGAAGTAGCCTTTCGCGAACAGCGCGCCGTTGCTGTTGTAGTGGGCCTCGCCGTAGCCGTGGGCCTTCCAGCCCCCGTCCTCCGTCCGGGTCTCGGCGCGCAGGCGCGCCTTGCCGTTCCACCACGACTCGCTGACCTCGACCGCCTGCATGTCCTGCGGGTTGCCGGGCACGAACGCCGGCTCGAGCTCCCGGCGCCAGGTGGCGACCGGTCCGTCCATCAGCTCGGCGAAGGTCGGCTGCGCGTAGTCGTCCGGCCGGATGCTTTCGCGCTCGAAGGCCTGCGCCGGGCGCTCCGGCGGGGAGCCGTAGCGGTCGGGCTCGGGCTGCGCGGGTTCCGAGGGCGCTGGGGCGGGGTCCGCGGGTCGGTCCTGGCGCCGCGGCGGGGGATCATCCCGGGTCGGTGTCGAGGGGCAGCCCAACAACAGGGCGGCTCCCGCCAGCAGGCTGAGCAGGCGTGCGGATCGGCTCGTCATGGTTCCTCCTTGTCCGGCGCCCCCCGGTCATGCGCCGCGCGCGTCGCCCATCGGACACCGGGGCTACGCGTCGTATTCCCTACAAAATACTATAGATGCGGTCGAGGAAAAGGCCCGCGCTCAGGCTTCGTCGCCCGCGTCCCCCGAGACCGTGAGCCTCGCGAGCAGGGCGGCCTTGTCGAAGGGATGGTAGGCCGCGGCCTCGGCGAGGGTCTCCTCGCAGACGACGACGCAGTCCCAGCACATCAGCCCGAGCTCCTTGAGCGCGGCCTTCGCCCCGGGGTGGCCGGCGAGCAGCTCGGCCATCAGGATGTCGTCGTCGAGCACCGCGGGCCGCTCGAGCCAGGGCTCGGCGCGCTTGAGCAGCTTGGCGGCGCGGCTCTCCAGGCTCGGCCACTCCTCGAGGGGCGCGCTGCGCGGGACGCGGCGGGCGAGCAGCGGATGGGTCGCGCGCTTGATGAAGAGGCTGAAGGGGAAGCGGACGCGCGGCTCAGGGTCGAGGCCGAGCCGGGCGAGCTCGATCAGGAAGCCCTCGATGTCCTTGAGCAGCTGCCTGCAGCTCTCCGCCAGCGAGACGAAGTCCTTCTGCTCGCGGCGCTTCTCGACCAGGCGGGCGCAGGTGATGTGGGCGACCAGCGTCGCGCCGAGGGCGCGCGCGAGCTCTTCGAACAGCTTCTCCTTGGCCGGGTCGAGGATGCCTTCCCGCAGGGGACAGGCCAGGGCCGCCCCCTCGAGGGCGTCGGCGAGGCGGCCGATGCGCGCGACGAAGGGCTCGAGCAGGTCTTCGAGGGCTTCGAGGCGCTCGCCCGCCAGGCGCAGCAGGCGTCGTCCCAGGGCGCGTCGGGGGTCACCGATCATTCGCTGCCGACCGTGCCGTGCGGTGCGCGCAGGTCTTGTTGCAGGCCCTGGATGAGGAACCAGCCGCCGACCGCGAGCCCTGCCATCAGCACGATGCACAGGACGACGTAGAGCAGCTCGGCCTGCCCGGCGTCGGATGCCTTCGGTCGGGTTTTGTCGGACATGGGTTTCCCCTGCCAGTCAGGATGCGTATTCTAAGACAGAACGAAACTCATGGGAATCCCGAATCGCCCGTTCGTGGGGAGTCGCCCGGCGAGCCAGGCCGGGTCGATCGCGCCGGGCGCCGGAGACACGGCTTGGAACGTTCGGTCTATATCTCCGCCCGCTATCCCCGTGCCAACCTGCTCGAGAACATCAGCGGCACGCTCGCGCGGAAGGTCGACGAGACCTGGGAGAGCCTCGACGACTCCTTCTACTTCGACTGGCGCTTCGCCGAGGCCGACTGGGACCAGCTCCCCGCCCTCCGCGCCGAGCTCGAGGCTTGCGAAGGGGTGCGCTACACCGAGAAGTGGCTGGTCCGCCACGCCGACCAGAGCGGCGACCTGTTCCAGCTCGAGCCGCCGATCTGGGGCGACCTCGAGGTCGTCGCGCGCAGCCTGTCCGCGTCCCTGCGCTGCGAGGGCTGCGGCCTCTTCCAGCGCCACCTGGCCGACAAGCCGACGCTGAGCTTCCAGCTGCCCGTCTCACAACCGGGGCTGGTGTTCGTGCAGAGCGCCGGGGTGACGCTGCTCGCCGCGGAGATCTGGGCGGCGCTGTCGGCCGAGGGCCTCGACCGCGGCCTGGCGACCTTCCCGGTCGACGCCCGGGGCGCCGTCGAGTGTGACTACGTCGGCCTGTACTCCGAGGTCGACCTCGGCTGGCCGGCCGCGCCCTTCGGCACCGCCGTCGGCCCGTGCGCGCTGTGCGAGGGGCAGACGCCGCGCAACGCCTTCTACTACATCTACGACCGCCCGGCCGTCGAGGCGGACTGGATGTGCACCCGCCGCGACGGCCCGAGCCGCCTGCTGGTCAGCGAGCGGGTCTTCCGCTGGCTGAAGAACGCGAAGGCGACCGAGGGGCTCAAGGGCAAGCGGCTCGGCTGGAACCCCGACGAGATCGACCTCGCCTTCCTGCCGGAGCGTCTGCAGGGCACCGGGGCATGAGCGAGGCGTCGCGCCGGTGAGCCTCGTGGCCCGCGCTCCGCTCCGCCCGCTGGCCCCGGGGCTGCGGCGTGCGTTGCGCCTGCTCGGTCTCGCGCTGCTGCTCGTCACCCCGTTGTTCCTCGGCTACCAGCTCTGGCGCCTGATGTTCGCGTCGACCCGCTCGGGCGCGATGGACCTGTTGCACCGTAGCTGGGAGTGCATCTCCTGGTTCGAGACCGGCACCCACGGACCGATCTACCCCCCGGCGACGCTGCTCGTCTTCCATCCCCTGGTCGGCTGGCTGCCCTTCGCCCTCGCCCGGATCCTGTGGGCCGGGCTGCAGCTCGCCTGCCTGCTCGGCCTGGTGCGACACGCCCTGGCGCTGACCCGGGTGCGCGCGCTGACGGCCCGGCTCGCGGTCGCGCTGCTCGTGCTCGGGCACTACGCGACCGGCGCCGGGCTCGGCAACGGACAGCTGACCATCGTCGCCTTGTGGGCGCTGTGCGAGGCCTGGTCGCGGTCTTCCCCTGCGCGGCTCTCCGGGGAGCGTCCCTCCTGGCGGGGCGACCTCGCGCTCGCGCTGCTGCTGGTGATCGCGCTGCTCAAGCCCTCCTTCAGCGGCCCGCTGGTCGTCGCGTTGCCGCTGCTCGGTGCCTGGCGAGCCGGCTTCCTCGGGGCCGGGCTCTACGGCCTGTTGACGGCCGTTGGTGTCGCGCTGCGGGCGCCCGTGGTGCCGTTCGGCGTGCGCAGCATCGGCAACCACGCGACGATGAAGGCGGCGGAGTACTCCGGCGCGCCCTTTCCGCGCCTGCTGGTGCTCGCGCTCGTCCTGTTGCTCCTGACCTGGCTGTGGGTCTTCCTGCACCGCCGCGCCGAGCGCTGGCGGCTGTTCGCCCTGGTCGCGGTCGTCACCCACGGCCTGATCGGCCGCTACTGGTTCGACGACCTGCTGCTGCTCGTGCCGCTGCTGGTGCTCCTGCGCGACCTGCGGGCGCTGCGCTGGACGCGGCCTTCCAGCCTCGCCCTGGCCCTCTTGACCGGGGCGCTGTGCGCGCTCTCGATCGCGCCGGGAGGCGAGTACCTGGTGCCGCCTCGCTGGGGCTTCGTCTTCCTGCTCAGCCAGCGGCTGGTCTGGCTCCTGACCCTCGGCTACCTGTTCCTGCGCACCCGGGGCCCGTCGGCGAGGAAGTCCGCCGCCGGCTTGCGTCGGGCGGTCGGCGGCCTATGATGAGCCGGTCTCCCCGATCGAGTATCCGGATGTCGCCCTGCGCCCGCACGCCTTCCTCGCCGCTCCGACGCGCCCCCGCCGCGCGTCCGCCGAGGCCTGGATGGGGAGGGCCGACGGCGTGACGGAGAGCAGTGAGCCGCAGCGGACGCCGCCGCGCGTCAGCGTGATCGTCGCGACCTTCAACAGCGCCGGCTTCCTCGACGAAGCCCTGCGCTCGGTTTTCGCGCAGAGCTTCCGGGACTTCGAGGTCATCGTCGTCGACGACGGCTCGAAGGACGGCTCCCGCGCGCTGACCGCTCGCTGGCGCGAACGCGAGCCCGCGCGGCTGCGGGCGATCACCCACCAGGGAAGGGTCAACCGCGGCATCGCGACGACCTACACGCTCGGGGTGGAGCACGCCCGCGGGGAGTATCTCGCCTTCAACGAGCCCGACGACCGCTGGTCGCCGACCTACCTGGCGGAGAAGGTCGCGCTGCTCGACAAGGACCCGCGCGTCGGCGTCGTGTTCTCCCCCTACCGCGTGATGCATCGCGGCCTGTACGGCTACGACATGGTCGTGCGCCAGGCGATCCTGCGGCGCGACTTCCCCGTCGACCGCCCCTTCGACAACTTCGTGCCGCTGTTGCGCTTCAACAACGTCGTCACCTTCTCGGCCTTCGTGCTGCGTCGCTCGCTGTGGGCGCACGTGCCGGCGCCGGACGACCCGCGCACGCCCTTCTTCGACTGGTGGGTGCTGGTCCACAGCAGCCTGCGGAGCCAGTTCTACTACGACCGCCACAGCGAGGTGCGCTGGCGCTGCGCCGCCGACACCACGCTCGGCAAGCGCCCCTTCCGGCTCTACACCGAGGAGCTCAGCGCCTACTTCGCCCAGATGTTCGCGAGCCTCGAGCGTCTCCCCGACTTCCTCGACGCCCCCCGCCGCCGGGCCCTCGAGCGCGCGGCCCGGGCGCTTCCGCACTACCTCGCCTTCCTCGAGCGGCCGCGCGCCGACGCCTTCTTCCGCTTCCTGCGCTGCGAGCCCGACTGGGCGCTGCGCGCGCTCGCCTCCTACGTGGTCAACTGGCTGAAGAAGGCGTAGCGCTCATTCCACCGGATCGGAGCTCACGTCGGCGATCGGACCGGGGTTATGGCGCAGGATCCCGGATTGGTCGACGAAGAACGAGCGCGTCCCGGACTTCCCGTATTCGACGGGAACCGCCGTCACGGTGCAGGTGCTCTCGGCGCCGGTGAGGCTGAAGGTGAAGCCCGAGCGCGTGCCGTCCGCGAGGATCTCGTCGATCAGCCCTTCACGCAGCAGGGCCTGGAAGCTGCCCGTGTAGCGGTCGTGCACCTTGTGGTAGAGCCCCTGGGCCGCGAGCAGGGTGCGGCAGGTGCTGATCGCTGTCGCTTCGTTGGTAGCGGCCCGCGCGAGCCCCATCTTCGGCAGGGCGATCGCGGCGAGGAACATCATCGCGACGATCACCAGGCCCAGGGACCAGGTCAGCGTGCAGCCCTTCTTGGTCGGCGTCGGATCTTCCATCGGGATCTCCAGGGGATGCGCCGTGCGGAACCGTCGGCTTCGCACGGAGAAGGGCCAGGCCGGGGATGAGCTGGGTCGCGAAGCTCCCCGGGAACTCCCCCTGCATGCCGAGCGCGTAAGCTTCGTCCGCGGGCCGGTGGTGGGTCCCGAACAGCAGGTCCCAGTAGGGCGCGAGGTTGGCGTAGTTGTGCGTGCAGTCGGTGCGGGCGTGGTGCCAGCGGTGGAGCACCGGGTCCCCGAACAGGATGCCGAGCGGCCCGAGCTCCATGCGGATGTTGCTGTGCACGAAGATCGCCCACATCCCGCGGAACACGAACCAGGGCGCGAGCAGGTAGGTGTCGACGCCGAAGAACAGCACCGGGAGGCTGAGGAGCGTGAAGCTGTAGAGGCCGTCGAAGGGATGCTCCCGGTGGGCGGCGACCCAGTCGAGCCGCGTCGAGGTGTGGTGGACGCCGTGGAAGCGCCACAACAGCGGCACCCGGTGCGACAGCCGGTGGCCCCAATACTGGCAGAAGTCCGCGAGCGCGAACACGATCACGGCCTGCAGGAAGCCCGGCAGCCGCCGCACGGGGAGCACGAGCGCGGCCGGCCCGAAGGCCTGGAAGTGGGTCTGGAACCAGCCGTGCAGCTCGACGTAGACGAACACCATCACGAAGTACTGCAGGCCGAAGTACAGGAAGTCGAGCCGCAGCTGCTCGCGCAGGTGGCCCTGCGGCCGGGCGCGGAAGGCGCGCTCGAGCGGGACGAAGATCGCGACGAGCAGCGTCAGGCTGAGGAGGACGTGCAGCAGGTGGTCGAGCATGGTTCCCGCGCGGTTCTCGGTACTCCGTTGTAGATCCTTCCGGCCGAGGAAGTCCAGCCTCACACCGCCAGGTAGAACCACAGCGTCTCGCGCGGGCTGCGCTGCCGCACGCCGAGCCGCAGGCAGCCGAGCAGCCGGGAGGCGTAGCTGCGGCCCAGGAGGCGCGCGAAGCCGGCGACGAAGTCGGCATCGGCGGGGGACAGGGCGGCGCGGTGGCGGCGCAACAGGGCGGCCGCCTGGCGCATCGGGAAGGCGGCCGCGCTCCAGCCCTTGAGGCGGAACTTCGCCGAGAGCAGGGCGAGGCGGGGCAGCGACAGCGGCTCGACGCCGATCGCGTTCGCGCCGTGCTGGCGGTACAGGAGCTGCGGTTCCCGCACCGCCCCGAGCTGTCCGCGCACCCGCGCGACCAGGATCAGCCACCAGTCGTGGTGGCGCGCCTCGGGAGGGAAGCGTCCGGCGGCGTCGAGCAGCCGGCGGTTGCAGAGCATCGTGCAGCCGGGGACGACGTTCTGGACCAGCAGCCGGCGCAGGGTCGTCGCCTCCGCGGGGTCGCTGCCCAGCCACCGCCACAGCGACGGCGCGAGCACCTCCAGCCTCTCGTCGACCACCTGCGCGTCGGTATGGGTCAGGAGCGGAACGGCGCCGTGCCGGGCCTCGAGCGCGCGCATCCGCGCCAGGCTGCTCGCGAGCTTCCCCGGCAGCCACACGTCATCCTGGTCGACGAGCGCGACGTAGTCCGCGTCGCTGGCGCCGAGCACGGCCTCGAAGTTGTCGCTGGCGCCGAGCCGCCGCCCGCCCTCGAGCAGCCGGACGCGCGGCTCCTTCTGGGCGAAGCGGGCGAGCAGCGGGCGGGTGCCGTCGGTCGAGCCGTCGTCGCGGATCAGGAGCCGCCAGTCCCGCACGCTCTGGCCCTGCAGGCTGGTCAGCAGCGAGGGCAGGTGGCGGGCGCCCTGGTAGGTCGCCAGGCACAGGTCGACCGTCATCGCAGGCCGCGGCCGAGCCCGCGCCGGTAGGCGTGGCGGATCAGCCCCTCCCACACTCCCGGCAGCGCCCACGGCAGCGGCTCGAGCCGCGCGCAGACCGCGACGGCCAGGGCGCACAGCGGCGCGAGCAGGGCGTCCCGGCGCGGCCGCAGCGGCAGCCCGAGGAAGCCCTCCAGCTCCGGATGCAGCTCGGCGAAGCGGGCGCCGGCCTCGCCGACCCGCTCCATGCGGGCGAGGAAGCTCTGCAGGCTGGTCGGATGGTGGTGGATGACCCGGGCGCCGGGCCGGTAGCGCAGGCGCAGGCCGCGCTTCTTGAGGCGCCAGGCGAGCTCGACGTCCTCCCAGGCGGCGTGGGGGAAGCTGACGTCGAAGGGCTCCTCGCCGAGGAGGGTGCGGGGCAGGCTGAGGTTGGAGGTGTAGAGGAAGTTGAAGGGCACCTCCTCGGGGTCGTCGATCAGCGCGAAGCCGAACTGCGCCCCGTACTCGTTGATGTAGTGCAGGAAGGCGCTCGGTGGCGGGGCCAGCGGCCAGTCGACCCGGCCGAGCACCGCGTCCGTCGGGCCGAGCCCGGCGTGGGCCTCGGCGTGGGTCGCCAGCCAGCCCGGCTCGGGCACCGTGTCGTCGCCGAGGAAGGCGACCAGCGCCCCCTGCGCCGCCGCGACCCCGCGGTTGCGCGCCGCCGCCGGGCCGCGGTTGGGCTGGCGCAGCGTCCGCAGCGGCAGGCCGCAGGCGCGGGCGAGCAGCCCGGGGGTGCCGTCGGTCGAGCCGTCGTCGACGACGATCACCTCGAAGGGCGGCGCGTCCTGCTGGCGCGCGAGGGCGAACAGCACGCGGCGCAGGGAGTCCTCCCGGTTCCAGGTCGGGATCACCACCGAGAAGCGCGGGCTCATCGCCAGCTCCCCAGGGCGCCGAGCGCCCGTCGCAGGCGGCGCTCGAGCCGCTCGCCCCAGGTTCCCGCGGCCGCGGGGCGGCGTCGGGGAGCGCGCAGGAAGGCGAGGAGCGGGGCGACGCAGCGGGCGAAGCCGAGCTCCTCGGCCAGCGGCGCGAAGCGCTGCGAGGCCGGAGGCGTCGCGAGGGCGGCGCCGAGGGCGCGGGCCAGGGCCTCGCCGTCACCGGGCGGCACGACGTGCCCGAGACCGGCGGCCGCGAGCCGTGCGCTCAGGGCGCCCCCGGCGCTGACGACGGGCGGGCAGCCGACCGCGATCGCATCGAGCAGCCGGGTGCGGAAGGACAGCGCGGTCTCGAGGGAGGGGCGGTGGGTCGCGAGCAGGGCCTGGACGTCGCGCAGGACGTCGAAGCGGCGGTCGGCGGGGTAGGGGTCGAGGATCTGCACGCGCGTGCCGAGCCAGCCCCGCTCCCGGGCCCGGTGCTCGACCCGGGCGAGCTGGGTCTGCGGGGTCGAGGAGGCGTTCGGGGTGCGGAAGAACAGGAGCTGCACGGCCGGCAGCCGCTCGAGGGCGGCGAGCGCCGGCCAGGGGTCGAACCAGTCGTACAGCCGGCCGAACAGGACGCGCGGCGCCTCGCTCGGCGGGAGGTAGGGACGGTGCTCCGGCAGGCTCTCGGGGATGCCGCTCGGCGCGAGGTCGATCAACCCGCGCAGCTCCGGGTCCTTGCCGTAGTCCTCGGGGCGCACCCGGCCGAGCGCGGTCAAGAGCCCGAGGTAGTAGAGGCGCTGCTCTTCCGAGGCGCAGACGAAGAAGTCGCCGCGGCGCAGCTGCCGCTTCCAGCTGGCGAGGTCGCGCCGGTACGCGCTGTCCCCGAGGACGCCCGCGTAGCTGAGGTTCTCGACCAGCCAGGGGTCGATCAGGTCGACCGCCAGCGGCAGCGCGAGCTCCTCCTCGACCACCGCGTCCGCCAGGGAGCCCTGGGCGAAGACCGCGTCACAGCCCGCCAGCGCGCTCTCCAGCCCGCCGGGGACGTAGCGCTGCTCGCGGTGGACGGCGAGATCCCCCGGCAGCTGCCCGGGACTTCCCGGATGCACGAGCACCACCCGCAGGCCCTCCTGGCCGAGCAGCCGGGCGAGCTCGAAGAAGCGCACCCCGAGCCCGCCCATGCGGGCGCGGAGGGGCTCGCTGCATACCAGGCCGACGGTCGTCACGGGCTTCCTCAGCGGGGGGTGGTGCGAGGAGTATAGCCGGACGGAGGGGAGGATGTCTCGCCGGAGTGGGCTGGGATCCGCGAGTCCTTGGACGTGCAGTCGGAGCTGGGACCTCCGGGCGACCTGCCGCGTCGAGCGTGTCCGGGTTCCCCCCGGCCGCCTTGGAATCGTGCGGGCCGCCCGTCTATGATGGAGCACACGCGCACCGAGACGTCATGGAAACCTCGAAGCTCCGCTCGGCCTGGCAAGAGACGGTCGGTCATAGGGATATCGACACCCTCACCCCGGACGCGACCTACAAGCCGGCGGTACTCGGTCCCGCGCTCGCTCCGCCGCTCGAGGAGGCGCCGGGCTACGTGCCGGTCGAGGAGATCGGCCGCGGCGGCTTCGGCGTCGTCTACCGCGCCGCGCAGACCAACCTCGGCCGTGACGTCGCGCTCAAGCTCGCCAAGGGCGTCTCGACCAAAGAGTCCGGCTTCATCCAGGAGGCCTGTCTGCACGGCCAGCTCGAGCATCCGAACATCGTGCCGGTGCACGACCTCGGACGTCGCGAGGGCTCGCTGTTCCTGGCGATGAAGCTGGTCGAGGGGCGGCCCTGGAGCGAGCTCCTGCGCGGCCCGGGGCGCGAGGACCTCGACCGCCATCTCGAGGTGCTCGACGCCCTGTGCCACGCGGTCGACTACGCCCACAGCCGCGGCATCGTCCACAACGACCTCAAGCCCGCCAACGTCCTGCTCGGCGCCTTCGGCGAGGTGCAGCTGACCGACTGGGGGCTCGGGGTGTGCCTGGAGGAAGATCCCGCGCGCCCCTGGCTGCGTCCGCGCACCGCGATCTGCCACCCTTGCGGCACGCCTTCGTATATGGCGCCGGAGCTCGCCCTCGGGCATGGGGAGGAGATCGGGCCGTGGACCGACATCTACCTGCTCGGCGGCATCCTCTTGCGCATCCTGACCGGCTCGCCGCCCCATCGCGGGAAGAGCCTCTGGCGGTGCGCCTGCGACGCCGCCGCGAAGCTCCCGCCCCGGGTCGACGGGGTCGCCGACCCGGAGCTGCGGGAGATCTGCCGACGCGCCCTCGCGCCGGAGCCCGCGGAGCGTTTCCCCTCCGCCGGAGCCCTGCGCGAGGCCCTGGGCGCCTGGCGTGGCCAGCGCCAGAGCGTCACCCTGACCGAGCAGGCCGAGGAGGTGCTCGCCGGCTGCGAGGCGGGCCCGGCCGCGGACGACGGGGCGCGGCTGCGGCAGTACGAGGGCTTCTCGCGCGCCCTGGCGGGCTTCGAGCAGGCCCTGGGTCTGTGGCCGGCCAACCTGCGCGCCCGGGACGGCCTGCGCCGGGCCGGGCTCGTGGCGACGGAGGCCGCTCTGGCGGCGGGCGATCTCGGCCTGGCGGAGGCCCATCTGCCGGACGATGCCCCCGAGCTGGCGACGAGGATCGCGGCCGCGCGGACGACCCGCGAGCAGGAGCGTCTCGGCCGCCGCCGGCTGCAGCGGGCGGTGCGGGGTGCGATCGCGTTGATCGTGGTCGCCGGACTGGTCGGCGTCGGCTTCCTGCTCGACAGCAACGCCCGCCTGCAGGCGACCTACGGCGAGCTGCGGGAGAGCCGCGACGAGGTGCTCGCCGAGCGGGAGCGTGCGCTCGAGGCCGAGGGCGCGATGCGGGCCGCCGCGGCCGCGGCGCAGTCCGCGGAGAGCGCCGCGCTCGCCGGCCGGTCGCGGGCGGAGTCGATCCTCGACTTCGCCTTCTCGACCCTGCGCGGCAAGCTCGCCCCCCTCGGCCAGCGCCACCTGTTGCTGCCGGCGGCCGATGAGACCGTTCAGTACTTCGCGGGCCTGCCCGTCGACGCCGATCCGGCGCGGCGCCTCGGCCGGGCGCGGGCCTTGGCGAACGTCGCGACCCTGTACCGCCAGCTCGGCTATCCGGAGCGGGCGCGTGCGCCGGCGAGCGAGGCGGTCTCGCTGCTCGAGGGCTGGGAAGCGGACGGAGCGGTGCTCCTCGACGCCTGGCGCGAGCACGCGCTGGTCGAACGCGGCGCCGCCGGCCTTCGCCACGCCGGGCGGGCCCGGGCGCTGGCCACCCGCCTGATCGCGGACATGGCGGAGCTCGACGCCGGCCTGCTCCTGCGCGGCGCCGCGGCCCAGCGGGCGCTGGCGGAGCTGTTCGTCGAGGAGGGCGCGCTCGACAGCGCCGATGTCGCGCTCGCCGTGGGTCAGGCCTGGGCGGCGCGGCTCGCGTCGCGCGCGGCGTGGCAGCAGCTCGTCGGCGCGCGAGCGGAGCTGTGTCTCCGCCGGGAGCGCTACGACGAGGCTCTGGAGCTCGGGCGGCTGCGGGTGGAGGCCCCCGGCGACGGCTTCGAGGCGGCGGGCGCCCAGCTCGCCCTCGGCCTGCTCTACGAGCGCGTGGGCAGAGCGGCGGAGGCGGAGGAAGCCCTGCGCGCAGCCCGGGCCCGGCTGCTCCCGCTGGCCGAGGCCGATCTCGCCCAGGTCGACCGGCAGGCGGCGCTGTGCGAAACGCGCGCCGCGCTCGCCCGCGTGCGGCGGGCCGCGGGAGCCAGCGACGAGGCGCGCGGGCTGCTGATCGAGGCGCGGAACCACCTGCGCCTGTTGTGGGAGAGCTTCCCCGCTTCCCTGCTGCACCAGGGGCTCGTCGTCCACACCGCCCTCGGCACGCTGCTGATCGAGCGCGGGGAGCTCGAGCTGGCCGACGCGACCCTGCGCACCGCCCTGCGGCTCGTCGACACCCTCGACGGCGGGCTCGGCAGCTTCGGCGCCACGCTCGAGGCAGCGGTGGGGACCCTCGCCACTCTCCTCGGCCGCGCGCCGCCTCCGCGGCTGCGCGAGCCGCAGCGCCTGCGCCTCCCTCCCGAGGCGTCCCTGGACGCCGCGGAGGCCTCCCTGCTGGTCGCGCTGCTCGCCCTCGCCGCGCCCGACGCCGCCGCCGAGGCCAGCGAGCAGCCGCTCGCCGCGCTCGAGGCCGAGCGGACCCCGGCCGCGCGCCATCGCGCCGCGCAGCTGCTCGTCCTGCGGGCCGAGGCTCTGCGGCGGCTCGGTCGGCTGGATGGCGCCCAGGCGGCCCTGACCCTCGCCGGCCAGGCCCTCGCCCACGAAGGCTGCGTCGACCCCGGGCGCGCCCGGCTCCAGGCGACGATCGTCCTCGAGCGGGGCCGCTGCGCGTGGGCGGCGGGCGCGGCGGAGGAGGCGCGCGAAGCGGCGGCTTCGGCCCTCGCGGCGCTGGCCG
>JAUIEM010000095.1 GCA_030428695.1 bacterium
GGTCCTGAAGTCGTGCACCTTGGCGGGGGGACGTCTTTCCCTGGTTGCTGTTCGTCGCTGGCCGCCAAGCTGCCCGACTTCAGGAGGGCAGCAGGGCCCTCCACCGCGGTTCTTGTGCTTCTGAGCCTCTACCTCGGAAGGGCATCCGCACCGGCCGGGCTCCGTTGCCGCGCGCCTCAAGCCGCTGAGCCCTGTTGCCGCGCGCTTCCAGCCGTCGCACCCTGTCGCCGCGCGCCTCCAGCCGCCGCACCCTGCTTCCCTTCGCTCTTTCCCTCCGTGGCTCTGCTCCTGGCGGTTCCTCCAAGCCGAATACTGGGGGTTCCAGGACTGCGTGCGCAGCAGCGATGGCCGGGCGCCTCTGGCCGAAGCGGTCATGGCCGCTCCGGCCCCGCGCTTGCTCTTGTGCTCGCTCGACGTCGTGGTCTTCGTCGGTGTCGTGCTCTCGATTGTCGCAACCGCGGGTCCAGAGCTGCGTCCCTTCCGCGAACCCGGCGGATCTGGCTGACGAAAGCCGTTCGGTTGCAAGCGGTAAGCTTCCAAAGTTCCACGCAACGCCCTTTCGCTGCTAAGCCCTCCGCTCTGGCCAGCCGCTTGCTCTGCTCACGGTGCCGCAAGACGTTGTGCCGCCCGCCCCGTCCCGAGCGTGTGCAACCGGCTGGCCAGAGCTCCGGGTCACCTCCGGCGGTCTTCACCCGCTCGAACCGCTGCCTGCACCCGGCGAGCGCCGGTTCCGCTCCGCGCCTCCGGCGACAGCGAAAGGGTCCATTCCGTGCAGGTACTTCCGCGCTTGGGTGTCAGTCGACGGCCGACTCGCGCGGGGACGCCGAGCAGGGGGCGTCCTTCCGCGCTGGGCTGTCGGCCGACGCCGAGACCCGCGCGGGGCGGCCTCCGCAAAGCGGGCCATTGCTGCCGGACGATTACAGCGCTTCGCATCGCCTGAAGATGTGGCCATGTGTAGGCGTCTGTCGCCAGATTTGTGAGGTTGCTGGGCTGTCGCGTCGACTAGAATCGCGGGACGCCGCGTCGTAGATTGCGACGGGTGGAGCTGTGCTATGAAGACCCTCATGACGGCCGTTGGTGTCCTCTGTATGAGCCCGCTCGTCTTCGCCCAGGTCGGCGCGGACTTCTCCGGAACCCCGACGAGCGGCTGCGGACCGCTCGTCGTCCAGTTCAACGACCTGTCGACTGGCCTGGTGAGCTCCTGGCTCTGGGACTTCGGGAACGGCGACACCTCGACTCTGCAGAACCCGTCGACGGTCTTCGCACCGGGCACCTACACCGTCACGCTGACCGTATCCGACGGGAGCAACATGGATACGGAGACGAGGTCGGACTACATCACCGTCTTCGTCGGGCCGACGGCTTCGTTCAGCGCGACCCCGGTGGGCTTCACCGTCAACTTCACCAACACCTCGACCCCGGGCGACGCGATGCTCTCCTCCCGGAACTGGGACTTCGGGGATGGCAACACCTCGACCGCGACGAACCCGACGCACACCTACGCTGCCAGCGGCACCTACGCGGTCTCTCTGCTCGTCTTCGACACGAACGGGTGCGGAGACACGCTCGTGATGAACGTGATGATCGCCGACCCGGCGCCGGACATCACCGTCAGCGTCGGCAGCAACGGCGATCTCCTCGTCGAGTCGCAGGCGAGCACGGCCGAGGTGTTGACGATCCAGGCAGACGTCGGGTCCGGCTTCTTCGTCATCAGGGACGCCTCGCTGCGGCTCGGCACCTCGATCGCCGGCGCGACGGGCGACGGGACGGGGACGCTCACCATCCCGTTCGTCAGCGTGAGCGGGTCGGTGATCAGGATCGACACGGGCGATGGTGACGATCGGGTAGCACTGGACTTCTCGCTCGGCAGCTTCCCGACGGCGATCACCTCGATCGAGCTCGACGGCGGCGCGGGCACGGACTGGCTGGAGCTGAGCGGCGCCAGCGCGGCGCGCATCCTCTACACGGGAACCGCACCGGGCTCCGGGAGCATCGCCCTGCCCGGCGAGCCGAACATCGTGTTCAGCGCGCTCGAGTAGGCCGGGACGCGCGCCGGCGGCGGGCTCCTCGTCCGCTTCCTCCGGCTTCAACCTCTAGCGCAGCTTCGGCCTGAAAGACAGCTTCGCGTGATCGACTCCTCCTCGCGTGGACGAGGTCAGGCCGACCCGGGTCAGTTCCAGCACCCCCGCCGCCCCCTACGGCAGCTTGTACGCCTCCCGCGTCGGCTTCAGCGGCCGCTTGAGCCAGTAGGGCCGGCGGGTGCCGTCGGGGCTGTGGGAGCTGGCCGGGCGGGTGAGGGCCTTCCACTCCCGGTAGACCGCGAGCGACTTCTCCGTGTCGACCCAGACGTCGCCGTAGCGCTCGTCGGGACCGGCCTTGCGCACGCTCAGGCACTTCTGCAGCCAGCAGTGGTGGCCGCTGACCGGGTCGGGCTGGACCGCGTGGGTCAGGTTCTGGTGGACGCCGACGTCCTCCCACCAGATGCGGGCGGTGTCGGGGTCGAAGCTCTCCCAGGCCTGCGCGCCTTCGAGCATGCGCAGGCGGCGCTGGCTGCCTTCCTCGGTCAGGGTCGCCCTGGCGGAGGCGGCGCGGTTGAGGCGGTGCTCGTCATCCTGCAGGCGCCAGCGGCCGAGGTGGTGGGAGCAGGCGACGATGCCGGGCTTGATGCCCTCGGTGACCCAGGCCTTGCCGACGAAGCCGCCGATGCGGGTCTCGACCCGCACCAGGTCGCCGGTGTCGATGCCGAGGCGGCGGGCGTCCGCGGTCGAGATCCAGAGCGGGTTCTTGTGGCTGAGCTCGTACAGCCACTTCGCGTTGGCGGAGCGGGTGTGGATCAGGGTCGGCAGGCGGAAGTTCGGCAGCAGCACCATCTCGCCCTTGCCGCGGTCGATCTCGTCGGGGTGGACGTGGCTCGGCAGCGCCCAGGGCAGGCAGTACTCGCGCTCCTTCCAGCCCCAGTCGAACAGCGTCCCGGAGAACAGCTCGAGCTTGCGCGAGGGAGTCCCGAAGCCCGCCCGCTGCTCACCGTCGAGGTCGACACCGCAGACGGTCCCCCCTGCGTCGCGCACCAGGCCATCCGCGCCGGTCTCGCCGGAGACCTCGCGCTCGTAGGGCTTGTAGTTGCTGCGGGTGACCTCGAAGGCGCCGTACTTGCGCATGTAGGCGAGGGGCGTGAGGTCCTCCTTGGCGGCGGCTTCGGGCAGGCCGGGGACGCTGTTCTCGAAGATCCAGCGGTAGTACTCCTCGACCGTGATGAGCTCGCCTTCGCGGTAGGGGCTCTCGAAGTGCTGGCGGACGCCGAGGGCGCCGTCGGGGTCCATGCGGGCGGAGAGCTCGATCCACCACTCGTTCTCCTCCCACACCTCGCCCGGGTTGGCCTCCCAGGTGTGGCGCACCTTCTTGCCGGCCTGCTCGAGGGCGACCCGGCGGACCGGCTGGCGGAAGGCGATCCACTGGCCGGCGTGGGTCTCCTGGCTCATCAGGTCGTGGCGCTCGGAGGCGTGGCCCATCGGCAGGACGTAGTCGGCATACCAGGCCGACTCGTTCCAGGTCGGGGTCAGGGCGACGTGGAGCTTGACCTTCTCCTCGTCGCGCAGGGCCTTGTGCCAGAGGAAGCCGTCCGGGTTGATCCAGAGCGGGTTGTAGACGCGGGTGAAGTAGACGTCGACGGTGCCGCGGCCCTCCTCGAGGAAGTGGGGGAGCAGGAAGCTCATCTCGTAGAAGGCGAACGGCCACTCGTCCGGCAGGTGCAGCTCGTTCCAGGCGGAGCCCGCCGGCGGCACCTTGAAGGGCTGCGGCACGAACTTGTTCCAGGAGTTCCCCGACGTGCCGCCTTCGGAGCCGACGCCGCCGACCAGCACGCTCAGGAAGAACAGGCAGCGGCTGACCTGCCAGCCCCCCCGGTTCCCGATGCTCGCCGAGCGCCAGACGTGGGCGGCGAGGCGGCCGTCGCAGTCGGCGATCCACTCCGCCGCCTGGCGGACGCGCTCGACCGGCACCTGGGCCTCCTGGGCGGCCCGCTCGAAGGTGAACTCGGCGTAGAGCGCGGTCAGGATCGCCTCGAAGCTGTCGAAGCCCGCGTCCTCGGGCGCCCCCTCGAGGGCGTCGAGCAGGGCGCGGGCCGGGCCGTCGCCGACGAGCTGCGGGGCGTGGCGCAGGAAACTCTTCCAGTCGACCCAGCGGCGCACGAAGGCGCGGTCGTACTTCTTCGTGCGCAGGAGGTGCGCGGCGATCGCGAGCAGCACGGTGGTCTCGCTGCCCGGCCAGGTCGGCAGCCACAGGTCGCTCTTGCTCGCGGTGTTCGACAGGCGCGGGTCGAAGGTGATGATCCGCGCGCCCTTCTTCTGGGCCTCGATGATGCGCTGGGCGTGCGGGTTGAAGTAGTGCCCGGTCTCGAGGTGGCTCGACACGAGCAGGATCACCCGGGCCGCGGCGTGGTCGGGGCTCGGCCGGTCGAAGGCGGCCCAGAGGAAGTAGCCCGCGCGGGCGCCGGCCGAGCAGATGTTCGTGTGGCTGTTGTGGCCGTCGACGCCCCAGGCCTGGATGCAGCGGTTGGTGTAGCCGTCCTCGCCGGGCCGCCCGACGTGGTACATGATGCCGTCGCGGCGCTCCTTGCGCGACTCCCGCATGCGGGCGGAGACGTCCTCGAGCACCTCCTCCCAGCTGACCCGCTTCCACTGCCCGCCGCCGCGCGGGCCGACGCGTTTGAGGGGGAAGAGGATGCGCTCGGGGTCGTAGATCTGGTTGATCGTCGCCGGGCCCTTCGCGCAGTTCCGGCCGCGGCTGCCCGGATGCGCCGGGTTGCCCTCGAAGCGCCGGGTCTCGAAGCTGGTCTTGTCGACGTAGGCCAGGAGCCCGCAGGCGCTCTCGCAGTTGAAGCACACCGTCGGCACCAGGCTGTAGCGGCGGGCGACCTTGCGGGGCCAGGCGCGGGCGTCCCACTCCAGCCAGTCGTCCCACTGCTCCGGCGGCGGGTACTGGCTGAGGCGGCCGTCGGGCTGGCGCACGCCGCCGAGGGAGGAGGGCTCGCCCACGGCCGCCCCGAAGCGCGGCAGGGCGGTGCCGGCGGCGTTGGTCTGTCCGGTCGCCGCGGGCGCCTCGACGCGGGCCGGGCTGCGGCGGGTCAGGATGTCCTTGAGCAGGGAGAGGATGCCGGGTTTCACGAGTTGGGCACCTCCTGCGGGGCCATCACGAAGGCGTATTCGTAGCAGAACAGGCCGGCGCAGCTCGCGATCGCGGCCGCGCAGCTGCCGGCGGTGCCGAAGAACAGGAAGACCAGGGGGAGGATGTGGCCGATGCCGAGCGCCCCGACCCAGAACAGCGGCGCGTAGCGGCCGGCCTTGAGCAGGTGGGCGGCGCGGGCGGCGACCTCGCTGGCGTGGGGCATGGCGAGCTCGCCGAGCAGCAGCATCAAGAGGTGCGCGACCAGCGCGCCCCCGAAGGTCCAGCGCGCGAAGCTCTCGATCCCGGCGCCGAGCCCGCCGCCCCAGGCGCCGACCAGCAGCACCCCGGCGCCGAGGATCACGGCCTGGACCGCGAAGGCGATCGGCAACAGCGGGCTCTGCCACAGGTCGCGGCCTTCGGCCTGGCCGAACAGGAAGGCGGTGTAGACCGCGGTGCCGAGGCCGAGCAGCAGGAGCGCGACCAGCAGGCCCGGGCGGGCGGCGGCGTGCAGCTCCGCGCCCCACCATTCCAGCACCACGCCGCCCTCGAGCACACACCAGGCGGTCAACAACAACGAGAAGCCGATCAGGATGAAGGCGCCGCGGGTCAGCCAGCTCCTCCACTGCGGCCGCAGCACCACGCGCAGGAAACGCTCGGGCCGCTCGAGGTCGTAGACGAGCAGCGCGGTGGTCACCCCGGTGCCGATCAGGCCGACCAGGCCGAGGGCGAAGCCGAGTCCGGCGCTGAGCTCGAACAGCCCGAGCAGGGCGCCGAGGGCCATCAGCATCACCGCGCCCGCGGCGATGCCCTTGGTGATCAGGTACGTCGGCACCGGCCAGTGCCAGGGCACCTTGTGCTGAGCGTTGTAGGCGACCTGCACCATCTGCTCGGCCATCCGCCCGCGGCCGATCGCGATCGGCCCGGCGCTCGGCTGGCCCTGGGCCTGCGGGGCGCGCAGCGGGGCGCCGGAGTCGGCCCGGCCGGCGCTCGGCGCGATCGTCCCCCTGGCGCCGGGCTCGCCGCGGTGGCGGCTGCCGTAGGGGCCCTCGTGGGACTCGCCGTGGACCGCGACGGAGTCGGCGGCGAGGAAGCTCGCGGGCGCGCGCTCGGTCGCCGTCGGGGTCAGGCTGACGGCGTTCCCCTCGATGTAGAACAGCTTCGGGGCGGTGCCCTGCTCGGGCTTCGGCACGGTCACGCGCTCTTTGGACAGCACCCGGCGGATCTCGGAGTCGGGGTCGTCGAGGTCGCCGGCGATGATCGCGTGCTCCGGGCAGACGACGACGCAGGCCGGCTCGAGGCCGCGCTCGACGCGGTGGGCGCAGAAGTGGCACTTGGCGATGGTCGAGGTCTCGGGGTCGACGTGGATCGCGTCGTAGGGGCAGGCCTGCATGCAGGCTTTGCAGCCGATGCAGACCTCCTGGTCGAACTCGACGATGCCGTCGTCCCGCTGGTACATCGCCGTCACCGGGCAGATGCGCACGCAGGGCGGGTTCGCGCAGTGGTTGCAGCGGGTGACCTGGAAGTGGCGCGTCACGTCGGGGTAGCTGCCCTGCTCGACTGTCTTCACCCAGGTGCGGTGGACGCCGAGGGGCACGTCGTTCTCGCTCTTGCAGGCCGTCGAGCAGGCGTGGCAGCCGATGCACGCCTTGTTGTCGATGACGAAGCCGTAGTTCATCGGCGCTCCGGAGAGGATGGGGGAATGCGACGAGCTTAACCCGCCGAAGCCGGGGGGTAAAGCCGGCGGCCGGAATCCGGGGGCCGGTCAGCCCTCCCGCGTCTCCCGGAGCGCCTGGCGGAAGTCGCGGACCGCGCGGGTCAGCGGCATGCGCTCGGCGAAGCGCAGCAGCAGCCCGAGGTCGAGGCCGGGCAGCAGGGTGCTGGCGGGAACGGCCTGATAGGACCCGTCGCGGAGGAGGTGGACGGAGAGCTGCCCTGCCCGGAAGATCCACACCTCGGGGACGCCGAGCTGCCGGTAGATCTCCAGTTTGTTCAGGCTCTTCGAGCTCAAGTCGACCTCGATCGCGAGGTCGGGCCGGACAGGGTCGGAGTCCTCGCCGAGCACGAAGCACTCGTCGGGCTCGGCGCCGCGCTCGGCATCCTTGTTCTCCAGTGTCCAGGAACCGTAGGGCGTGATGTCGACGCCGGTCTCCAGGCAGTAGGCTTCGACGAGACGTCCGATCATCGACTTGAGCAGCTCGTGGCGTCGGGACGGGCTCGTCAGCTGCAGCACCCCCTCGAGGTAGGCGATCCGCGGCACCGCGGACTCGCCGCGGAGCTCGAGCAGGCGCTGGTAGTCCGCCCAGGTCGCCCCGGTCAGCGCGACGACCTGATCCTGGTCTCGCAAGGTGGGTGGGCTGGAGGGAGAGAGCAGATCAGTGGTCATCGTCGTCCTCCTCGGACATCGTACACCACGGGACGCGCCGTTGCTATTCCTGCAAACACCGCTGCCCCTTCCCCCCGATAGAGCGCACACACGGAGGTAGGGGAGGGTTCACGAGGCTGTCTCACGGAACCCGATGACGGCTTTCCCATGCGTACGACGGGCGGGGGTAAACCCCGCCCCTACAGGGTTTTCGAGCAGTCGTGGGACCAACATGTAGGGGAGGGGTTCACCCCCTCCCGTCGATGGCCGCAAACCCCCCGACCTACAGCGCCCGCAGCGCCGGCGCGATCCCGAGCTCCGCGAGGCGCGCGGCGATCTCCCCGCGGTAGACCGGGTTCATCGCGATCACGGTCCGCGGGGCGAGCTGTGGAAGCTCCTCCGGAGCGCGGATCGGCAGGCCGCTGCCGGGCAGGAAGGCGCCCTGCTTACGCGGGTCGATGTCGACGACCGCCGCGACCCGCTCCGCGCCGACCGCGCTGACGAAGGCGACCGCCTTCGAGCCGCCGCCCCACAGCACGTGCGGCCCCGGTTCCGCCAGCGCCGCCCGCCAGCGCTCCCGGGCCTCGGCGCAGCGCGCCCCGAGCTCGGCGGGGGCCGGGACGGGCACCGTGGCCGCCGGACCGCGCCGGGCGCGCAGCATCAGGTACTGGTCGCCGAAGCCCGTCCAGCACGCCTCGACCGCGAAGCCCTCGGCGGCGAGCAGGTTGGTCAGCGCCGCGGCGGTCAGGTAGTTGCAGTGCTCGTAGTAGATGTCCTGGAAGGCCCCGTCGGCGAGGATCCGCCCGGCCTCCGGCACCATCAGGAAGAGCCGGCCACCCGCCCCGAGGGCGCTGCCGAGCGCGGACACGAAGGCGCGCGGCGCGGCGATGTGCTCGAGGGTCATCTTGCAGCAGACCGCGTCGAAGTCCGGGGCGACGGCGCCTGCCCGGAAGGCCTCGGCGACCAGCGTCAGGCCGTCCTCCCCGGCCCGGCGCAGCATCGGATCGTAGCCGACCCCGGCGGCGACCCCGGCGGCGCGCAGGAGCCGCAGGAACTCGCCCTCGCCGCAGCCGACCTCGAGCACCTGGCGGCCGGCGAGCCCGCCTTCCGCCACCAACCGCTCGGCGAGGGCGCGGTGGAAGCGGTTGAAGGTCGGCGAGCAGGCCTGGCTGGGGTTGTAGTCCTGGCCGTAGTCGAGGAGCTCCGGGCGGAAGGCGTGGTTCTCGATCAGGCCGCAGGCGGCGCACCCGCCGAGGACGATGTCCCCGCGGGGCAGCGCGCGCGCTTCCTCGGGGCTGCGGCACAGGCGCACGCTGTGCACGGGCACATCCTCCTGGCGGAAGATCTCCGTCGTCGGGGCGCCGCAGGCGCTGCAGGGCATCACACGAGCTCCGGGCGCGGCACGGGGATGATGAACTTCCCGCCGCGCCGCCGGTACTCCGCCTCCTGGGCGAGGATCTCGGCGGCGAAGTTCCACGGCAAGAGCAGCACCGCGTCGGGATGGTCGGCGCGCAGGCGCTCGACCGGCAGGATGGGGAGGTGGTTCCCGCTCATGAACAGCCCCTGTTTGGCGGGGTTGATGTCGACGATGTAGTCGAGCTGCGCGCGGCCGATGCCGCAGGCGGCCATCAGCGTGTTGCCCTTCGCCGCCGCCCCGTAGCCGACCAGCCGCGCCCCCCGCGCCTTGTATTCCGTCAGCAGCTCCGGCAGCGAGCGGCGCACGTGGGCGACACCGGCGAGGAAGTCCGCGAAGCCGGCCGGCGTCTTCAGCCCCCGGCGCTCCTCCTCGGCCCGCAGCGCGGCCCCGGCGAGCGGCGGCCCGGCGCCGGGGCGCAGGGTCAGGCGCAGGGAGCCGCCGTGCAGGGCGAGCCGCTCGAGGCCGACCAGGCGCAGATCGTGACGGGCGAAGAGGGGGAGCAGGCTGGTCAGGGAGAAGTAGCACAGGTGCTGGTGGTAGATCGTGTCGAAGGCGCAGCCGTCGAGCAGCGGCACCAGGTGCGGCAGCTCGAGCACCGCCCGGCCCGATGGGGCGAGCAGCGCGCGGATGCCGGCGACGAAGCCGTTGAGGTCGGGGACGTGGGCGAGGACGTTGTTCGCGAGCACCAGCTCCGCCCGCTCCTCGGCGGCGAGCGCGGCGCCGAGGGCGCGGCCGAAGAAGTCCACGCGGGTCGGGATGCCCCGGGCAAGGGCGCGCTCGGCCGCTCCCCGGCAGGGATCGACGCCGAGCACCCGGCGCCCGGCCGCCTGGAAGTGCTGCAGGAAGCAGCCGTCGTTGCTCGCGAGCTCGACGACCAGCCCGTTCTCCGGCAGCTCCGGAAGAAGCGCCGCGCAGGCCCGGCGGGCGTGCTCGACCAGGGCGGGGTTGGCGGAGGAGTAGTAGCGGTAGTGCTCGTCGAACAGGAGCTCCGGCGCGACGCTCTCCTCCAGCTGCACCAGCCCGCAGGCCTCGCACAGCGCGACGTCGAGGGGCGCCGTCAGCTCGGGGGCGGAGAGCTCGTCCGCGCGCAGCAGGCGGTCGGCGAGGGCGGTGCGGCCGAGGCTGAACAGCGGCGTGAGCGCCTGTCCGCAGGAGCGGCAGCTCACGCCCAGCGCCCCTCCGCGTCGAGCCGGCCGGCCTCGCGCAGGGCGCGCAGGTGGCCGATGCGGCTGTAGCGCGCGCCCTCGAAGGCCTCCGGTCCGATCCCGAGGGCGCGGTAGCGCTCCGCCAGCTCGACCGCGCCCTGGGCGGCGCTCCAGGCCGGGCGGAAGTCGACGGCCGCGGCGAAGGCGCTGCCGTCGACGCGGTAGCTGCGGGCGTCGCGGCCGCCGTCCGGGGCGAAGCGCAGCGGCGCAGTTGGGACCGCGGCGGCGACGAGCCGGGCGATGTCGACGACCCGGAAGTTCTCGGCGCGGCTGCCGACGTTGAAGATGTGGCCGCGCACCGCCTCGGCGGGCGCTTCGGCGGCGTGCTGGAAGGCGCGCCCGGCGTCCGCCACGTGCAGCAGCGGTCGCCAGGCATGGCCATCGCTCTTCAGCAGGATGTGCCCCTGGCTGATCGCGTAGGCGACGAGGTTGTTCAGCACGAGGTCGAAGCGCAGGTAGGGGGAGGGCCCGTACAGGGTCGCGAGGCGCAGGCACACCCAGTCGGGGCCGTCCGCTTCCCGCAGCGCCTCCTCGACGCGCAGCTTCGAGCGCGCGTAGACGGTCAGCGGCGCGGTCGGCGAGGACTCGTCGCACCAGGCCTCGCCGGCCCCGCCGTAGACCGCGCAGGTCGAGGCGAAGACGAAGCGCCGCACGCCGGCCTCGGCGGCGAGCCGGTACAGGCGCAGGCTGGCGGCGGTGTTGATCGCCTCGGTCAGGGCCGGGTCGAGGTCGCCGAGGGGGTCATTCGACAGGCCGGCGAGGTGGATCACCGTGTCGCAGCCGGCGAGGTCCGCGCGGGTCGCGTCGCGGATGTCCGCCCACCGCCCGGGGCAGTCGACGGCCCTCTCGACCCGGCAGCTCGCGAAGTAGTCGCAGTCGAGGCCGCGCACCTCGTGCCCCCGCTCGAGGAGCCGTGGCAGGAGGACGCTGCCGATGTAGCCGTGATGGCCGGTCAGGAGGATGCGCATCGCTCTTCCAGCCACGGGGCTCCTTCCTGCCACAGCTGCTCGAGCCGGGCGTGCTCCCACGGGGTGTCGACGCACTGCCAGAAGCCCTCGTGGCGGAAGGCCTTGAGCTGGCCGCGCAGGCTGAGCTCGGGCAGCACGTCGCGCTCGAAGGAGGTGTCGTCGCCCTCGATCAGACGGCACACCGACGGCTCGAGGACGAAGAATGCGCCGTTGATCCACAGGTCGACCGGGCACTCCTTCTCGGCGAAGCCGCGCACGTGCCCGCCGACCAGATCGAGGTAGCCGAAGCGCGCGGGCGGCCGCACCGCGGTCAGGGTGGCGAGGCCGCCGGCGAAGTGGTGGTAGGCGCGCAGGGCGTCGAGGTCGATGTCGCCCAGGCCGTCGGCCCAGGTCAGGCAGAAGCGCTCGTCGAGGTCGCCGGCGATGCGCCGCAGCCGCCCCCCGGTGTTGGTGTCGAGGCCGGTGTCGAGCAGCTCGAGCCGCCAGTCTTTCGGGCAGCTCGCCGGCAGGGCCGCGCGGATCTCGTCGCCGCGGTGGCCGAGGGCGATGCGGAAGTCGGTCAGGCCCGCCCGGGCGTAGATCTGCATCACGTGCCACAGGAGTGGCTTGTCGCCGATGGGCAGGAGCGGCTTGGGCAGGTCGGACCCGAGACGCGAGCCCTTCCCGCCCGCGAGGATGCAGACTTTCATCGCGGTACCGGAGCAGCGGGGTCCGGAGGATGCCGTAGTGCGGCATCGAGTGCAAGACGCGCGTTCGCGCTCCGGCCTGCGCGGCCGCCTCGGACACCGCGCGCGAGGCCGCGAGCCGGCGGTCAGTCTTGCAGCGCGCCTTCCAGCCAGAGCTCGAGGTTGCCGAGCTCGATGTCGTCGGTGCCGTCGCTGCCGACGTTCGGGATGATCTCGAGCAGGTTCGCGTCGGGCACCAGCCAGGCCGGATCGAAGTCGACGCGGAAGCGCCCGCCGGTCGCCAGCGGCGTCAGGGCATGCCCATTGAGGGCCATCTTCAACGGGTTGTCGAGGCCCCGGATGTCGCCGCAGACGTAGCCGATGGCGAGCGCTCCGCGGCTCTCGCGCGCGTCGGGGCTGAGCGCGAAGCCGAGCTCGAGGGTGGCGCCGGACAGCGGCAGGACCATCTTCGCGGCGTCGGCGGAGTCGACGGAGAAGTCGCCGTCCCCGAGGTGCACCCAGGCGAGGTGCTCGGCGATGCGCAGGCTGTGCTGGCGCAGGCTCGGCGCGTCCGCGAAGATGCGCGGATTGATCGCGACCAGCTCTTCCTGGTTGGCGATCACGAGGAAGCTGTTGGTCGCGACGATCGCGGTCGGCCGCGCCCGCAGCCGGGCGTCGAGCTCGAAGCTCGACGAGGCTCCCCAGCGCTCCTCGGCGACCGGCAGGCGGTGGAGCCGCAGCGCGCTGTCGAGCAGGTAGAGGAACGCCCCGTCGCGGCTCAGGCAGCCGGTCAGGAGCGACGGGGAGGAGGACGACAGCAGCGTGCCGGCGAGCTCTCCGTCGGCGGAGCGCAGAGCGACGACCCGGGAGGTGTCGAAGGCGAAGATCACTTCGCCGGCCGCGAACGCCCCGCTCCAGGGTCCGGGCGCTGCCAGTGCAGCTCTCCGTCCAGCCCGCGGAGCGCGAGGTCGCCGCGGGCGCCGAGGCAGAGCAGCCGGTCGCCGTCGCGCGTGACGTCGCGGACCGGGGGCAGGAAGCCGACCGTGCGCATGCTAAAGCGCTCGCGCCCCTCCGTCAACCTTCGTGCTCCCCCGCGAGATGCCGATCAGCCGGCGCGGCGGCGGCCGATCACGGACAGGACGGCGACGACGAGGGCGGCGCCGAGCACGGCCCAGACCATCGGGAAGACGCGCGAGCCGGTGTCGATGGGGATCAGGGCCGGCATGTCGAGCGAGTTCTTCAGCCAGATCCCGACCAGCGCGCCGACGAAGCCGACCACGACGCTGACGATCAGACCTCCGACGCGGTAGCCGCCGAGGATCTTGCCGAGCCATCCGCAGACGGCGGCGATGACGAACAGGATGAGCACTTCGATGGGTTCCATGGGGGTCCTCCGGTGTCTGGACGCTGCGCCGCGTGATACGGCGAAGCGTGCTGTGTCAACAATTAGCGTAGCAAATATGATGATTTTGTCAAGCTCTTGTTCGTCGACCCGCTTTCAGGCGTGCGCCACGCGCACCCGACGGAGATACTGGCGAGGACCGCATCCGAGAGGAGCCGACCGATCACGCCACGCATCAGCATCGGCCTGCCCGTCTACAACGGGGAGGAGTTCCTCGCCCCCTGCATCGAGACGCTGCTCGCCCAGACCTGCGGCGACTTCGAGCTGATCGTCGCCGACAACGCCTCGACCGACGGGAGCCTCGCGATCGCGCGCTCCTTCCGCGATCCGCGCATCCGCGTCGTGCCGTCTGCGCGGAACCGCGGCGCCGCCTGGAACTTCAACCGCTGCGTCGGCCTGGCCCGCGCCCCGCTCTTCAAGTGGGCCGCCTGCGACGACCTGCTCGAGCCCGACTTCCTCGCCGCCTGCCTCGACGCCCTCGAGCACTGCCCCGAGGCGGTGCTCGCCTACACCCACGTCACCGTCCTCGACCGCCGCGGACGCCCCCGGGGCCCGTACCGCAAGCGGCCGCAGCTCGACGTCCCCTCGCCTGCCCGGCGCCTGCTCGAGATCACCTGGTGGATGCACGCCTGCTTGATGGTGTTCGGGCTGATCCGCGTCGAGGCCCTGCGCCAGACCTCCCTGATCGGCCCCTACTTCGCCTCCGACCGCGTGCTGCTCGCCCATCTCGCGCTGCTCGGCCGGATGGTCGAGGTGCCGCGCGCCCTGTTCGGCTGGCGGCGCCATCCCGGCCAGTCGATCAACCTGTACCTGCGGCCCGCGGCCGTCGCCCGCTGGTTCGACAGCGCCGCGCGGGGGCGGGCCTACTTCCCCCGCTGGCGCATGGGGCGCGAGTATCTCCGGCTGCTCTCGCGCGTCCCCCTGTCCCCGGCCGAGCGCCGCGCCTGCCACCGGGTGCTCGCCGGCTGGGCGCTGTGGAAGGCGCCCTTCCTCGGCTTCGACCTGGTGCGGGGGCTGGTCGTCGGGGCGCTCCCGGGCGGCGACCGATAGTCCTTCCACAACGGAATCGGAATCGGATTCGGAATCGGATTCGGACCCGTCAGGGGGTCTCGGCTTCCTGGGCCGCCTCGATCCCTACGAGGGGCAGGCCGGCCTCGTCCCACAGCTCGCGGAAGCGCCCGCCGGCCGCGAGCAGGTCGGGGATGCGGCCCTTCTCGAGCAGCCGCCCCCGCTCGAGGACGCACACCTGGTCGGCGTGGCGGATGGTCGCCAGCCGGTGGGCGACGGCGATGGTCGTGCGGCCGCGGCGGGCTTCCTCCAAGGCGAGCTGCACCTGGCGCTCGGTGACCGGGTCGAGGAAGCTCGTCGCCTCGTCGAGCAGCAGGATCTCCGCGTTCTTCAGCAGCGCCCGCGCGAGGCTGACCCGCTGGCGCTCGCCGCCGGAGAGCATCACGCCCCGGTCGCCGACCCGCGTCTCCAGGCCGGCCGGCAGGGAGCGCACGAGCTCGGCCAGCCGGGCCTGGCGCAGCGCTTTCCACAGGGCCTCGTCGGAGATCTCCCCGAGCCCGTAGGTCAGGTTGACGCGCAGGCTGTCGTGCAGCAGCACGCAGTCCTGGCTGACGACGGCGACCGCCCGCAGCAGGGAGGCGCGGCGGAAGCTGCGGATGTCCCGTCCGTCGAGCAGGATGCTGCCCGGCGGGCACTCGTAGCCGCGGGTCAGGAGCCGCAGCAGCGTGGTCTTGCCGGCCCCGGTCTGGCCGACGACCGCGGTCACGCTGCCGCGCGGGACGGTCAGCGAGACGCCCTCGAGCGCGACGGTTCCGCGGGGGTAGGTGAAGCGGAGGTCGACGAGCGCGATCTCCTGCCGCAGGCCGGGGAAGTCCTCGGTTCCGTCGGCGACCACCGGCTTGTCGCGGGGGTCGAGCACGTCGTCGATGGCGGCGGCCGCGGCCTTGAAGGTGGCGAGGCGGGTGCGGAAGCGGCTGAGGGTGGTCGTCTTGGTCATGATCTCGCGGACCAGGAAGGCGAACACCAGCAGCCCCGCCGGCGAGATCAGCGCGGCCCGGATCGCGAACGCGACCCCGATCACGGCCCCGAGCACGAGGAACAGCATCGCGACCCGCTGGGCCGGATCGACCAGCGTGGCGGCGCGCAGGGTCGCGGCGTGGCGCCGGGTCTCCTCGTCGCTCAGCGCCGCGAAGCGCTCGACCTCCGCCGGCTCGCGGGCGTTCTCCTTGATCAGGCCGACGCACTGCAGGGTGTTCGCGAGGTGCCGGTCGAGGCTGGTGTCGCTCGCGAAGCCCGCGTTCGCGCGCCGTTCGACCCGCTTCAGCAGCCAGCGCACGAACAGGAGCAGCGGCGGCGCGCAGGCGAGCACCCCGAGGCTGAGCTGCCAGGAGACGACGAACATCAGGCCGATGTAGACCACGAGCACGGCGCCGTTCTGGAACGCGTTCTGCCCTTCCCGCACCGCCTGCGCGAGCTGGTTGCAGTGGCGCAACACCAGCGAGCTGAGCGTGCCGGCGCTGGCCTGGTCGAAGAACAGCCGGCCGTAGCCGAAGATGCGGGTGAAGATCCGCTTGCGCAGCGAGTTGACCGCGCGCACACTCAGCGACACGTTGGTCGCCCCCGCGGCGTAGCGCAGCCCCTGCTGGATGACCGCCGCGGCGAAGGCGCACAGGGCGAGGGCGATCATGCGCGTGGTCGCGTCCCAGGTCTCCGGCAGCCACGCCGCCAGCGCGGCGAGCACGGTGCCGTCGGTGTTCGCGTCGCCGAGGATCGTGTGCAACAGCGGCACCAGGATCCCCACGCTCAGCCCGTCGAACAGCGCCGAGGTCAGCGACAAGGCGACCGTCAGCAGCACCGGTCCGGCGCGCAGGTCGAAACGTCGGATCCACACGCGCAGACCCGAGCGCAGCTCGAGGGGGGGCGTCGTGATCGCTGGCTCCTTCAACGGCGGCGAGCACGCATGGTACCGAGCCGTGGGCGAGATGCACGGGTTGTGTGGGGGGCTCCCGTCGACTAGCCCGTCCGGTGCGCGACGAACAGGTAGCGGTTCAGGCTGAAGAAGAAGGCTCCAGACCTGCCGAGGGCTTCCAGGTCGGCGCGGAAGGCGGCGCTGTCCGCTTCGCCGAGGCCATGGCGGCCGACGACGAACCTCGCGACGAAGTCGAGCAGCCCGTGGCTGTAGGTGTGGGGATGGTACTCGGTGTTGAACATCGGGATGATCTCGCGCGCCTGCAGACCGAAGCCCGCCTCCCGCAACAGGGGGATGAGCCGTCGGGGCAGATCGCGATGGGTCGAGTGCTCGTCCCAGGCCGCGCGGATGCGGGCGAAGCGCTCCGGGTCGCTGGTGTGCAGCACCCAGGAGGCGTAGTCGGTGTCGACGATGACCACCCGTCCGCCCGGCGCGACGACCCGGAAGAGCTGTGCCAGGGCCGCGCGCACCGCCGGGACGTAGGCGTAGACCTGGACGCACACGGCCGCGTCGAAGGAGGCGTCCTCGTAGGGGAGCGCGGTCACGTCGCCGTGGTCGAAGCGGGCCCAGGGGAGCTTCCGGCAGCGGGCCCGCGCGCGCTCAAGCATCGCCTCGCTCGCGTCCAGGCCCCGCACCAGGCCGGTCTCCCCGACGCTGGCCGCGATGTCCCGGGTCAGGAAGCCGGGACCCGCGCCGAGGTCCAGCACGCGCTGACCGGGACGCAGGCCGAGGGCGCGGAGCGTCCGCAGCCGCTGGTGGACGACGTCGGGCGTCTGGTAGATCACCTCGAGACGGCGTGCCGCCTCGTCATCGAACTTCGCTTCGTCGGTCACGTGTCTGACCTCCGTGGAGTGGTCTGATATCTGTGCAGGGAGGGGTTCCGTCATTGGGGAACCGACTTCGCTCGCGGGCAAGATCATTCTGTTTACTGACCTCCGCGCAAGTTCTTCCTCGTCCGGCAGGCGGGGATCAACCCCGCGCCTACCCCCGGTAAAAACACACACACCGAGGTAAGGGAGGGGTTCACCCCCTCCCGTCGTTGGCCGGGAACCGACGTCCCCCGCTGGGGCAACCTATGCGGAGGCCAGATAGCCTGATCGAACGCCGCCCCGCGCGGGCTCAGCCTCCGCGCAGACTCTCGAGGTCGCGCACGAGCTCGCTGAACGCGCGGGGGCTCAGCGCGCCGAAGGGATGCCGGGCTTCCCGCCGGCCGTCGTCGTGCCCGGTGTCGAGGCAGACGCCGCCGAGGGTCTGGCTCGCCTCCTCGAGGGCGCTGCCCGCGAAGATGCCCGGCGCCAGCGCGAGCTTCGCGACGCGTCCGCGGGCCAGCGGGCGGCTCAGCCAGCGGATGATCCCGCCCTCCAGTGCTGGCCCGCGCCGCCAGCCGCGGCGCTCGAGGCCGAGCAGCCGGCCGGTGGGGACGACCAGGCCGGCGACGCGGGTCAGCTCGTGCGCTTCCCGCTCGTCCTCCGTCGGCACGAAGAACATCCGCTCGAGCTGGGCGAAGGGCTGCAGCAGCTCGTGGTCGGCGAGCCGCTGCAGCCAGCGCACAGCGTCGGCGTCCTCGAGCTCGAGGCGGTGGACGAGGCGGATGCGCGCGTCCGGCTCGAGGCGCAGCTCGTCGTCGTCGAGGGTCGCGAAGTCGCGGTCGACCGTGACGCGGAAGGCCCGCGCGAGCTTCCCGGCGGCGCTGTAGGTGCCCCAGATCAGCCGCCGGACCAGGTGGATCGTCAGGGGGTGGCGCACGAGCGGGGTGAAGCCGGCCAGGGACCAGCGGCGGCCCTCGCTCATCGCCTGCTCGAAGCGGCGCAGCTGCAGGGCGGCGCAGCTGCGCACATCCTTCTTCAGCTGCTTGTAGCGCGCGGCGGCGGCCGGAGCGCGCACAGGGTCGTCCTTTTTGCCCGGCCGGGGCAGCCGCGCCAGGCGGCGGCCGGCCGCGTCGCACACGTAGGGACGCAGCTGCTCGTCGAAGGAGGCCGTCAGCGTGCGGGGGCCGTAGTCGAGGGTCAGCGTGCCTTCCGGACCGAGCCCGAAGTCGGGGATGACCCGGTCCCGCAGCTCCTCCTCCTCGAGGCCGCGGGCCGCGGCGAGGCGCCGCAGGGTCTGCCGGGCGCGCTTCCGCAGCGGCAGGCTGCGGGCCCGTTGGGCGATCGTTTCGAGCAGCATCAGGGCGGTGTCGGAGCCGTGGGCCTCGAGGACCGCGAGCCCCGCCACCGCGTGGTGGAACCGGTCGCGGCCGGGCCACTGCGGCAGGACGGTGCCGAGCTTGCGCAGGCAGCGCTCGTCCCCCAGCCAGCCGAGCTGGTGCAGCGCCCACTGGCCCGAGGCGGGGGCGCCCGCCCGGGACCAGGCTTCGTACAGGGCCCAGGAGAAGTCCCCGAGCGACTCCCCGGTGCAGGCCTCGCGCACCGGAGCCAGGCCCGCGTGGGGCGCCTCCGGAGTCGAGGAGGCGAGCATCGAGAGCAGGCTCTCGACCGCCGGGGCGCCGAGCGCGTCCCCGTCGCGCTGCGCCGGCGCCGGCAGCGCGCCGGGGGCGCAGAAACCGGGCAGGGCGACCTGGGGAGGAGGAAAGAGCGGCGCGCCGTCGCCCGGCGTCTTCCGCGGGCTGGCTGCCTGGCGGGCGCCGGGGAGCCGCGGCGGGTCGACGTCGGGTTTCTCGACCGGCGCGGCGCTCCCTGCGTGCAGGCGCTCCAGCTCGGCCCGGGCCGCCTCGCTCAGCGCTGGCTCGACCGTCGCCCGGGCGGCGGGGTGGGAGGCGAGCACCGCGCGGAGGACGTCCTCGAACAGGGGCCAGTGCTCGGCGTAGACCCCCCGCTGGCGCCCCCGGTCGGCGCACATCTCCCCGAGCACGCGGATGGCCCGCCGCGGAGAGCGCTCCGCCGCCGCCCGCAGCGCCGCCGCGCCCTTCACCTCCGCGGTCGACTGCCGGGCGAGGGTGGCGAAGGCGGCGTCGGTCGGGAGGTAGCGCTCGGCCTCCGCGACGTTCTTCTTGTCGTAGTACGCGAGGTCCGGCAACAGCGCCTCCGCATCCTCTCCGAGCGCGGCGGCCAGGGTCAGGGTCGCCGACAGCGAGGTCGTGGTGCTGAGCACGTCGCGCACGAGCGCGGCCTGCGCGGCGTCCTGTACGGAGAAGACCAGGCGCCGGCGCAAGGGGCGCTTCACGTCCTTGTCGAGGTCCCGGTGCTCGTAGCGTGTGGCACGCTCGTCCTCTTCCCACCAATCCCGCCGCGCGGGGAACAGCAGGCTGGTCCAGCTGCGCCGCGCCGGCGCGAAGCCCTCGCGAAGCTCCTCCGCCCGGTCCTGGGCGGCCCGGTGCTCGGCCTCGGGGACCGCGGCGAGGTGCGCGCGCAGGCGCAGCAGCGCGATGAGCAGGCGGAGGGAGGAGCGCGCGTACTGCTGTGCCCGGGAGAGCGCCTCCCCTTCCTCTACCCACAACCGCTCGGCCGCACCGAGCGCCGCGGTCGTCCAGGCCACGCCGCGCGCCGCCACCCAGCGGTCGACGACGGCGCGCAGGATGGCCTCCGGACGCTCGAGCTGGAAGATCAGCACCCAGGGCAGGGCGGCCTCCTCCTCGCTCGCGGGATCCTCGGCCGGCGCCGCCTGCAGCCGGGCCTTGAGCTTCTTGAAGCGGGGCTTCCACGCGGCGGGCGCCTTGCGGGCGGCCGCGGTCGCCTTCGACACGCGGGCGAGCAGCTTCTTGCGCGCCGCCGCGAGCGAGACCTTCGGGCCGGGGGTGCTCAGGGGCCCGCCGCGCCACGGAAAGAAGCTGCCCTTGCGCCAGTGCTCGGGGACCCATGTCTCGCGGGGACTCACGACCGGGCTCCGTGCCGCTTCCCGGCGGGCTCGTCGTGGCGGGCGGGAGCGGGGAACATGGCGCCGTGGGCCTCTACGGGGGCCAGCACCTGGTCGCGGAGGGACATCGCAGCTCCGGGAGGTCGCGGATGCCCCGATTGTAGCCCTGGACCTGGCCCCGATCCATCGGGTCCCGGTCGCGGCTCAGCGCCCGGGGAGGACGAGCGGCGGCGTCCGGGCGCTGGACTGCGCGTAGTCCTTCTCCTCGAAGCGGAAGCCCGCCTCCGAGGAGACCGCCCGCACGCCGGGCACGGCATGGCTGACCACATAGTAGATGTAGGAGACGCCGGGCTCGACCTCCGTGTCTTTCCAGGTCAGCGCGGTCGCGCCGCCGGGTTCGATGCTGTCGACCTCCACGAACGCATCGAGCGCGGCGGGATCGGTCAGGTCGGCGGCGCGGAAGATGTGGTACTCTGTGATGTCGACGTTGTCGTTCCGCTCGTTCGCGCTCCAGCGCAGGGTGATGCCGTCCGCCTCGACGAGCGCCTCGCCGAGCAGCGGCGGTGCGTGCACGCAGACGACGCCGGGCCAGTCCTCCGCGAAGCGCTCGAGTTCCTGCTGCAGCCGGACCGCGCGCTCGAGGAGCTCCGCGCCCGCGGGGGACGCCGCGAGCCCGGGCGCGGAGCCGAGGGCGAAGACCTGCGCCAGGGCCTGGCGGGCCTCGTCGCGGGAGCCGCGCGCGAGCGCGTCCTCGGCCTGGTGGAAGGCCTGCAGCAGCTGCTCCTCGAGCTTTCGGAGGCGTTCGAGCTCCCGCTCCAGGCGCTCGAGCTCCGCTTCGACCCGGTCGAGCTGCGCGCCCGCGTCGCGGAACTCCGGGTCGGCGGCGACGACCGGCAGCAGGGCCTCCCGCGCCCGCTGCCAGGCGCCGGCCTCGATCAGCTCGGCGGCGAGGGTGCAGGCCTCGAGCATCCAGGTCTCCGGCTGCCAGGCGCCGTCGGAAAGCAGGGCGAACAGCCGGGCGCGGCTCTCTTCCGGCGGGACGATGCCGGCCTCGAGGACGTGCAGCCGGGGCGCGTAGCCGGGCCGGGTCAGGCGCAGCTCGAGGGGGCCGGGGGCGACCTGGACCGGGGCCGGCGGGACGGGCGTCCAGGCGTCGGTGCCGGGAGCCCGCCACTCGACCGTGAGGGGCCTCCCGTCGTCCAGCCCGGTCAGCGAGGCGAGGTCGACGGCCATCGTGGGCGCGGGCAGCAAGGTGTACAGCGGGATGGCGCCCAGGGCGAGCAGGGCGACGGCGGCGACGATCCACTTCATCGGTGAGCTCCTTCTCCTCGGTGGTGGCGGGGAAGGCACCCCCTGCAGCGCCTCCTGCAGGCAGACCTCGGCGAGCGCGCGGGCGGCGAGCGCGTCGAGCAGCGCGGGGCTGGCGGCGAGCTCGCGCTCGAAGGCCTCGCACCGGGCGGGATCGAGCAGGCCGGCCAGGTAGCGCTGGCATCGTTCGTCGGCGTTCACGCTCCGTCCTCCCGCTGGCGCTCCACGCACGCCCGCAGGGAAGCCTTGCCGCGCTTCAGGCGGGTGTACACGGTGTGCACGCCGGTGCCGAGCTCGGCGGCGATCGCCGCGCAAGGCCGGCGCTCCGTGTAGCGCAGGTGGAACAGGCGCTGCAGGGCGACGGACAGGCGCGCGAAACAGCGCCGCAGGGCGACCAGCGGCCAGGGCTCGAGCGGCGCGGTGCGACAGCGCGCGGCCAGCCTCTCGACCAGGGCGGTGTCGTGGATCAGCGGGGTCGCCTGACGGCTGCGCTGCTCGCCGCGCAGGACGTTACGCAGGATGCCGAAGTACCAGGCGTCGATGTCCTCGCCGCGCCGTGAAGCGTCCTTCTCCAGCGCGATGGCCGCGGCCTTGTGCACCGCGTCCTCGGCGGCGTGGAAGTCGCGCAACAAGGCGTAGGCGAAGCCGAGCGCCCGGGGGCGCAGGGCGGTGAGCGCGGTGGCCAGGGGATCTTCTCGCACGGAGCTCTGCCGCATGTTGGGGGTCCTCCACCAGGGAGTGGCGGGGGGACGCCGGTTTGGGTCTAAAAAAAATCGAAGTTTGCGTCAGGCGGGTTCCTCGGGGTTGGACTGCGCGAGCTCGAGGCGGGGCAGCGTCGCGTCCTGCACCCGCGCGAGCTCGAGCAGCCCACAGGCGACCTGCTCGAGGGCGGTCGCGGCGGCGTCGAGGATCACCGTCAGCGCGACCGGCAACACCAGGATCAGCGGCCGGAGCGACCAGTCGAGGACCAGGGCGACCGCGAAGGCGAAGAGCGCGAGGCGCTGGAAGCTGCGCGCGACGATGCCGAGCAGCCGCCCGATGCCGGCGACCCGCTCGACCTCCGGCCGCGCCAGCGTGTAGTCCGGCGCGCCGCGGGCGGCGGCGACCAGGCCGTCCGCGCGCTTCCGCAGCGCGGCGCTGAGCGGACCGAGGCGGCGGAGGAAGCGGGCGAACAGCGCGCCGATCGCGAGGCAGAAAGCCGCCGCCAGCGGCATCGACAGGCCGACGATCAGCCCGTCGAGCCGCTTCCACGTGATCGGCCGCGACAGCACCGCGATGCCGGCGGTGGCGAGGAGCACGGCCGGGGCGGAGACGACCACGCCGAGCACCCCGCCGCTGACCAGCCCCGCCCGCCACAGCGCGCGGCCCTCTCCGGCGGGGGCGGGCGGCGGCGCGACGCCGGGTCGGCGGACCGCGCGATGCCCCGCGGCGATCGCGGCGTGGGCGGCGTCGAGCTTGCGCCCGTACCAGACCCCGAGCTGCGCGACGACGACCGCGAGGGCGAAGAGGATCGTGCTGAGCACCAGCTCGGACGAGCCCCGGTGGCTCCACGCGAACAAGAGGCAGGGCGCCGTCAGCCCCAGGCTCAGCCAGCGCAGCGCCAGGCCCGCCGCCGCATCCGCCGAGGACCGACCGTCCGGGCCCGCCTCGACGTAGCCGACGAAGCGGCGCGCGAGGCGGAGGAAGAAGCGACCGGCGAGCGCGAACAGCAGGGTCGCGCAGAGCAGCACAAGGCCCGGGGCGCCGAACAGGTGCTCGGCCAGCGCATCCCAGGGGTGAGGCCAGGGTGACCGCGGGCGCGCGAGCGCGAAGGAGACCAGCCAGCCGAAGGGAGCGAGGACCGCGGCCAGCGTACAGATCCCGACGTTCTGCCGCAGGCGTCGAGGGTTCCAGCCGCTGGGGATATGCTCGGCCATGCGGCGCTCCTCCCGATGGGGCGAGGAGCACAAGGCTAGCACAGGCCGCCGGCCGGTGTCCATCCGCCGGGGTGCGATCCGCGCGGCGCTCGCTATACTTGGAGTCAACACCACAGGAGGCCGGCGTGGGCATCCACATCGGGAAGCTGATCATCACGGGCGGAGGAGCCCCCGCCGCGCGCCGCCCCCGGCAGGCCCGACCGCCCCGGCGTCCCCCGCCGACCCGCGACCTCGACCGCTTCCAGCAGCTCGCCGACCGCCAGCGCGCGAAGCTGCGCCAGCGCGAGCTGCGGCCCTCCGAGCTGGGCGGGCTCGAGGCCCTCGACAGCCGGAGCGAGGTGCGCTCCGCCCCCTCCGGCCTGCTCGACCGGCTCGAGGCCTTCACCCAGCGCAAGCTGCAGACCCCGAAGCTGGTGCGCGGCCCGGCGGTCGACGCGCTCGGCGCGCGGATCGGGGCGCGCGCCTTCGCCTCCGGGGACAAGGTGTACTGGACCCGCGGCGCGCCGGCCGTCGACTCCCCCGAAGGCGAGGCGCTGTTCGCCCACGAGGCCGAGCACCTGGTGCAGCAGGCCCGGGGCCGGGTGGACGGCGGCGCCGAGCAGCGCTCCCGGGCGCTCGAGCGGCGCTACTTCGCCGAGGCCCCGGGCGACGGCCCGCTGCGGTTCGAGCAGGTCCGCTTCAGCGGGGCCGGGGCGCGGCTCGGGCCGCGGCTGCTCGAGCGCGCCCTCGGCCTGGTCTCCGAGCGGGCGCTGCAGGTGCAGGGCCGGGTCGAGCGGGTCGCGCTGCAGGTCGAGGTGCCCGCAGGCCCCGCGGGCTTCGAGGCGGCCGCCCGGCGCCTCGCCGATCAGCTCCTGCAGGCGGCGCGGGAGGCGCGGCCGCCGCGGACGGTGATCCTGACGAAGAAGAAGCGCGACGCCGTCCTGCAGTGCAGCCCCGAGGGCGACGCCGCCGCGAAGTGGATGATCAAGGTCGAGACCGAGATCGACGGCGACATCCTCAACTACAACTTCTCGAGCCGCTACCCCGACGGCATCCCGATCACTCGCGAGGAGATGACCTCGCGCGGCTACCTCCCGGTCGACTACTGGGAGTACACCGGCGAGCCCTACACCTTCGTCGTCAAGGCCGGCGTCAAGCCCCACGTCGCGCTGAAGGCGCTGTTCGAGATCGGGCCGTCGCGGCTCGAGTGCGCCTCCTGCGCGGTCGCGGTCCTGTACCGCGCGATCCTCGAGTTGATCGGTCCGGCGGAGTTCGACGCCGCCTTCCCGAAGCTGACCATCTCCCAGGACATCGCCAACCGGCCCAACGTCGACATCCGCAAGCGCCTGCAGAACAAGGAGATCAAAGACCGCAAGGAGCTCGACATCGGCGACTGGGTGTACTTCTCGAACACGACCGACTTCCTCAACAAGCACCCGGACAGCCCCTGGCAGGGCGAGAACGCCTTCTACGTCTACGACAAGGGCACCAAACGCTACTACGCCGGCTTCGGCGTCAAGCCCAAGCTCGAGCGGGACATGGACATGGCCCTGATGGAGGAGTTCAACTCCGACGCGGGCAAGGCCCACCGCGAGCTGGCGAAGAAGAAGCTGCTCGAGGCCTGGCAGATCGCCCTCGAAGAGAACGACGGCGACCCCGGCTACGCGCTGGAGGATCCCGACTACCTCGAGGTCGTCGACTACTACCAGTACTGGGGGCTCGACATGCAGGGCGAGACGGACAAGAAGATCACGATGAAGGACTTCAAGGGCCAGGGCGGGGGCCTGCGCCTCGACTCGATCCGTCGACTGCAGCTGGACGAGGTCTGATGCCGGCGCGCGCGGTCCTCGAGTCCTTCGTCCACGGCAGCCCGCCGTGGATCGACGCCAGCTTCGAGCTCGAGCTCGAGAACACCTCCGCGCAGCCCTGCTGGTTCCTCCTGCCCTACCGCCACAATGGCCAGCAGCCCGCGCCCGGAGAGCTCTCCGAGGTGTGGCTGTTCACCCTCGACGCCGACCCGCGGATCCGCCATCTCGCGCTCTTCGACCTCGGCCTGCGGGCCTTCCTCCTGCCCGCCCTGGGCAAGCTGCGGCTGCGCCAGCTCGTGCTCAGCGCGCGGCCGGCGATCCCGCTCCTCTGGGTCGTCGAGAGCGACCGGCTGCTGGTGGGCGGGGAGCCCGTCGCGCGGCTCTTCTCGGAGCGGCTGGTCTGCCCGCAGGAGGTCGAGGCCGCCGACGCCCGGGACTGGACCGTGGTCGAAGAGGTCGCCGCCGAGGCCGCGCTCTCCTTCGACGAGCGCGCCCGGCACCGGCTGCTGGTCGCGCCGATCCCGGAGGCGTAGGGGCGGCTTGCGTGCGCCGTCGGCGTCTGCTATCAGTCTCCGTCGCATCTCCGAGGGTCCCCCATGCACCGCATCCTCCACGTCCCCTTTCCCTTCCTGCTGTTGTTGTCCGCCGCCTGGCTCACGGCGGCGAACGATCTCGGCGACGCGCCCGACACCGGCGCCGGCACCGGCCCCGGCAACTACGAGACCCTGGTGACCGACAACGGTCCCGTCCATCTCCTCTACACCTCGCAGATGACGCTCTTCCTCGGCTCCTCCGTCGACGGAGAGCTCGATGGCCTGCCGAGCGCCGCCGCCGACGGCGACGACGCTGACGCCACCGACGACGAGGACGGGGTCGGAGCGATCGCCGCCGTCATCGGCTTCAGCTCCGCGCTCAGCGTCACGGCGACCAACACCACCGGCTCCGCCGCGCAGCTCTACGCGTGGATCGACTACAACGGGGACGGGGTCTTCGACAACGCGAACGAGCGCGCCCAGGTCACCGTTCCGGACGGCAGCGTAGACGCCGTCTTCACGCTGACGCTGCCCGTCGTCCCCGCCGGCGCGGTCGCGAGCACCTACGCCCGGCTGCGGCTCTCCACCGATGCGGCCGCCGCCAACCCGACGGGCACGGCGACGGACGGAGAGGTCGAGGACCACCCCGTGACCATCGAGAGCCCCGGGAGCATCGGCGACTTCGTCTGGAACGACCTGGACGGGGACGGCGTGCAGGATGCAGGGGAGCCGGGCCGGACGGGCCTCACCGTGTTCCTCGACCTCAACGCCAACGGGGTGCTCGACGCCGGCGAGCCCTCGGCTGTGACCGACGTGAACGGGGGCTACCTGCTCACGGACCTGGCGGCCGGGAGCTACAGCGTCGCCGTCGACGCGAGCAGCGTGCCGGCCGGACTGGTGCTGACCGGGGGGAGCGACCCGGTGGCGGTCACCCTGGCGGCAGGGGAGGACTTCCTCGACGCGGACTTCGGCTTCCAGCAGCAGGAGGCGACCATCGGCGACTTCGTCTG
>JAUIEM010000096.1 GCA_030428695.1 bacterium
TTCCAGGCCCGGGCGCAGCTCGACGCCTCCGCCGACCGCGACGCCCTGACCGAGCTGCGCAACCGGCGCGGCCTCGAGCGCGCCCTCGATGTCGTGCTCGAGCGGGCGCGGACGGTGCGGGGAGCGCGGCCGACGGCGGTGCTGCTCGACTGCGCGAACCTGCGCTGGTTCAACGAGTCCTTCGGCTACGCGACCGGCGACCAGCTCCTGCGCAAGGTCGCCGCGGGGCTGCGCGGGCTGACGCGCACCGAGGCGGTGCTCGGGCGGCTCGGGGGTGGCGAGTTCCTGCTGCTGTTGCCGGCGACGCCGCTGGCCGACGCGACCGAGATCGCCGCCAGCCTGGCCCGGGACATCCGCGCCCTGCGCCTGCGCCGCACCGGCTCGACCCCGGTCGAGGTGCGGGCCGCGGTGGCGGAGCTCGACCGCGCGCGCTCCCTGCGCTCGCTGGTCGACATCTTCCACCTCGCCCTGTCGCTGCGCACGGCCCGCACCGTCGGCAAGGTCGTCGTCGTCGAGGCGGAGCGCAACCGGCTGCGGGAGATGGCGCGCTGGAAGGCGACCCTGCGCGGCGGCGCCGAGCTGCACGTGCTGCGCCAGCCGGCCTTCTCGCTCAAGGACGGGCGCTGCGCCTTCTACGAGCTGTTGATCCGCGGCCCGCGGGGCCTCGAGCAGCCGCGGGAGCTGTTCGCGATCGCCCGGGAGCTCGGCATCAGCGAGGAGATCGACCTGCTCTGCCTGCGCACCTGCCTCGAGGCGAACCGCGACGTCGCCGAGCCGCTGTGCCTGCACGTCAACATCCTGCCCGCGACCCTTGTCAACACGCCCCTGTCGCGGCTGCTCGAGGCGCTGCGTGCGCGCGGGCGGCACAAGCTCTTCCTCGATGTCGACTGCCGGCAGCTCGGGGAAGACGCCGCGAAGGTCGCCGGCGTCGCGGACACCTTGCGCCAGGAGGGCGTCCAGCTCGCCCTCGACCACGTCGACTTCGCCAACGCCTCGACCGAGGCGGTGCTGACGCTGAAGCCCCAGGCGGTCAAGACACACCCCGAGCTGGTGCGCGGGCTGCGGGACGATCCGACCAAGAGCGTGCTGCTGCGCGAGCTGATCGCGACGGCGGAGTTCGTCGGCGCCCATCTGATCGCCCTCGGCCTGGAAGACGCCGAGGACCGCCGCCACATCGAGGAGCTCGGCTTCGCCTACGGTCAGGGCTTCCTGCTCGGCAAGCCCCACAACGGCGGAGACGACGACGCGGGCCACTGGACCGATCGCTTCGAGGACTGAGCGATTGTCCCGCTCCCTCTCCATCCCTATGATGCCCGCACCCACCCGGGCACATGGAGGCGACATGGAGACCACCTTCCTCGGCCGCACCGGCGTGCGCGTCTCGCGCCTCGGCTTCGGCACGATGTCCTTCGGCGACCCGGCCGACCGCGCGACCTCGCGCGCCCTCTTCCAGCAATGCCGCGAGGCGGGTGTCAACCTGTTCGACACCGCCGACGTGTACAACCAGGGTCTGTCCGAGCGCATCCTGGGCCAGCTCTGCAAGGGCTGCCGCGACGAGGTCGTGCTCGCGACCAAGGCCTACTTCCCGACCGGCAAGGGCCCGAACGCCCGGGGCACCAGCCGCTACCACCTGGTGCGGGCGGTCGAGGCCAGCCTGCGCCGCCTCGACACCGACCGCATCGACCTCCTGTACCTGCACCGCTTCGATGACCGCACCGCCCTTGAGGAGACCCTGCGCGGGGTCGAGCTGCTCGTGCAGCAGGGCAAGGTGCTGTACCCCGCGGTCAGCAACTTCGCCGCCTGGCAGGTCGCCCGCGCCCTCGGCATCCAGGAACGGCACGGCTGGGCGCCGCTGGTCGCGATGCAGCCGATGTACAACCTGCTCAAGCGCCAGGTCGAGGTCGAGATCCTGCCGCTCGCCCGGGCCGAAGAGCTCGCGGTCTTCCCCTACAGCCCCCTGGCCGGCGGCATCCTGACCGGGAAGTACAACCGCGGCGCCCGCCCGGACGAGGGGCGCCTGGCCCACAACAAGATGTACGCGACCCGCTACGGCGCCGCGTCCAACTTCACCGCCGCCGAGGCCTTCACCGCCCTCGCCGCCGAGGCCGGCTGGCACCCGGTCAGCCTGGCGGTCGCCTGGGTCGCGTCCCGGCCCGGGGTCACCGCGCCCCTGCTCGGCGCCCGTCATCCCGAGCAGCTCGCGCCGGCCCTGGCGGCGCTCGACAAGCCGCTGCCGGAAGAGCTCGCCGCGCGGGTCTCGGCCCTGACCCCCGAGCCGCCGCCGGCGACCGACCGCAACGAAGAGCGCAGCGCCCACAACTACGGCAACCGTTAGGGGCTGGAAAGGAATGACCTCAGCGCAAGGGACTGGAGGTGTGCGTCGGTTCCCGACCTACGACGGGAGGGGGTGAACCCCTCCCCTACATAACTGTTCCGCGACGAGTCGTTCTTTTCCTTCCAGACCTTTAGCCGGAGGCGCATGTGCAAGGCGCGGTCGTCCCCTGGACCCGGGATTCCGACTGGACCCCCGACCATCTCAAGCTGCTCTACCTGATCTCGCGCTACAGCCACTGCGCGCGCTCGGCCGCGGAGAAGGAGCGCTGGATCCGCAAGATCCCGCTGCTCGTGCTGCTCTACGAGGGCACGGTCGCCAAGGTCTTCGACTACGACTACGCCCCCGCCTCCGAGGTGATCGGCACGCGGCGGGTGTACCTGAACATCTCGCAGGAGGGCCGCGACGACATCGACGACCTGCGCGAGGGCGGCCTGGTCAACGGGCTGAAGCTGTCGTCGAAGGAGTACCAGTCGGTCACCGCCTACCAGATCTCCCCGGACGGTCTGGCGATGCTCGCCGAGGTGACCGAGTCGCAGCGCGCCGTGGTCGACGCCTTGATCGAGTGCGGGGAGGGGCTGCTCGAGGTGCGCTGGGACGGCGACCTCTTCCACCTGCGCGGCCCCGGCAAGGACATCGTCTCGACGATCACCGAGTGCGAGGACGTCTCCTACGTCTCGAGCCCCTGGCTGCCGGGCTGCCTGCGCACCGGTCCGGCGCTTCCTACCGACAACTCGGGACGTGCGGAGGAAGCGGCCGCGGGCGTCAGCAACATCCGCGACGAGCTCGAGGAGGTGATCAGCCTCGCCCATGTCCACCTGATGGTCGGCGAGTGGATCCCCTTCGGCGCGAACCAGATCGTCGCCCTCAACGACAAGCTCGGGGCGAGCGAGCGGGTCTCCGGCGGGCTGTTCACGGCCCTGGTCGACGAGGAGCCGACCGGCACCCAGTTCGAGGTCGCCTCCGGCCTGACCAGCGTCTCCATCCTCGACTTCGACCTGACCCGCCACATCAACTTCGAGGCGGAGGTCTACTACCCGGAAGATCCCGGCATCGTGCAGGTCGAGCACTTCGGCGTGCACATGCGCGAGGCGGGCAACACGATCTACGGCCTGCGGGTCGAGGCGATCCTGCAGCACGGGGCCGACCACGTCTCCCTCGACCACCTGTCGCGGCTGCTCGCGGACATCCACCAGGACAGCTCGCAGATCGTCGACAGCCTGATCTCCTCCTATCAACGCAGCCTGCTCGAGATGACCTTCCTCGGCGACTCGCGCAACCGCGACAAGTTCAACGTGCTGCTCGCGGAGGGCATCACGCCGCGCCTGCCGGCGGCCGGCTACATGGACAAGGAGGCGCACGAGAACGAGCTCAAGCAGGTGCTCGGCGACACCCAGAACGCCTGGGATCTCGGGGAAGCGGACGAGCTGCTGCTCGTGCTCGGCCGCCACGGGCTGCTGCTCGCCGGCCCGCGCTGCCGCGACTACGAGGCGACCCTGTGCGGTTACCTCGCGCTGATGGGGCTCGACATCTTCATCCGCAACTTCTTCAACCGCACCTTCGTGCTCGGCGACACCCTGAAGAGCGTGCGGCACCTGATCCAGGTGTACGAGCGCGACCCGAACAGCATCCCGCGCATCCGGCGGATCTTGTCGGAAGCCTCGAAGGACGTGATCCTGCTCGACGAGACCCTGTCCTACCTCGCCGAGAGCCTCGACCTGTTCGAGGAGCCCGCGCCGCGCGACGCGATCGACGAGCAGCTGCACGCGCTGTTGTCGATCGGCCGTGGGCGGGAAGACCTGCGGCGCCGGGTGCGCGACCTGCGCAAGAACGTGCACGGCGCGCGCCACGAGCTCGACGGGCTGCGGGAGATGACCGACGTGATCTCCGAGACCCAGATGTTCCGGCTGCAGGAGGCGATGCGCGCGAACTCCAAGAACCTCGAGAGCGTGTTCCGCAGCAACGAGCGGGCGAGCTCGAGCCTGGAGATCCTGCAGATCGTGCTGTCCGGGACCCTGGCCTTCGAGATCCTCGACCGGCTGACCGGGGAGTGGTCGGTCACCGACACCGAGTGGGCGAAGAGCTTCATCGTCGAGCCCCTGATGCGGCGGCCGCTGGTCTGGTTCCTGATCAACCTCGGCACCTGGGCCTGCATCGCCTTCGCCCTGATGGCCCTGATGCGCTGGCTGACCCGCCGCTCGACCGGGGTGCTGACCTACCGCTTCACCGCCAACCTGCCGGTCGAGCTCGAGGCCCTGCGGCGCTTCCTCGCGACCAAGCTGCTCGAAGAGGAGGACGTCGACGCCGACCAGCGCACCCGCGTCCACAAGGTCGCCTGGCAGGAGACCGACGACGCCCTGTGGGGCGGCTCCGCGCCGCGCGTCGAGCTGCTCTACGACGAGCGCCACGCCTTCCTGCTCAAGGTCTACCTGCAGGTGGACAAGAACCGCAAGCACCTGTCGCGGGATGCGCTGAAGGCGCGCTTCCTCGAACATCTGCGGGCGGCGGGGGTGCTGGAAGAGGAGGCGGAGTAGGACCCGACCGACGGCTTGTCGACTCCCCGGGCCCCGGCTACGATGCCCGCCTTCCCGGGAGGTTCCGATGCGCGCATTTCTCCTCGTCTGTGTCATCCTCACGCTCACGGGCTGCGGCGACAGCGTCGCGCCTCCGCCGGAGGAGCGCACAGACCGCCGCGGGCGGGCGCGCGGGCAGCTGGTGCGGGCGGCGGCCTCGTTCGGGATCAACGCCTGGTCCGCGGCCGAGGCCGAGCTGCTCGCCCTGCGCGCGGCCGAGCCCGACGAGCCGGTGGCGGCGTTCAACCTCGCGGTCTGCGCCTTCCGCCGGGGCCGGCTCGACAGCGCCTGGGTGTGGCTCGAGCAGGCGCCGCTGGAGGGGCCGGCGCGGGCCTTCCGGGCGCTGCTCGAGGCGGCGCTGCACTACGAGGAGGGCGCGGACGACGCCCGGATCGCGGCGCTGGTGGCGGCCTGCGAGGCCGCTCCCGGGGAGCCGGCCTACGCCTGGGAGGCCGGCAGGGTGCTCGCGGAGGAAGCGGACCCGCGCGCCTCGGCGCTGCTCACCCGGGCCTGGGAGCAGTGGCCGGAGAACGGGGCGATTGCGGTCAGCTTCCTCCTGCACGCCGCCTGCGTGCCCGCGCTGCGGCCGGCGGCGCGCGAGGCGGGGGAAGCGCTGAGCGCGCGGCTCGGGGACGCGACCCTGGGGGCCGAGGTGCGGGCGCTGCTCGCGGGGGATGCGGCTCCAGCGGCCGCGCCTCCGGCCCTGCACATGCTCGCCAACCTGCTGCGGGGCACCGACCTGTTCCGCGCCGACGCGGCCGCCCTGCAGGCGCGGCTCGAGCCGACCCTGCTGCTCGAGCCGCAGCTGCCGGACCTGCGCCGGCGGGTCGGCCTGCGCGCGGTGAGCCTGGCGGAGGAAGCGCCGCCGGCCTCGGTTCCCGCCGGGGTGCGGGAGGTCGTGCCGGTGGCGGGGGCGGCGCCGTTCAGCCTCGGCCTGCTCAGCCTCGACGGGAAGGCGCTGCACTGGGCGGATGCGCCCCTGGCGAAGGCCGTCGCGGTGCGTCCCCTCAACGGGCAGAGCCTCGTCGCGGCCGACGTCGACGGGGCGCCCGGGCAGGAGGCCTTCGCGCTCGCGGACGACGCGGTGATGCTGCTCGGGGGCGCCCCGGGCTGGGAGGAGCGCGGGCGGCTGGCGGGGAGCTTCACGGGCATGCTGGTCCTCGACGTCGAGGCCGACCAGGACCTCGACCTGCTGCTGACCGACGGCTCGGACAGCCTCGGCCTGTGGCTGAACCGCGGGAGCGCGGGCTTCGCCCGGGGGCCGGCCCTCGCGCGGGTGGCCGGGCGACGCTGGCGCTGCGCGGAGGCCCTCGATCTCGACGGCGACCTCGACCGCGAGCTGGTGCTCGGCGGGGCGACGGGCCTCGACGTGCTGGTCAACCTGCGCCAGGGCAGCTTCGCGCCCCGGGCCTTCCTGCCGGTGGCGGCGCCGGTGCGGAGGCTGGTCGCCGGCGACTACAGCGGCGACGGCGCCAGCGACCTGCTGGTGTTGACCGAGGCGGGGCTGGTCGGCTTCCGGGCGGGGGCCGAGGGGCTGGCGTACGATCCGGTCGCCAGCGCCTGTCTGGCCGAGGCCGGGGTCGTCACGGAGGTCGCCCTGGTCGACCTCGACCGCGACGGCGACCTCGACCTGGTCTGCTCGGGCCCCGCCGCCTTCGAGAACCTCGGGGACGGTCGCTGGCGCGGCTGCGTAGGGCTGCTTCCGGCGGACACCCCCGACGGAGGCATCCTCGCGGAGGACCTCGACGGCGACCACGACGAAGACCTCCTGCTCTGGGATGCGAGCCGCGCGCGGCGGCTGACGGCCCAAGGACGGCCGGGGGCCGACTGGGTCGGGGTCAGGCTGTCGGCGCCGCCGGCGAAGGCGCCCGCCGACGCGCGCGGCGTGCTGGTCGAGGTGTTCGCCGCGGACCGGCGCATCGTGCGGCGGATGGAGCGCCCGTGGATCGACATCGCCTGCGGGGACGCCCCGGAGATGCTGACCGCGACCTGGCCGAACGGCATCCGCGAGTACCTGTTCCGGCCGCCGCCGGGGACACGCGACAGCCTGCACATGGTGATGCGCCTCGAGGGCTCGTGCCCCTTCCTCTACGCCCGCGATGGGGAAGACTGGCGCTTCGTCACCGACCTGCTCGGGGTCAGCCCCCTCGGCCTGCTGGTCGCGCCGGGGGTGTACGCCTCCGCCGATCCGGACGAGCTGCTGCCGCTGCCGGCGTGGACCGCGACGACGGACGGCTTCGTCGAGCTGCTGATCACCGAAGAGCTGCGCGAGCTCAGCTACTTCGACGAGGTGCGCCTGTACGCCGCCGATGTCCCGCCCGGGCACTCCGCCTACAGCCTGGAGAAGTGGGTCTTCCCGCCGATCGAGGGCCGGCGCTGGCTCGAGCTCGGCCCCCTGCGGACGCCGCGCAGCGTGCGCGACGACCGGGGCCGCGAGCGGCGGGAGGAGGTGCTCGCCGAGGACGGCGTGCACCTGCGCGGCTTCGAGCAGCGCGGCCGCTTCCCGGGCAGCGTCGCGCCCCACAGCCTGGTGCTCACGGCCCCGGAGGGCATCGCCGGGGACAGCGCCGGGGTGCTGGTGATGCTCGGCTGGCTGCACTGGTCGAACACCAGCATCAACGTGCGCCGCGCCCAGGACGGCTCCGAGCCGATGCTCTTCCCGCGCCTCGAGGTGCCCGACGGGGCGGGGGGCTGGCGCATCGTCTCGACGAACATCGGGCTGCCGGCGGGCAAGACCAAGCCGATCGTGGTCCCGCTCGGCGCGCTGCTCGACCCCGCCGATCCGCGGCTGCGCATCACGACCAGCTTCGAGGTCGCCTGGGACCTGCTCGCCTTCGCGACCTCCTCGCCCCCGAGCCGGCCACTCGTGCCGCTGCCTCTGGCGGAGGCGACGCTGCGCTTCGGGGGCTTCGCGCGCCCCTTCAGCGAGGAGGGCGGCCCGCTGCAATTCGACCGCGGCGACCTGCGCCCCTACCCCTGGCGGCTCGACGAGCGCGGGCGCGAGCGGCCGCTGGTGTGGCAGGAGATGAGCGGGTTCCGCAGCGCCTTCGGCGACGCCGCGGCCGAGCTGCTGGAGGTCGACGATCGGCTGGTGATCTTCGGCGACGGCGAGGAGCTCGTGCTGCGCTTCGACGCGCGTTCGCTGCCGGCCCTGGCCGAGGGCTGGACGCGGCGCTACTTCCTGTACAGCACCGGCTGGTGCAAGGACGGCGACTTCAACGTCGCCCACGGCCAGAGCGTCGAGCCGCTGCCCTTCGGCGCGATGTCCGGCTATCCCTACGCCGAGCCCTACCCCGACGACCCCGCCCTCGCCGCCTGGCGCGCGGCGAAGCTGACCCGCTGGGTGGGGAGGGAGCGGCTGGAGCGGCGGATCCCCGGGCCCTGAGAGCACCTCCCCGCGAGTGATCGCAGCGATGGGCAGGGCCGGAGCCGGACGCCCTCGCTCCCGCGCCCATCCGTCGGGAGCCATCACGGCTTGCGCGGCGGCGGCCATCCAGCCGGAAGCGAGGCCGCCGGATGGGAAGCCGCGTCCGACCCCCTCAAGCCATCCCGCCGGCGCGCCCGATAGTTCCATCAGGTCCGCCGCCCCCAGGAGCCGCATCGCTTGAGAAGACGCACACCCCGCACGCGAGGCCTGGCGGCGGTGCTGGTCGCCGTCGCCCTGCTCGGCCTGCCCGCGCCCTGGAAGATGCGGGCGCAGGAGGCCCTGCAGCGCGGGCTCGCGAAGTTGACGCCGACGCCCACGGCCCCGCCCCCGGACAGCCTGCGCCTGCGCTGCGCGGCCCTCGAGGCCCGTTGCGCCTGGCTGGCGGAGGAGCTCGTCCGCGAGCGGGAGGCGCGCGCCGCCCTCGAGGGGCTGCGCGCCGCGCTGCCGCCGGAGGAGGCGCCGCGGGTGCGCAGCGCGCGGGTGCTGCTGCACTCCGACCCGGCCTCGAGCTTCCGCCGCGGCTGGCTGAGCGTCGGCAGCCTCGACGGCGTCGCCGAGGGAGACCTGGTCGTGCGCGGCGACGTGCTGCTCGGGCGGGTGATCGCGGTCACGACGCGGCGCTGCCAGGCGATGTGGCTGACCGACCCGGACTTCCGCCTGCGGGCCCGGGCGACGCCGACGGGCGCGTCCGGCAAGCCCCTGCGGGGGGTGGTGGCCGGCGACCTCGACGGGCTCCGCCTCGAGCTGCTCGAGCATCCCGAGGCGGTCGTCGGCAGCCCGGTCCTCAGCGAGCCGGCCGGCTTCCGCTGCGGCTACCCCTTGCGGGTCGGCACGGTCAGCGCGGTCGAGCACCCGCTCGAGCAGCCGCTGCCCCGCGTCGCCATCGAGCCCGCGCTGCGGCCGGAGAGCCTGACGCTGGTCGAGATCCTGCCGCCGCGGGCCGCGCTGACGCCGAGCGCGGACATCCCCTGGTCCCTGCGGTGAGCGAGAGGGGAGGCCGATGCGCGGGCTGGCCGTCGCGATCCTGAAGTTGCTGCTCGCCGTCGAGGTCGGCTGGGCGCTGCGCGACATCGTCGAGCCCGGCGTGCCGATGCTCGCCGTGCTCGTCGCCTGCTCCGCCGCCTCCGGCAAGGTGCGGCGGGCGGTGCACCTCGGCTTCTGGGCCGGGCTGCTGCAGGACGGGCTGAGCTGTACGCCCCCCGGCAGCTTCGCGAGCCTGTACGCCGGGGGCGCCTGGCTGCTCGCCCAGCTCGCCGCGGACTGGCAGGCGATGCGCGGCCTCCTGCAGGTCGGCTTCCTCGCCGCCCTGCTCGGCGGGGAGCTCGGCATGCACGGCATGCTGACCGGCGTCTTCCCCGGCTGGCGCTGGGAGCCTTTCCTGTGGGGGATGCTCGGCATCCCGCTGGTGCGCGGCTGGGATCTGTTCCTCAAGACGGAGGCCTGACATGTTCCGCGCCCGCCTGGTCTCCCTGGCCTGCCTGTTCCTCCTGCCCCTCGCGCTGATCTTCGGGCGCCTGTGGCACGTGCAGGTGCTGCACGCCGACGAGCTGCGCGACGCGGCCGCGGACGCCCTGCAGCGGGTGCGCTTCTACCCGGGCCGGCGCGGGAGCATCCTCGCGGCCGGCGGAGAGGTGCTCGTCTCCGACCAGCCGACCTTCGACGTGACCTTCCGCCTCGCCGAGCTCGACCCAACGATCCTGCCCGCCGGCTGGCTCGCCCACTACCTCGAGCTGCCGAAGCCGGACGTGCGTCGCCAGCTGCTCGCGGGGGGCGGCTTCGTGCTGCGCGTGCCGGCGGAGGAGAAGCCGCTCCTGCTCGCCCGCCTGCGGCGGCGGATCCCCGCCCTCGAGGTCGACGCCGACACCCTGTCGCTCAACCCGGAGCTGTGCGGCCAGCTCGGACGCAGCCTGGCCCTGCTCGCGGAGCTGTGCGGGGAGCCGCGGGCCGCCCTGGAGGAGAAGGTCGAGCAGCGCCTCCTGCGCATCTGGGAACGCGACAAGGTCATCGAGCGGCGCATCGGGCTGAGCAGCCCCTACATCCTGGTCCGCGGGCTCGAGGCCGAGGCCGCCTGGACCGTCGCGGAGCGGACCGCCGCCCTGCCCGGCATCGCGGTCGAGACCCACCTCGAGCGCCGCTTCCCCCAGGGTGAGCTCGCCGCCCACGTGCTCGGCTTCCTCGGCCGCCTCGACGGGGGGGACGTCGCGCGGCTGCGCGGGGAGAACAAGCGCGAGGGGCTGATCCTCGAAGACCGCCGCCACCACCTGTCCGGCCTGGAGGAGTTCGTCGACATCCGCGGCGAGGCCCACTTCATGGATGACGCGATCGGCAAGACCGGGCTCGAGGCCCTCTACGAGGAGCGGCTGCGCGGCCGGCCCGGCGCCGAGTGGGTCGAGATGGCGCGGGGAGAACGCGTCACCGCCGTGCTCGATGCGGTCAAGCCCGAGCCCGGACAGGACCTGCACCTGCACCTGATGCTGCCGGTGCAGCGCGCGGCCGAATCGACCCTCGCCCAGCAGGTCGACAAGCTGTGGAGCGGCCGCAAGGACAGCCGGCACGCCGAAGGCGGCGCCGCGCTCCTGATGGACGCGCGCACCGGCGCGCTGCGGGCGGTGGCGAGCTACCCGAGCTTCTCGCCGATCACGCGCCAGGCCACCGACCCTCTCGCCGGCCTGCTCGGGCCGCGCGCCGCGTTCATGAACCGCGTCAGCGGCGCGACCTACGCGACCGGCTCGGTGTTCAAGGTCTACACCGCCTACGAGGCCCTGGCCCGGGGGACCCTGGCGCCGGGCCGGCGCATCCTGTGCCAGAACGCCCTGTTCCCGTCCACCCCGAACCGCTGGCGCTGCCCGAACCACGCCTACGGCCTGCAGCTCGACGTGTGCGCCGCCCTGCAGTACTCCTGCAACGTGTTCTTCTACACCGTCGGCGAACACTGCTTCGGCCCCGGCGAGCTCGCGGGCGGCGCCCGCTCCTTCGGCTTCGGCGCGGCGACCGGCGTCGACCTGCCCGGCGAGCGCGCCGGTCTGCTGCCCGACGCGGGCTGGAAGCGCGAGGCCTGGCACCACGCCCAGCAGCGCTTCCTCGCGGCCGAGGCGCGCGGCGAGGGGCTCGAGGCGGCGGCGGCCCAGAAGCGCTACTGGGACGATCGCTCGAACGCCTGGCTGCCCGGGGACTCGCGGAACCTCGCTATCGGGCAGGGCGACCTGCTCGCGACGCCGCTGCAGGTGGGCGTCTTCCTCGCCGCCCTCGCCAACGGCGGCAAGGTGCTCGAGCCGCGGATCGCGGCGCATGTCCCGCCGGCCTGGCGCGAGATCCCGATCGACCCCGGCGCCCGCGCGACGGTGCTGCGCGGCCTCGAGCAGGTCGTGCAGGCCGGCACCGCGAGCCGCCACGCCCTGCGCGAGCTGCCCTACCGGGTCGCCGCGAAGACCGGGACGGCCCAGGCCGGGCGCGGCACCGACCACGCCTGGCTGGCCGGCTGGGCGCCCGCGGAGCGGCCGGAGGTGGTGTTCGTCGTGCTGGTCGAGAAGGTGCCCGAGGGCATCCACGGCGGGGAGGCCTGCTCGCCGGTCGCCGCCGCGATGCTCGAGGCGTACTTCGGAGGGCAGCGGTGAAGGTCCGGCTCGCGCGCTTCCCGCTCGCCGTCGTGGCGCCGGCGCTCCTGCTGATCGCGATCGGCCTGCTCGCGATCAGCAGCGCCGACCCCTACGGCGGCCTGACCCGCGACCAGCTGAAGTGGTTGGCGATCGGCACGGTCGGCTTCCTCGCCACCGCCCTGTTCCCCTACCGCTGGCTCGCCGGCCTGAGCTATCCGCTGTACGCCCTGCACATCGCCCTGATCCTGACGGTCGCCGTCGGCGGGGTGGTGCGCAACCACAGCAAGCGCTGGCTCGACCTCAAGGTGATGATGTTCCAGCCTTCGCTGACGATGAAGCTCGCGCTGGTGATGGCGGTCGCCTGCGCGGTCGCCAGCTCGCGGCGGCTCAAGCGACCGGACGGGTTGCTCCTGCCCCTGTTCCTCGCCGCCTTCCCCGCCGCCCTGGTCAAGATGCAGCCCGACCTCGGCACGGCGTTGACCTTCCTGCCGGTGCCCCTGGTGCTGCTCTACGCCGGGGGCGCCCACAAGCGCCACCTGGCGGGGCTGTTCGGCATCGCGTTCCTGTGCCTGCCGCTGTTGTGGTGCTTCGCGATGGACGACTACCAGCAGAACCGCGTCAAGGCGCTGCTGTTCCCCGACGAACACCGCGCGACCACCGCCTACCAGACCACCCGCGCCCTGTACGCCTTCGCTGGCGGGGGGGTGACCGGCCAGGGCTACGCGGAGGGCACCCAGACGCAGCTCGGCTGGCTGCCCGAGGCCCACACCGACTTCGTGTTCGCGGTGATCGGCGAGGAGTGGGGGCTGCTCGGGGCGGGGCTGGTCATCGGGCTGTTCGCGGTGCTGCTGCTCGGCATCCTCGAGGTCGCGCAGAGCACGCGCGATCCCTTCGGACGCCTGCTCGTGCTCGGCATCGGCACGGTGCTCGGGGTGCACATCGTCCAGAACTGCGGGATGAACCTCGGGCTCCTGCCGGTGACCGGGCTGACGCTGCCCTTCGTCAGCTACGGCGGCTCGTCGCTGGTCAACATGCTCGCCGGCCTCGGGCTGATCGTCAACGTCGCGGTGCGCCCCCTGCCGGTGTTCGCGTCGGACATCAGCCAGGACCAGGACTGACCCCGCGCCGAGAACGAATATGGACGCGAGGCGGCCCGATCGCTATGGTGGGAGATTCGTTTCGGCCCGACTGCGCAGGAGTGCCGTATGCCCGCCGCCAGCACGCAGATCCGCAAGGTCTTCAAGAGCCTCAGCGACAAGTACGGTGTGACGTACTTTCCCGACCCGGACGGGAGCAAGGCGGCGATGGACACGATCGTCCAGTACCTGTTCGCGGGAAGGGGCTCGTGGACGGCGGCGAAGAAGGGCTTCCGACGGCTGCGCGACACCTACGCCGACTGGAACGAGGTGCGGGTCGAGAACCTCTACCAGATCGAGACCCTGCTGCTGCGGGCCAAGCTCCCGATCGAGTCCGCGCGCGACGTCCGCGCCTTCCTCGCCGAGCTGTATGAGCTGAAGAACACCGCCGAGCTCGAGTGGGTCAAGACCGCGAACGTCGACACCTTCCAGCGCGTCTTCGGCAAGCTGAGCAAGCCCTGGATCGGGCACTTCCTCGACGCCCTCTACAGGAACCGGCTCAACCTGCCGTGGGATCCGCACACCGAGCGGGTGATGGAGCGCCTCGGGCTGTTCGAGGAGAACGAGACCACCGCCAAGCGCAAGCGGGAAGGCACCCAGGCCCGGCTCGCGAAGCCGCGACAGGCCCTCGACCTGCACCTGATGCTGGTCGAGCACGGCAAGAAGGTGTGCTACCCCGAAGACCCCCGTTGCCAGCGCTGCGAGCTCTTGTCGTGGTGCACCTGGGGCAAGCTCGACAAGAAGGACCGCAAGCCGGTCCCGTCCACGGCGCTGCCCGCGCCGGTCGAGGAGGAGCCCGAGGCGCCGGCTGCGCGCAAGGTCTCGAGCAAACAGAAGGTGTCGGCGAGGCGCAAGGTCTCGGGCAAGAAGCGGGTGTCCGCGAAGAAGTCGGCGAAGAAGCCCGCCAAGGCGGCGGCCGGGAAAGAGGCGGCGAAGGCCGACCCGAAGCCGAAGGCCGACGCCAGGGCGAAGACCGCGAAGGCGAAGAGCGAGCCGAAGGCGTCCAAGGGAAAGAGCGAAGCGAAGCCGGCGAAGGCGAGCGCCAAAGAGCCGAAGAAGAAGACCGCGCGGAGCAAGAAGGAAGCGAAGAGCGCGAAGCCGAAGTCCACGAAATCCAGCACCGCGAAGAAGAAGGCGAAGCCCACTCCCAGTGCCGGGAAGAAGACCGAAGCGAGGGCCGCGGAGAGCGCGGAGAGCGCCCCCGCGAAGCCGAAGAAGGGCGCGAAGTCGGCCAGGAAGAAGCCGGCGAAGAAGAGCGGGAAGGCGCGCGCCGCCTCGAAGGAGCCGAAAGCCAAGGCCGCGAAGGCCGGCGCGAAAGAGCCGAGAGCCAAGGCCGCGAAGGAGCCGAAGGCGAAGACCGACGGGAAGTCCGGCAAGTCCACGAAATCCAGCGCGAAGGCCTCCAAGGCCAAGAAGGCCGCGAAGAAGAAGGGCGAAGCGGCGACGAAGAGCGCGCCTGCGAAGGCGAAGAAGAAGGTCGCCAAGCGCCTGCCGCGCGCGACCAAGGGCGACGCGAAGAAGTCGAAGGCCAAGAAGGGCGCGACGGCGAAGTCGTAGCGCGCTCAACCCTCCTGCAGTCTGGCACGCCGGTTGCAACCGGCTCTCCTCGTGAGGAGCTCGACAGGCGATCCGAGACCCTCACCGGCCGCGAGTCGATCGCTGTTCCCGAGGAGAAACGACATGCAGACCCCGAACCCCTTCCGCTCCGTCAAGCTTCCCGTCCAGACCGGTCTCAAGGCCGGCCAGCGCCGCGCGAACATCGTCCAGGACTACCCCGCGGTCGGTTTCCAGCCGACGCGCCTCTGAGCTTCACGACCGTGCCCCAGCCATGAAGGAGGCCCCGTCGCGGGGCCTCCTTTCGCATCGTCTGCCCGAAAGGCTCAGCGCCCCTCGAGTCCGGCCCGGGCGCGGCCCTGGACCGCCTCGTCCGGATCGCGCAGCGCGCGCTTCCAGACCGTGTCCGCCACGTCCACGGCCAGCAGCGCGAGCCCTTCGTAGGCCGATCGCCGCACCCGCGGGCTCGGGTGCGCCCGCGCGATCGCGGCGAGCGGAGCCTCCGCCCGCGGGTCGCCGAGCCGCCCCGCCAGCACGCACAGCTGCTCACGGCGCAGGCTCTTCTGGCCGAAGAAGCCGCGCACCCGCCCGGAGGCGACATCGATCGACAGCGGCTCGAGGGCCGCGTGGGCGCGGGATTGGATCATCAGGTTCAGGGAGATCGACAGCTCGGCCGGATGCGCCTTGTGATGCACGTCGCGCAAGGCCTTGTAGAGCATGGTCTTGCCGGGCTCGAGCCGGGTCTGTTCCAGGAACCGCAGGGGAACCGTCGCGCCGATCCTGCGCTCGACCGGCTCCTCGAGCTCGTAGATCCAGGTCTGGTACCCGCTGCCGTGGTAGCCCGTGGTCAGGAAGGAGAAGGTGTGGTCGTGGACGACGTCGTAGTGCAGCGCGTGGCTGTCCGCCAGAGGGCTGCGCGCGGCGACCTCGCGCGGGAACCAGACCAGCGCGCGCAGGGTGTACCGGGGGGTCCGGTGCAGGTTGAAGACCGCGGCGTTCTGGTCGCTCCAGACCTCCTCTCGACGGACCTTCAGGCGCCGCAGCAGGTGCTCGACGAAGAAGCGCCGGTTCCGGCCCAGGGCCTGGAAGGCGCCGACCATCGCCTCAAGGCTGGAGACCTCCTCCGGATCGACGATCGCATCGGCGCGGGCGATGAAGTCCTCCAGCTCGATCGGGCCGCCCTCGGCGGCGGGGAAGCTCCGCGCCATCAGCTCCCCTCCACGGCCGCGAGGCCCGCGGCGGCCTGCGCCCGCAGCCCGGGATGCGGGTCGTCGGCCCGCATCCTCCGGGCGGCCTCCAGCCCCCGCGCGGGGGCGACGTCGGTCAGGGCTTGCAGGGCCGACCAGCGCACGAACGCGGCGTCGTGGTCGAGGAGCCCCTCGAGCGCCGGCGCGACGCTCGCGTCGCCGAGTACCGCGAGCACCTCGGCGATGATCGGGAGCTGGGCGAGCGCCTCGCTCGCGGGGTTGGACTCGAGCGGCGCGAGGCACTCCGGCTCGAACAGCCAGACCTCCTGGACCGTCGGAGGGCCCTGGAGCCACAGGGCCAGACCCCGCGACTCCGGCCGTCCCCGCCACACATCGCGGCATGCCCGCAGCCGTCGGCACGCGCCTGCGGGGATGTTGACCGGCGCCTGCGCCAGCAGCCGCGGCGTCGCCCCCGGGGCCGGGCGCTCGGTGAGCCAGGCGTCGAAGGAGAGCGGGCCGCCGACGGCGCAGCACAGCTGGTCGGAGGCGCTCTCCTCCAGCAGGCTGTCGGGCCCGGGAAGCACCTCCCCCAGAGCCAGCGTCAGGCCCCGGTCCGCGGCGAGCAGGCAGGTCGACGACGACGCGAAGACCGTCGGGGTGTAGGCGGGATCGCTGGCGAGGCGGCGCAGCTCGGCGTCGAGCGCGGCGCCGGGCGACCCGGAGGCGGCAAAGGCGCGCAGGGCGTCCTCCTGCTGCCAGAGCTCCTCCGGGCAGCGGATGGCGGGCAGTTGTTCGAGGAAGATCTGGCAGGACATCGCGCGCTCCTTGCATGTCAGGAAAGTCCGAAATTTCGCGTCCGGCGGAGGGTGGGGACCCGGCTCCGTGGGGCACGAGGGACTTCCATGCAAGTCGGGCGCCGGAAATGGTGCGGAGACTTCGCTCCCGCGCGGACCAAAAGGCGGGGTCAACCCCGCCACTACTCAACCCGATGTACCGGGGTTCCAGCTGTGGAATCGCTACATACCCGATGCACCGGGATTCCAGCTGTGGAAACGGGTTTGATCGCCCCGCCCGCCACACGGGGATTGCGGCTACGGACTCTGCTTAAGTAATCGAATGTAGGGACGGGGTTTACCCCCGCCCGCCGGACCGGGGCAGAACTCCACTGGCATCGAAGGTAGGGGGCCGCTACGCCTTCCGCAGCAGGGCGAAGTACCCCCCGTCGCCGCCGTCCGGCTCCGGCAGGGTCTCGCCGTCCTCGAGCAGCGTCATCCCCTCGCCGAGGACGGCGTCGACGGCGCCGCGGTTCTCCTCGCTCTCGAGGCTGCAGGTCGCGTACAGCACGTGCCCCCCGGGGCGGCAGAAGCCGAGCGCCCGCTGCAGCAGCTCGATCTGCAGGCTGACCAGCCCCGGCAGGGTCGCGACGTCGAAGCGCCGCCGCGCCTCGTGCCGCCTGCGCAGCACGCCGGTGTTGCTGCAGGGCACGTCGACCAGCACCGCATCGAAGGCGCCCTGCATACCGTCGAGCGCCTCGCTGGGCCAGGGCTCGGTGCGCACGCAGCGCAGCCGCAGGCGGAGCGCGTTCTCGCGCACCTTGGCGAGCCGGGGCGGGGCGTTGTCGACGGCCCACAGCTCTCCCTGGTCCTGCATGCGCTCGGCCAGGGCGGTCGCCTTCCCGCCGGGCGCGGCGCACAGGTCGAGGACGCGCTGGCCCGGCTCGACGGGCAGGCGGGCGGCGATCTCCTGGGCGGTCTTGTCCTGCACGTAGAACAGCCCCTCCTCGAAGCCCGGCAGCTCGCGCGGGTCATGGGGCGTGGCCAGCCGCAACGCGCCGGACAGCTCGCGGCGCGCCTCGATCCCCGCCTGGCGCAGCTGCTCGAGCAGCGCCTCGGGGCTGACGCGCAGGCGGTTCGGGCGCAGGAACATCGGCGGCAGCGAGTTGCAGGCCTCGAGCACGTCCTCGAGGTCGGCCTTCTCGTAGCGGGCGAGCCAGCGCTCGATCAGTCCTTCGGGCAGGCTGTTGGCGAAGGACAGGAAGCGCACCCGGTGCCGCGGGGAGGGCAGGAGCGGCTGGGAGAACACGGTCACGCGCCCGTCGTCGAGCATCAGCCGCTGGCGCGGGTTGTGCACGCGCAGCGCCGAGCTCTCGACGCCGCGCTGGACGATCAGCCGGCACAGCTCCCGCAGCACCCCGTTCGCGAAGCCCTTGAGCCGCGGCGAGCGGGTCAGGCGCACCGCCTCGTCGACGGCGGCGTGCATCGGGATCTTGTCGAGGAAGATCAGCTGGTAGGCGGCGATCTTCAGGGTCAGCAACAGGTTGGCGTCGAGCTTCTTCAGGCGCCGGCGGGTCAGCTTCCGCAGCAGCCGCTCGAGGGTGAGCCCGCGCCGCGTCACGCCGACCGTCAGGGCGTAGAGCAGGCGCCGGTCGCGCGGATCGCGCAGGCGCTCCTGGAACTTCGGCAGCAGCTCGGCGACCGTCGCCCCTTCGAGCTGCGCCTGGCACAGCACGTCAAAGGTCAAGCGGCGCACGTTCTGGTCCTGTTTCATCCCCCTTCCTGCTCTGCTCGCTGCTTCTTCGCCTCGAAACGGTCCCCGGCCGCGAGCGTCCGTCCGCGGGCGAAGTCCTGCCCGGACATCGGCTTGCGACCGGCCGGCAGGAGTCGACGCAGGCGCACCGCGCCTTCCCCGCAGGCGACGCGAAGCTCGTCCGCGGGGGCCAACAGCGTACCAGCTGGACCGTCTCCGGCACAGGCCTCGACCGCGAGCACGGTCAGGACCTTCCCCTGCCACAGCGTCCGCGCCCCCGGCCAGGGGGTCATCCCGCGGACGAAGTCGACCACCCGGCCGGCGGGCCGTTCCCACGGGATCCAGCCGTCGGCCTTGCTCAGCTTCGGCGCGTGGGTCGCCCGCGAGGCGTCCTGCGGCGTCGCCTCGGCGCGCCCCGCCCCGATCGCCTCGACCACCTCGCACAACAGCCCGGCCCCGAGCGGCGCGAGCCGGTCGAACAGGGCGCCGGCGGTCTCGTCGGGCGCGATCGGCGTGCGCCGCTCGGCGTAGACCGGGCCGGCGTCGAGCTTCCGCACGACCCTCTGCACGCACACCCCGGTCTCGGCGTCGCCGTTGAGCACCGCCCACTGGATCGGCGCGGCCCCGCGCCAGGCCGGCAACAGCGAGGCGTGCAGGTTGATCGTGCCGAGGGGGAAGCCGTCGAAGACCTTGCGCGGCAGGATCGCGCCGTAGGCGACGACCACCCCGAGCTCCGCCCCGCAGCCGAGGATCTCCGCGACCAGGGCGGGTTCCTTGCGCAGCTTCGCGGCCTCTAGCACCGGCGCCCCGAGCTCGGCGGCCAGGCGCGCGACCTCGGTCGGCACCAGCTTCTTCGAGCGGCCGCGGCGGCGGGCGGGCTGGGTGACCACCAGGCACAGCTCGTGGCCGGCCTCGGCCAGGGCGCGCAGGCTGAGCGCGGCGAAGTCGGGGCTGCCGAAGAACGCGAGCTTCACGGGCGGGCCTCCACGGCGATGGCCCCGAAGGCCTCATCCTGGTGGATCGTGATCTCCTGGCGCTTGGCGAGCTCGAGCACGGCGAGGAAGCGGCCGATCCAGATGCCGCGGTCGACGACCCCGCCGAGGTCGGCGAAGAGCTCGGCGAAGGGGATCTTCTCGCCGACCTTCAGGGCCTTGCGCAGGCAGACCATGTGCTCCTCGATCGGCGTCTCGTCGGCGGTGACGATGCGCGGCGCCTGGGTCATCAGCTGGCGTTGCAGCTGGTTGAAGGCCTCGTACAGGTCCCAGGAGCTCAGGTCGTCGAGGAACTCGCCGTAGTGCTCGGCGTGCGAGACCTTGCTCGGTCCGCGCACGAAGCGCTGCAGGCTCTCGCCCTGCAGGTCGTCGAGGAACTTCGTCTGGTCGCGCAGCTGGCGGTAGGCGAGCAGGTCGCGGATCAGGTCGCCCGGCAGGCCGAGGTCGTCGTCCTCGAGCGGCTCGGCGGTGTCCTCGACGAGCAGCTGGCGCGACTTGAGCTCGACGAGGATGGTCGCGACAAGGAGGAACTCCGAGGCGCGGTCGACATCGAGGTCGTCGAGATGTTCGAGGTGCCCGAGGTACTGCTCGGTGATCGCGCCGAGCTCGAGGGACTCCGGCGCGATCTCCGAGCGCCGCACGAGCTGCAGCAGGAGCTCGATCGGCCCGCGGTAGCTCGGCTGCTCGACCTGGAACTCCTCCGGCCTGGGGGCTGGAGTCGGCTCGACGGAAGCGCTCACCGTTCGTTTCCCCTCACGGCAGCAGGTGGTACAGCTGGTCGACCCAGCCGATGAACTGGTACGCGGCCCCCCGGAACATCACGACGATCAGCACGATCGCGAACAGCCCCGCCATCTCCAGGCGCCGCGAGCGCTTGCGCAGCCGCTCGGGCAGGAAGGTCGCGAGCAGCACCCAGCCGTCGAGGGGCGGCAGCGGCAGCAGGTTGAACAGCACGAGCAGGCAGTTCAGCCAGGCGGTGCGGGTGATCACCGTCGTCAGCCCGGGCCAGAACGTGACGTGGGTCGCGGGCGTGATCAGGAGCTTGAACCCCACGGCGAGGACGAGGTGGGTCACGAGGCCCGCCAGGGCGATGCACAGGCTGCCGGGGATGCGCGGCTGGAGGCGCTCGTGGGCGATCGGGATGCCCTTGATGCCGCCGAACATCAGCTGGGGATGCATCACGAACATGCCGAGCGGCACCATCAGCGACATGATCGGGTCGAAGAAGGGGATCGGGTTGAGCGTGAGGAGCTTCTTCTCCCGGGCGATCGGATCACCGAAGCGCAGCGCGACCCAGCCCTGCACGACCTCGTGCACGATCATCGAATAGATGAAGAGGACCACGAGCGGCACGCCGACCAGCAGGATTCGCTCGCCCACTGTCCGCCTCCTCGCTTCTCCTCGCTGCCGTCGGTCCCGTCTACGGACCGGCGACGGGACCCCTCAGCGGATCAGCTTCGAGATCGCCTTGAACTCCGCGCCGCCGGCCCGCCCCAGGCAGCCGAACAGCACGGTCTCGACCGAGCTGACCTGGGCGCCCGCGGCCCGCGCGAGCTCGAGGCCGAGCGCCCGGTTCGAGGGCACCCGCGACAGCACCGCGTCGGCGATCACCGTCGCCTCGTAGCCCGCGGCCCGCGCCCCCTGCACGGTCTGCAGCACGCAGATGTGGGTCTCCATCCCACAGATCAACAGCTGCCTGCGCCCGCTCGCCTTGACCGCCTCGGCGACCGCGGGGTCGGCGAGGGCGTCGAAGTCGAGCTTCTCGTGCGGGGTGACCTCGCCGAAGGCTTCGCGGACCGCCGCGGTCGACGGGCCGAGGCCCTTCGGGTACTGCTCGGTGACGACGATGGGGAGGCCGAGGATGGAGGCGCCCTGCAGTAGCCGCGCGGCGTTCGCTTCCACGTCCGCCCACGCCTCGGGGTCCATCGCGGCCGCCAGCCGCTCCTGCATGTCGACGCAGAGTACCAGCGCCGCGTCGCGGTCGATGCCGTTCACGAGGGAGCCTCCACACTTGCCCGTAGGGCATCAGGAGAGCATCCTGAGCGCGCGCCCGCCACTTTTTTTTCCAGCGCGAACCCCCGCGACCCGATGAGGATGGAGATGGAGGAACCGGCAACGGAGCACCCGTGGACCACGACCTGAGCGACTTCCTCGACTACCTCGGCGCCGAGTGCGGCCTGGCGACCAACACCCTGCGCGCCTACCGCGGCGACCTCAAGGCCTTCCAGACCTTCGTCGAGGAGCGGGGGAACAAGCCGCTGACCGGCCTGCGCACTACCGACGTGGTCGCCTTCCTCGTGCACCTCGGCCAGTCCGGCTACAAGGAGACCAGCATCGCCCGCCGCCTGGTCGCCGTCCGCGCGTTCTTCCGCTTCCTCGTCCTCGAAGGCCGCCTGCGGGAAGACCCGAGCGACGTCGTCGCCAGCCCCCGGCTGCGCAAGGTGCTGCCGAACTGCCTGACCGAGGCCCAGACCAGCGCCCTGCTCGCCGCGCCCGATGCGGCGACGCCCCTCGGCCTGCGCGACCGCGCGCTGCTCGAGCTGCTGTACGCGACCGGCGCCCGCATCTCGGAGGTGGTCGGCCTCGAGATCGCGACCACCCACCTCGACCTCGGCTTCGTGCGCCTGTTCGGCAAGGGCCGCAAGGAGCGCGTGGTGCCGCTGGGCGAGCCGGCCCAGCGCGCCCTGGCCGACTACCTCGAGCGCTCGCGGCCGCGGCTGTTGCGGGGGCGGCTGTGCGGCGCGCTGCTGGTGTCCCAGAAGGGCACCCGGCTGCGGCGCGAGACCGGCTGGCGCATCGTCAAGAAGTACGCCGCGCAGCTCGGCCTGCCGGCGAAGGTCTCGCCCCACACCCTGCGCCACTCCTTCGCGACCCACCTGCTCGCGCATGGCGCCGACCTGCGCGCGGTGCAGGAGATGCTCGGCCACGCCCGCATCGAGACGACCGAGCGCTACACCCACGTCCGCAAACCCGCCCTGCTCGCCGGCCATCGGCGATTCCACCCGCGCGCCTGAGGCCTCGTTCCAACAGCGACGCCGACCCGTCCGTAGGACCAGGGGGAGCTCCCCGCGGAGCGACCCGGAAACGAAGCGCCGGCTCGCGGCGTCCAAGACAGCGTGCATCCGACGGCTTTTCTTGCCCCGGAGCATGCAGTAGAATCGTGCGGTCGGCAGCCGGCTCGCCCGGAGCCATGCGCCGCCTGGCCCTTCGGAGGACACACCCCCCATGCGACGATCCGCTCTCACCGCGTGCCTGATCGTCCTGAGCGCGACCTTTGTTTTCGCGCAGGACACCGGGACCCGCGTCTCCCAGATTTTCGAGGACCTCGAGATCTGCTCGGTCGATGAGATCTGGGATCTCGCCTCCGAGCTCGAGGCCATCGGCGAGCCCGCCACCGTCCATCTCAAGCGTGGGTTGGTCCACCCGGTCGCCCTGGTCCGCCTGGCGAGCGCAAAGACCCTGCTCGGTCTCGACCTCGAGCGAGACCTCGCGGTCAAGACGCTGGTCGCGCTGCTGCGGCCCGAGGACATGCTGTCCGACGACCCCGCCGAGGAGAGCGCGATCCGCGTGCTCGCGTGCGAGCTGCTGGTCGTCAACAAGGCCAAGCGCAAGGATGTGCAGCCGCTGACCGGCTACATCGACTTCGTCCGCAACCCGGACGTCAAGATCGCGATGGCCAAGGTGATGCGCAAACGCGGGCGGAACTCCGACGCGGTGCGGATCATCAAGAACTACCTCGAGTCCGACGACTTCGCGACCGCCGCGAAGGCCGCCCTGGCCCTCGCCGAGGTCGGCGACATCGAGTCGGCCAAGGAGATCCTGACGCGGCTGTCCAGCGAGCCGACCTCCCGCGGCGAGCTCGCCCGCAAGTACCTCGAGCGCGAGAAGCTGCTCGCGACCGCGATGGCGAGCGAATCCCTCGCCCGCGACCCGCAGATCGCCGCGCTGCGCGAGCAGCTCGAAGACCTCGAGGCCGAGAACAAGGAGCTCAAGGCGGCGGCCCGTCTGGCGGCGAACGATCCCGGTCCGGCCGCGGGCGGCTCCTCGTACCCGCTGCTCGACGAGATCATGAGCAAGATCGATCTCTACTACGTGACCGATGAAGAGGGCATCATCGAGAAGCAGCGCCTGCTCGACGAGGCGATCAAGGGCATGGTCGCTTCCCTCGACCCGTTCTCCTCCTACCTGACCGAAGCGGAGTGGAACAGCTTCATCGAGGGGATGTCGCAGGAGTACGAGGGCATCGGCGCCTACGTGAACAAGGACCCGAAGGACGGCTACCTCGTGATCAGCCGGCCCTTCTACAAGGGTCCCGCCTACCGAGCCGGTCTGCGCTCCCTCGACAAGATCGTCGAGGTCGAGGGGGTCTCGACCAGCGACCTCGACCTGCAGAAGATCATCGCGAAGCTCAAGGGCCCCGCCGGCACCAAGGTCAAGATCAAGGTCTTCCGCCGCGGCTGGGAGCAGGCCCGCGAGTTCGAGGTCGTGCGCGAGGACATCGAGGTCAAGTCGGTCCACCACGAGATGCTGCCCGGCAACATCGGCTACCTCAGCCTCAGCCAGTTCGGCCAGGACGCCGCGACCGAGGTCGAGGCCGCCCTGACCTCGCTCGAGGAGCAGGGCATGGAGGCGCTGCTGTTCGACCTGCGGAACAACGGCGGCGGCTACCTGAACCAGGCCCGCGACGTCGCGGACAAGTTCCTGCCGGCCGGCAAGGTGGTCTGCTACAGCAAGGGCCGCAACCAGGTGATCGCCAAGTACCAGGAGCACAAGACCAGCGCCCGCCCGCACCCCGACTTCCCCGTCGTCGTGCTGATCAATGGGGCGAGCGCGAGCGCGAGCGAGATCGTCTCCGGCGCGCTGAAAGACCACGACCGCGCGCTGCTGGTCGGCGAGACCAGCTTCGGCAAGGGCAGCGTCCAACAGCTGCTGCCGCTCGACGAGAGCGCCGGCCGGCTGCGGTTGACGATCGCGCGCTACTACCTGCCGAGCGGCGTCAGCATCCACGAGGTCGGCGTCGAGCCCGACATCACGATCGGGTCGACCGAGGTGCCGGTCTGGAAGCGGGAAGCACTCGCCGAGATCCAGGAGACCGTCGCGAATTTCGTCGCTGACCGCTTCGCGGCGAACAAGGAGCTGTTCCACAAGCTCTCCGCGTTCGACGGCTACGATCCCGCGAACTATCCCGACTTCGCCGAGCTCTTCGCCGGCCTCGACACCGACCTGACCGAAGAGGACGTGCGGGGGCTGGTGCGCGCGGAGGTCCGGCGCGTGTGCCAGGACGATGTCTCGCGCTTCTTCCCGACCGACCTGCAGGAAGACGTGCAGCTGCAGCGCGCGATCTTCGAGGTGATGAGCCGCAGCGGGCTGGCGTGGCAGGATGTCGACGAGTACCAGCGCTTCGGGCAGGAGATCGAAGCGTCCCTCGCAGGAACCCCGGAAGAGGAGTAGCCGCATGGCCCGCGTCTGGACCGCGCTGCTGGTTTTGCTCGCCGTCGGCTGCCTGGTCGCCCTCGCTTTCCTGTTCCTGGTCAGCGACGTCGCCCCGGCGCCGCCCGGCGGGGGCGGGCCCGTGCTCGCGCCCGCGGTCAGCGCCGCGGGGGTGAGCGAGCCCGAGGTGGCCGCGCAGCCCCCGGCCGAGCCCGCCCCGGCCGATCCGGCCGCGGCGACGCCGGGAGCGCCCGCCGAGCTGCCGGCGCCAGCGGTCTCCGACCTGCCGCTCGATGAGCTCGCCGACGACGGTCCGCTGCCCTACCGCAAGGAGCGCCTGCTCCTGCCGGCCGAGCTCGACGAGCGCATCGCCCTGCTCGAGGCCCAGGCCGCGCAGGAAGCGGACGACGCGCCCGGGCTGACGCGGAAGATCGCCGAGCTGCGGGAGATCCGCGCTCTCAACGTCGCCGTCAACGGCGCCTGGAGCGCGGCCCGGGACGGCGAGCTCCAACGCGGCCTCGCGCTGCTCGCGAGCTGCGCGTCGGGTTCCTCCGACGCCGACGTACAGAGCTTCCTCGCCGAGCAGGAGCGCGCCCTGCTCGATCGCTACGGTGACGGCTTCCGCCGCTGAGCTCCGCGAGGTCGTGGGCCGTGGGGCGGCGGGCCGCGCTGGCTCTCTCCCGTCCGCGCACCTCTTTCGTCCGGCGCGGTTCCCCTGCTCCTGGGCCGATGCCCGTCCGGTTTCAAACTCGTCATGCGGCTTGGCGCAGCACACCTCCGCCCTCGGAACGTGGGCCGTGGGACGTGGACCGTCGCCGTGGCCGTGACCGTGACCCGGGTTGCCTTCTCGTCGGGTTCCAGGCCGGTGACGGCTGGAGCGGGAGCACCGCGCGACGGCGGTTGCGCCGTTGCGTGGGACCAGGCCGGGTTCCCATCGTCTTCCGCCGCGGCGCAGCCGCGGAGGAAGACTCCACTGATGCCCTCCAGCAGCCGATATTCGGGAAGACACCCTGATCTGGAGACATACGATGCCAAGGAGCGCGCTCATCCTGCTCGCGGCCCTTTCCCTCGGGGGCTGCCGGATGCTCCTGCCCGCGACGGCCACCCGCCCCGTCCTCTACGTCGGCGTCCACCACGCCGCCGAGCGCCTGGGGCTGCAGGCTTCCCCGGACGGCGAGCGTTACGTCCTCGCCGACGACGCCAACCGGGTCGTGATCGCCCCCGGCCTGGCGCAGGTGCTGGTCAACGGCGAGTGGGTCGCGGCGGACGCGCCGATCACCGAGCGCGACGGGAAGCTCATCCTGCCCGCGACCACCGTCGGCAAGGTGCGGACGCGTCTGCACGGCTACCGCCCGCACACCGCGCCGGTGGTCACCCGCACCCGGATCTCGCCGCCGCCCGCCCCGCTGGCCCGTCCCCAGCCGGCCGCCCCGGTCGCCGCGGACGTCGTCAGCGTCGCGCTCCCCGCCGGAGTCATCCCGGGCAACGCGCGGGACTGGACCTTCATCGTGCTGCATCACAGCGACACGGCCTCGGGCAGCGCGGCGATCTTCGACCGTTACCACCGCGAGCACAACGGCTGGAGCAACGGC
>JAUIEM010000584.1 GCA_030428695.1 bacterium
GAGCTCCTGCGGGCGAAGGTCTCGCAGGAGCTCTGCAGCACCGCCTCGTAGTCGGCGTCGCCGGCCTGCTGCACCTTGGCGATCAGCGCGCCGTCGCCGGGGGAGAAGCTGTCGAGGGCGTCGCCTTCGGGGCTGCGCCAGCCGCCCGCGTAGACGCCGGAGTTCTCGGCTTCGATGCCGAGGGAGACGAGGAAGTCGTGGTTCATGGCGTGTCCTCCGGCTCCGGCGCTGCCGCCAGAGCCTGTAGTTGGGTGTGGATCGTCTCGAGCCTGTCGGCGAGCTCCTCGGCGAGACGCGCGCGGCAGTCCGCGACGCGCTCATCGGGGGCGGGCGCCCCCTCGAGCTCGGCGTACAGCTTGACCTTCGGCTCGGTGCCGCTCGGCCGCACCGTCAGGCGCAGGCGGGCGCTCTGCCAGCGCAGGATGTCGCTCTTCGGCAGGGCGTGCCCGTCCTCGAGGAAGTCGCTGCGCTCCTCCCAGGGCTCGCCGGGGAAGGGCGCGAGCGGCCGTTCGCGCAGCCGCGCCATCAGCGCGCTCAGCCGCGCCTGGCCGCCTTCCAGCCAGAGGGAGCGCTGGCCGCAGGCGAACACCCCGAGCTCGGCCTGCAGGGCGTCGAGCCGGTCGAGCAGCCCGCGCCCGGCCGCGGCCTCTTCCTGGGCGAGCTGGACCGCGACGACGGCGGCGCTCAGGCCATCTTTGTCGAGGATGTTCCCGCACACGAGGTAGCCGAGCGCCTCCTCGTAACCGAACACCGGCACGATGCCGTCGGCGGCGAAGTCCTCGAAGGCGCCCGCGATCCACTTGAAGCCGGTCAGGGTCTCGGCGTAGGCGTGGCCGCGGCGCTCGGCGAGCCTCCGCAGCATCCCCGACGACACGACGGTGGTGACCAGCCCGGCCTTGCCCGGCAGGCGTCCGCGCCGCTCGAGGCCGCGCAGCACCTGGTCGGCGAGCAGGATGCCGAGCTCGTCGCCGGTCAGCCGGCGGAAGCCGTCGCCGTCGCGCACCGCGACCGCGAGCCGGTCGGCGTCCGGGTCGTTGGCGAGCACCAGCCCGACCCCCTCGCGCTCCGCCAGGGCGAAGGCGAGGTCGAGGGCGCCGGCCTCTTCGGGGTTGGGAAAGGCGACGGTCGGGAAGCTCCCGTCCGGCGCGCGCTGCTCGGCGACGCTGAGCGGCTCGCAGCCCTGGGCCCGCAGCACCGCCTCGGCCCAGCGGCCGCCGACCCCGTGCAGGGGCGTGTAGACCACCCGCAGGGCGGGAGCTCCCGGGAGCGGCGGCAGCCGCCGCAACAGGTCGGCCTGGTACGCGGCCTCGAACACCGCATCGACATCTTCCAGCCGCCCGACGGCCCGCGCCTGCTTCGGCTCGAGGCGGGCGAGGGGCCGACCCTCGGCGGCGCGCATCGCGGCGGCGATCTCGCTGTCGACGGGGGCGAGGATCTGCCGCCCCCCGGCGGCGAAGACCTTGACCCCGTTGTACTCCGGCGGGTTGTGGCTGGCGGTGACGACGACCCCGCCGCGGGCGCCGAGGCAGCGCACCGCGAAGGCGGCGACCGGCGTCGGCGTCGGGCGGTGGAAGCGCCACACCCGGAAGCCCGCCCCGGTCAGCACGGCCGCCACCTCGGCGGCGAGCTCTGCCGAGCCGTGGCGGGCGTCGCGGGCCACGACGATGCCGCGCCCGTCCGGAGGCCAGACGGCGGCGATGCCGGCGGCGACCAGGCCGACCAGGCGGCGGTTGAGGAAGCCGGGGCCGGGGCCGAGCTTGCCGCGGATGCCCGCGGTGCCGAAGCTCAGCCGGGTGCCGAAGGCCGCGGCCAGGCCCTCGGCATCGTGCGCTTCGATCAGCGCGTCGGTCGCGGCGCGGGTGAGGGGATCGGGGTCGTGCTCCCGCCAGGCCTGCGCGGCTCGTATCGCTGCGGACAAGGGCTCCAAGGCGTCTCCGGGCTCAGGGTAGGCGGACATCCTGGCAGATGCGCCGCGCGAGGTAAAGTGCCGGCTGGGAAAAGCCGCTTGCACCTATCCCCCGACCCGCAGCACCACCTTCCCCCGCGCCCGCTTGGTCTGGATGTAGCGGTGCGCCTCGACCACCTCGGCCAGCGGCAGCTCGCGGTCGACCACCGGCCGCAGCTTCCCCGCTTCCACCCAGGCCGCCAGCCGCTCGAGGTCGGCGCGCCGGGAGCGCACGTTGACCAGCTTTGCGCGCCGCGCGCTGAAGGCCGAGCGCAGGACATCCCAGAACACCTGCAGCTTCGGCACCGTCGAGATGTAGACCCCCGGCCGCTTCAGGCAGCGGCGCGCCTTGCCTAGGGATTGGTTCCCGAACACGTCGAAGAACACGTCGTAGCGCGCCTCGCCCGCGGTCGGCGAGCTCTCCTTGTAGTCGACGTGCTCGTCAGCCCCGAGACCGCGCACCAGCTCTTCGTTGCGCGCGCTGCACACCGCCACGACAGAGGCGCCGAGCGCCTTCGCGATCTGCACGGCCAGGGTTCCCACCCCGCCGGAGGCGCCGTGGATGCAGACGCGCTGCCCCGGGCCCAGGTGGCCGAGGTCGCGCAGCGCCTGCAGGGCGGTCTGGCCGGCCAGGGAGATGCTCGCCGCCTCGGCCATCGTCAGCGACTGCGGCTTCGGCGCGAGGGACCCGGCGGCGACGACGACCTGCTCGGCGTAGCTGCGGCCGCCCATGCCGTCGACGTGTCCGTAGACCTCCTCGCCGATCGCCAGCTCCGTCACCCCCGGGCCGAGCGCCTCGACCCGGCCGGCGAGGTCGGCGCCGCAGGTCTTCGGGAAGCCGCCCCGCTCGAGCCAGCGGAACTTCCCTTTGCGCAGCAGGATGTCCTTGGGGTTGACGGCGGCCGCGGCGACGGCGACCCGCACCTCACCCCGGCCCGGCTCCGGCGTCGGCCGCTCGACCAGGCTGAGGACTTCGGGAGGACCGTGCCGGGCGTACTCGACGCGCAGCATCCCTTTCTCACTCCTTGGGCACGATCGTGATCGGCGGGTCGAGGAAGAAGCCCTGGCCGAAGCGCACCCCGAGCTCGCGCACGCAGTGGACGTCGTGCTCGTTGCTCAGCCCGAGAGCGACGAGCTCGGAGCCCATCGACTTGCTGATGCCGAGCAGGCGCCGCAGCACGCGCTGCTTCGAGGGGTCGTTGTGGATGCCCTGGATGAAGGTCGGGTGGGTCTTGATCCCGCCGGGGTTGAGGAGCAGCAGGGACTCGAGGGTCGAGCGGCCGAGGCCGATGTTGTCGAGGGCGAAGTTGACCCGATGCCGGCGCAGCAGCCCGACCGCCTCGCACAGCCTGTCCGGCTCGCCGGTCACCCACTGGCTGTTGACGTCGAGGAAGACCATGCGGTCGACCAGCGCGGGGCGCAGGATCTCGAGGATCTCGTCGACCGGCGTCTTGATCAGGGTCGAGGGGAAGATGTTCATGCACACGCGCAGGCCGGGCCGGAAGCCCTTGGCCACCCGCACGCAGGAGCGCAGGGCGCGCAGGTCGACCTCGGCGAGGATGTCGAGCTCGCGCGCTACGTGGAACAAGAGCTGCGGGCTGTTGACCGCCCCGGGCCCGCGCACGAACAGCTCGACCAGCACCTTGTTGCCGGTCGCCAGGTCGAGGAAGGACTGGCCCTGGACCTCCATGTCCTCGCTGCCGAGCAGCTGGTCCTTCCAGCTCTCGGCGGACTTGCCGTCGCCGGTGGCTGTTGCGGGTCGCGCGGGAGAGCGCGAGGTAGGCGGCGTCGACGCAGTTGGTGACGTTGTCGGTGTCCTCGGGGACCGCCGCGACGCCGACGCTGACGCTGATCGGGACGTTGACGTTCTCGAGCTTGAGCGGGCGCTCCTTGATCAGCTCGTCGATGCTCTTGCCGAGCAGCACGGCGTCGGCGATCGAGGTCTCGGGCAGCAGCAGCAGGAAGTCGTCGCTGCCGAAGCGGGACACGTCGTCCTCGTCGCGGACCGCGGTCGCCAGGCACTCGGCGAGGTGGACGAGCACCTCCTCGACGACCGCGTGGCCGTGGGATTCCTTGACCTGCGAGAAGCCGGTGCAGTTGATCAACATCATCACCGGCCC
>JAUIEM010000097.1 GCA_030428695.1 bacterium
TCCCTCTTCCCCTCTTCCCTCTTCCCCTCTTCCCCTCGCAACCCGCACCCACCGGCAAAGGCCCGCTCTGCGCCTCTGCACCTCTGCGCCTCTGCGTTAAAATTCCCCTTTGTCCCCCAATACCCCCTCGACTTGACGCCAGCCCCCCGCCCCGGATAATCCACGCTTCGCCACGCGGACCACAGTCCGAGGAGGCACCGTGAGCGTTCCCGTCGAGCCGGTCACGTCGCGCCAGCAGCTGATCGACTACTTCGTCGCGTCCGCCACCCACAACAAGGGCCGCAAGCGCAAGATGCTCGGCCTCGAGCTCGAGCTGCTCGGGGTGCGGCCGCCGGACTGCCGGGCGGTCGGCTACTCCGAGCCGAACGGGATCCGCGCGCTGTTGCACCGGCTGGCCGGCGAGGACTCCTGGGAAGCGGTCCACGAGGGCGGGCAGCTGCTCGAGCTCAAGCGCGGCGATGCGCGCCTGACGCTCGAGCCGGGGGCGCAGACCGAGCTCAGCCTGACCGCCTTCGACGAGCTCGAGCAGAACCGCGTCGAGCTCGAGGAGATCATCGCCGAGCTCAGCGCGGCCGCCCGGGCGCTCGGCTTCCGCTGGCTCGGGCTGGCGGTGCAGCCGGTGTCGACGCCGGCGGAGATCGAGCTGTTGCCCAAGCGGCGCTACGGGCTGATGGACGAGCGCTTCCAGGAGATCGGGGAGCCGAGCCGGCTCGCCCGCTGGATGATGCGCGCGACCGGCTCGGTCCAGGTCAACCTCGACTACAGCGACGAGGCCGAGGGCATCGACCAGCTCCGGGTCGGGCTCGGCATCGCGCCGCTGGTCACCGCGCTGTGCGCCCACTCGCCGATCGCGGGCGGGCGGGCGCGGGAGTTCGCCTCCTTCCGGGCGGAGATCTGGCGCCATACCGACCCGGCGCGCTGCGGGCTGCCCGACCTGTTCGGGCCCGACGTCGGCTTCGCCGACTACGTCGACTACGCCCTCGGCGTGCCGCTGTTGTTCGTCGTCGAGAACGGCGGCTGGGAGGCGGGGGACGGGCGCAGCTTCGCCGACCTGATGCGGGACGGGAAGCGGGACGGCAGCCGGCCGGGGATGCGCGACTGGGAGATCCATATCAACAGCATCTTCACCGAGATCCGGCTGAAGAAGTACATCGAGGTGCGGGCGATGGACGCGCCCCCGCCCGGCGGCGCCGTCGCCGTCGCCGGGCTCTGGGCCGGGCTGATGTACGACGCGCAGGCCCGGGCCGAAGCCTGGGAGCTGGTCGCGGCGCTGCGCTACGAGGAGCGGCTGCAGCTCCTGCACGACGTCGCGCGTCACGGGCTCGGGGCACGAATGCGCGGGCTGCCGCTGTGGCACGCCGCGCGCGCCCTGCTGCGGGCCGCCCGGGGCGGCCTGGAGCGGCTCGGCTACGGGCCGGTGGCGGGGGCTCCGGCGGGCGAGGTGCTCGCGCCGCTGGAAGAGCTGGCCGTCGGCGCCGGGCGCAGCGCGGGGGAGCGAGTGCGCGGCCGCTGGCGGGGCGACTGGCGGGGTTCGGTCGAGGCGCTGGTCGGAAACGTCGCCTACGACTGAACCTCGCGCGGAGGCCGGACGTTCCATGCCTGGAGGGTGGTGGTGACGACATGTCCGGGACGGGCGTTCAAGCGCGGCAATCGCGCGGCCTTCGACCTCGTGGTGGAGACCTACCGCGAGCGCCTGTACCGCATCGCCCTGCGCATCGTGCGCGACAAGGAGGAGGCCTGGGACATCTCGCAGGAGGCGCTGATCCGGGCCTACCAGAAGATCGACAGCTGGGACGGGAGCTCGAAGTTCTACACCTGGCTGTTCCGCATTACGACCAACCTCGCGATCGACCGGCACCGCAAACGAGGCCGGCAGAACAAGGCCTATGACGCCTACGAGCCGCCGATGCGGGAAGGGCCGAGCGCCTTCGACGAGCTGGTCAAGCACGAGCAGCTGGCCAAGCTCTCCGAGGCGGTGCAGAGCCTGCCGCCCGGCCAGCGCGCGGTGGTCGTGCTGCGCCACTACGAGGGGCTGAGCCTCAAGGACATCGCCGAGGCGCGCGGACGCGCCCTCGGCACGATCAAGTCGACCCTGTTCCAGGCCTTCCGCAACCTCCGCAAGGCCCTGCAACCCGAAAACGCCGAGGAGGCCGAGTGATGGACCCCTGCGACGCCTACGAAGAGCGGCTGTTCTGGCTCTCCCAGGACGCGCTCGACCCGGACGAACGTCCCGAGGTCGAGGCCCACAAGGAGAGCTGCGACGCCTGCCGCGGCGCCTTCGAGGAGTTCGCCGCGACCGCGACGCTGCTCGAGCAGGAGCCGGCGCCGCCGGCCTGGAGCGAGCAGCAGCTGCTCGCCTGGAGCACCTCCTTCCGCGGCCGGCTCGAGGCGCTGGAGCGGCCGCGCGTCGCCCGTCCGCCGCGCTTCCTCGGACGCCACATGCTGCTCGCCGCGGCGCTGGTCTGCCTGTGCCTCGGGACGGCCTTCGGGGTCGCGATCGAGCGGGCGCGCTGGCCGAGCGCGGAGCGGGCGCGGGCGGTGACGGCCTACCTCTCGCTCGCCGACCACTACTACCTCGAGGAGAAGAACTTCGACGAGGCTTTCGTGTACTACGGGCTCGCCCTCGAGCTCGAGAATGTGGCGGATGACGCGAGCGCCGAGGCCCTCGAGCTCGCGCGCCGGCGGCTGGTCCTGATCGACGAGGTCGACGGCAACTACGCGCTCTTGAAGGCCGTCGCCGAAGGCGAGCGCGCCCTGGCCGAGGGCGACGTCGAGCGGGCCCGCAAGGTGTTCGTCAACGTGACGGCCCGGGCTCCGGACAACCCGGTCGCCTGGTGGGCCGTCGAGCTGTCCGGGAAGCTGCTCGTGTCCGAGGCGCTCTCCGCCGCCGCCGCGCCGAAGACCGACGTCGCCGCGCTCAAGGCCGAGCTACGCAGCCTCTTGCCGCGCGGGGAGACCAGCCAGGAGGACCTCGAGCCGCGGCTGGAGAACCTGCGCAACCTGCGCAACTCCTCGAACCACAGCATGGCCGCCTACGCCCAGCTGACCATCGCCGAGCTCCTGCGCAGGGCCGGCCGGGACGAGGACGCGATCGACGCCTACACCGTCGTGCTCAAGGAGTTCGCGGACGTCGAGCCCGCCGTCGCCCTGGCCCGCCGCCGCCTCGCCGAGGCGGGCCCGCGGTGAAACAGGCGCCGACCCTGCTCGGCAGCGCGCTGATCGCGGCCAGCGTGCTGATCGCCGGCTGGTGGCTGCGGGACGCCGAGCCCCCCCGCCTCGAGGTCGGGGCGCCGGAGGTCGCGATCACGGCACCGCCGGTCGCGCCGCAGTCGCTGGTGTCCGCCCAGGACCAGCTCTTCTACGCCGACGGCCAGGGCAACTTCTTCCACCTCGAGCCGGGGCCGGAGGGGCTGCGGGTGGTCGATGTGCAGCGCCTGGTCCACGACCCCCTGCGCCACGTCGACGATCCGGCACGACGCGAGCTGCACGGCTTCTACCTCGACGACCTCGCGAGCCTCGAGCGCGAGCGGCGCGACGCCTTCCGGGCCGCGCTGGAGCGGACGGAGGATGAGGAAGCGGCCGCGCGCCTCGCGCGCGAGCTCTTCGCCCTCGGCGACGTCGAAGGGCTCCTGCCCCACCTCGAGTCCGGGAGCTACGTCCGCCGGCGGCAGGCCGCCTTCACCCTCGGGGAGGCGGGCTATCTCGCGGCGGTGCCCGCCCTGATCGACCTGCTGTCGGAGTCGGAGGAAGGGCGGAGGCGCGCGCACGCCGCCCTCGTCGCCCTGACCGGCGAGGACTATGTCGAAAACATCGAGCGGGTCGACCAATCCCGCGCGGCCGAGGCCTGGCGCGACTGGTTCCGCGCGCATCCGCCGGCCACCCCCTTCGCCCGCGGCGCGCCCTGAGCCCGTCGGGGTCTGCCGAAGGGCCGCCGGCCCCGGTTTTGCGGGCAGCTGCCGAGGGTGCTACCCTGAAGAGGAAGTCCCCCGAAGAAGCCGCGCGGGGCCGGTGTCTCTTCCACCAGCCCCCAGGCAGAGGAGGATGCGATGACGAACGTCCCGCGCGCGGTGAGCCTGCTGCTCGTCGCCCTGTGCGCGTGCGGTTGCCGCTCCACCCAGGGTGTGCGCACCCGCATCGGCGTGACCTCCTCCCCGTCCGGCAGCGTCTACCTCGACGGCCAGGACACCGGCCACACCACGCCCGCCACGCTCCAGCTGCGCGCGGACGGCAAGCTCCACCGGGTCACGGTCAAGTCTCCGCGCCACTCCAGCGAAGAGGCGCTGTTCTACGCCCTGCCGTCGAAGTTCCAGAGCTCCTTCCACTTCGAGCTCTCCCCGGTCGGCCAGGGCCTGACCCTGCTCGGCGTGCCGCACGGTGCCAACGTCAGCGCCCGGCGGCTGTCGGCCCGGGCCTCCGACCAGCCCATCGAGGTCAGCCGCCACGACGACGCGGTCTGGATCGCGAGCCCCCCGGGCGAGCTCGAGGTCCAGGTCGACGCCTCCGGCTACAAGTCCTGGCGGCGCTCCCTGACGGTCGCCGACGAGCGCTGGGGCGAGGTGCGGGTCGAGCTGCTGGTCGACGGCGCCGGCGTGCGCCTGTTCGGTCCCTCCGCCCTGCTCGTCCAGGTCGAGGGCCACGGCGCCCTCAAGCTGCGCTCCGGCGGCACCCTGCTCGCCCTGGAGCCGGGCTGGCAGCGGCTGGTCGTGCGCGCCGACGGCTACATCCCCCACGCGGTCGAGGTCGAGGTGCGCGACGGCCGGCACGTCGACGTGCAGCTGCGCATGGTGCGCCTCGACGACGCCCTGCGCACCCTCGCCGCCGAGCGGGTCGTGCCGTCCAGCGCGCAGGGCGTGTGGGGCGACTTGTTGCGGGGCGGGCGCGGCCTCGAGGACGCGCTGCTCGAAGAGCTGCGCGAGCTCGCCCGCTACTCGGCCTCCTTCCGCTGGGGCAGCCGCAGCTGGCACGCCCTGCGGGCCTTCGTCGAGATCGCGCCGGACGCGCGGGGCAGCGACCTGCGCGACGCCCTCTCGGCCGGACGCAGCGCGCCGAACGCCGACGCGGTCAGCGCCCTGCGCAGCTTCTTCGACCCGATCGCCATCCCGACCTACGAGGCGGCTGTGCTGTACGGCAGCGCCCCGCTCGCCAGCTCGGCCGCCTTCAGCCTCGGCCAGCTGCAGGCCGGTGAGCACGCCCTGCGCCGGCGGCTCGACGACGCCTACCTCGACAGCGCCGCCTCCCACGCGCTGTGGTCGGCCCTGGCCGAGACCGGGGACGCCCGGGCCCGCGAGCGGGTGCTCGAGCGCGCCGAGCAGGGGGCGCGGCTGTACCGGGACGACGTCAGCGCCCGCAACACCTGGGGCATCGACGCGCTGCGGGCGGGCAAGCCGGCGCTGGCCGTCGACATCTACGAGTCGGCGACCCTCGACTTCCCCGACGAGCACGTCTTCCACTACAACCTCGCCTGCGCCTACGCGCTGGTCGGGCAGCGGCGGCGGGCGGTCGAGGCCCTCGAGAAGTCGGTCGAGGCGCGGCGCGGCGACTGGATCTACATCGAGCGCGACCCCGACCTCGCCAGCCTGCGCGACGAGCCCGCCTTCCGCGAGCTGATCGACCGGCTGCGGCGCGAGGCGCGGCCCTGATGGCGATCCCCCGCGCCGAGCTGCGGCGAAGCTACGACCGCTCCGCCGACGGCTACGACGAGACCTTCTGGCCACTGCAGAAGATCAAGTTCACCCGCGTCCTCGCCGCGTTGCCGCTGGCGCCGACCGCCTCGATCCTCGACCTCGGCGCGGGCACCGGCCTGCTCGCGCGGCTGCTGCCGCGGCGCTTCGTCGCCCTCGACCTGTCGCGGGGCATGCTCGAGCGCGCGCCGCGGCACCTCTACCGGGTGCAGGCGGACAGCGACGCGCTGCCCTTCGCCGACGGGAGCTTCGACGCGGTGCTCAGCTTCACGGCGCTGCTGCACATCCCCGCCCTGACCGCCTCCTTCGCGGAGGTCCGCCGCGTGCTCCGGGCCGGCGGCTCCTTCGCCTTCAGCCTGCTGCGAGAAGATCGCTATCCCTCGCTCGAATCTCAGCTACAATCGGTAGGCCTCCGCCCGTACCGCGAGCTCGCGTGCGGGCAGGATGTCGCCTGGCTGTGCGAGACGGCCTGAGCACGCCTTCCCGTGGCGTAGGACCGATCGACGCGGGCGGGCCGAGGAGACGCGATGAGCTCGCTGTCGGTCGTCGAGGGCCCGGACAAGGGCCGCCGCTTCCTGCTCCGTTCCTTCCCTGCCAGCCTCGGCCGGGAGCTCGGCTGCACGATCTGCCTGGAAGATCCCGCGGTGTCGAACGTGCACGCGCGGCTGAGTCGCGCCGAGGGCGCGACCCGCCTGGTCGACTGCGAGAGCCGCAACGGCACCTACCTCAACGGGCGCAAGGTCGCCGATGCGGTGCTCGAGGACGGCGACCTGATCGCGATCGGCAACACCCGCGTCCGCTTCCACAAAGACCGCAGCGACGGGCTCGTCCACGCCGAGCGGCGGGTGACCCAGCGGATGCAGCCGCTCGCCGGCATCGACTCCGGCAAGCTGCCCCAGGTCGAGAGCGGCGAGGAGCAGAGCGAGCCCGACCGCAAGCTCGCCAAGGCCTACAAGCTGCTCGCCCGGCTGTACAAGCTCGACCGCGCCCTCAGCGAGGTGCACGACCTCGAGACCCTGCAGGTGCGCGGCCTCGAGCTCGTGTTGCGGGTGATCTCCGCCGACCGGGGCATGATCCAGCTCGTCGATCCGACCTCGGGCGAGCTGGCGGAACCGACCGTGCGCGGCGGCGAGCCGATGCTCAGCCACATCGTCCTCGACACCGTGCTCGGCGACAAGCAGACGCTGCTCGCGGAGGATGTCGGCTTCGACGTGCGCTTCGCCGGCGAGGCGCCGGAGGGCGTGAAGTCGCTCTTGTGCGTGCCGCTGGTCAGCCTCGAGCAGCTGCACGGCATGATCCAGCTCGACGCGGCGACGGCCGGGAAGTTCCAGCAGGGCGACCTCGAGCTGCTGGTCACCCTCGGCCACAAGCTCGCGACGGCGATCGCCAACGTGCGCCACGCCGATCAGCTCAAGACGATGTTCCAGCGCACGGTCGCGACGCTGGTCGGCACCATCCAGGCCAAGGACAAGTACACCCGCGGCCACTCCGAGCGGGTCAAGCGCTACGCGCGCGAGCTCGGCGAGGCCCTCGCCCTGTCGCCGCAGGAGCAGGAGCACCTCGAGGTGTCGGCGGTGCTGCACGACGTCGGCAAGCTCGGCATGCCGGACAAGATCCTGATCCACAACGACGACCCCCTGACCGAGGACGAGCTCGAGACGGTCAAGAAGCATCCCTTCCAGGGGGCGAAGCTGCTGTCGAAGATCCCCGAGCTCGAGCCGGTCGTCGCCGGCGTCAAGTGGCACCACGAGGACTACGGCGGCGGCGGCTACCCCGACGGCCTGGTCGGCAAGGACATCCCGCTGCAGGCCCGGATCATCGCGGTCGCCGACACCTACGACGCGGTGACGACCGACCGCCCGTACCAGAAGGGGGTCTCGAAGCTCGAGGGCCTCGAGATCCTGAAGAAGCTCAAGGGCACGCGCCTCGACCCCGATCTGGTCGACCTGTTCGTCGACGCGATGCGCGCCCGTTACCTCGCCCGCCGCTGGGGATCGGTCAGCGACGGCACATCGGTGGTGCCCGGATGATGCGCGCGCTGTTCTTCCTCTGCCTGACCGCGGCGCTCGCCAGCGCCCAGGACTCGACCGACGTCGCCTTGCCCTGGACCGGGGAGGCCGTCCTCGAGAGCTGGGCCGACGGCTGCCACTGCCGCTTCTCCTTCGCCCAGACCGCCGGCGAGACCGAGATCGTGATGGCGGCGGAGTACGACTACCGGCCGCTCGCCGACAAGGAGGGCGGCTTCGAGGAGACCAAGGCGATCTACAACGCCGAGGGTGTCGAGCTCTCCCGCACCACCCGCGAGGGCCACGTCTCGGAGTACGAGGCGCTGCTCAGCTCCGGCACGGTCACGGTCGGCCCCGAAGAGACCCGCGAGCTCGCGGGCCAGGCCTGGAGCTGCCGGGCGTACACCATCAAGCCGCCGAGCGGGCCGGTGATGAAGATGTGGATGAGCGCCGAGCTGCCCGGCATCGTGCTCCGCGCCGAGGTCTCCAACGCCTCCGGCCAGACGGTGATCGAGCTGCGCAGCCTGCGCTACGGCGACTGAGTCGCTAGTCGTCCAGAGGAATGCGGACGAACGCGGTCCCGTCGTCGCGGGCGAAGACGTGGAGCTCGTCGCCGTCCGCGGAGCGCGTGTACACGTAGACCGCGTCGGCGCCGACCCGCAGGGAGAGGATCTCTCCGCCGCCCGGCAGGCGCAGGGGGACGCTCCAGCGCTCCGCGCCGTCGGGGCCGAGGCAGCGCAGGCCGAGGATGCGCTCGGCCGTCTCTTCTTCGCTGCCGATCAGCACGACGCCGTCCCGCACGCACCAGCCGAGGCCGTACATTTTCGCGAGATGCCGCACGGCGACCCGCAGCTCTCCATCGGTGATGATCAGCGGCGGCCGGTCGACCCCAGCGGCGGCCTCGAACGCCGTAGACGACATCACGATCGGCAGCCCGGTGACCGCGCGCAGGAGCTCGACGCGGTCGCCGAGGGGTCCGTCGAAACGCAGGCTGACCAGCATGTCGAGCTGCTCCTGCACGGCCCGCTCGGCGGGATCGGGCTCCGGCCGCCAGTCCTGATCGAGCAGCACGGCGCCGGACGCGTCGAGGAGAACCCCCGCGCCCTCCTCGAGGCGGAAGTCGACGCCCTCGCCGAGGGGCACGCGGTAGCAGCCCGGCGCGCTCTCGGCCACCTCCGCGGGCGCCGGGGGCAGGCCGTCCGGCGCGGCGAGCACGCGCTCATGCTCGGCGGGGGCGAGCGTGGCGGCGAGGCGCAGCCGGGCGACCTCGTCCCCCGCGGCGAGCCGGAGCGCGCCGCCGTCGAGGTCGACGAAGAGCGCGAGCCCCTGGGTCGCGGCGAGCACGCGCAGCACCGTCCACAGCTCGACGTCCCGCAGGATCAGGCCGACCGGGCTGTCGAGGGTCTCCTCCGGCGCCGTGATCTGCCGCCCGCTCAACGTCTCGAGGAAGGCGAGCGCGGCGCCGAGCGGTTCTTCCTGGAGGTCGAGGTCGATCTTCTGCGCGAGCTCTTCTTCGACGGCGGCTTCGGCGTCGATGCGCTCGCGGAGTCGGTCCTGCGCACTCAACAGGGCACACAAGAGGGCGAGAGGAAGTAGACGTCGCATCGGGACCTCCTCAGGCGGATGGGCGGGGGCTGCGGGGAGTGGGACAGATTGTCCCAGTCGAAGCGTAAACGTTTTTTTACAACCTTACAGGGGCTGCTGCAGATTCCTCCGTACTCCGCTGGAAGTCGCCCGGCACGACAATTGCTCCCTTGGCATTGTGGCCGGGGACACCCCGGTCATCAGCCCGGAATCCCGCGTAAAGCAAGCTTTGGGTGCAGGAGCAGGCGGTCGCTGGGGTTCCGGGCTTTTCATCTCCCCCCATCTTCCCGTTCCCTCTTCCTCGGTTTTCGTTCGAGCAGCAGGCGCGCGATCGCGTCCGCCTGGTCTTCCGGTTCGGCATCCCCGCGATTGCTCAGGATGATCACGCTCAGCTGGCGCTCCGGCAGGCGCAGGATCTCCGCCCGGAAGCCGACGAACGCGCCGCCGTGGCGCAGGGTCGCTTCCCCCTCCAGCGTCCCGTGCACCAGCCCGCCGGCGTAGCGCAGCTCCTCGCCGGAGGCCAGCGTGCCCCGCTTCCGCAGCCCGGCCTGCAGCTCCTCCCCGAGGAGCTCGCCGCCGTGCAGCTCGCGCTCCCAGCGGACGAGATCCTCGACGCAGGTGAAGACGCCCCCGTCCCCGACCATCTCGAGGCGGGTCATGTCCTCCCGGAAGCCGCCGCGCCGCCGTGGGCTGTAGCCGAGGGCCCGCCCCGGGACCCGCTCGTCCGCATCGTCGTGGTAGTGGGTGCGGGTCATGCCGAGGGGCGCGAACAGGCGCTCCTCGGCGAAGGCGCGCAGGCTCTTGCCCGCGGCCTTCTCGACCAGCAGGCTGAGCAGGAAGTAGCCGCTGTTCGAGTACTCGTGGCGCGCGCCGGCGGGGAATTCCCAGGCCTCCTCCGCGCACAGGGCGGCGTAGGCGTCCGCGACGCTCGCCTCGTCTTCGATCAGCCACAGGTAGTCGGGGATCCCGCTGGTGTGGTGCAGGAGATGCCGGACCCGCACGGCCGGCGTGACCTCCGGCAGCTCGGGCAACCAAGCGCGGATGTCGGCGTCGAGGGCGACGACACCGTCCGCGGCCAGCAGCAGCACGCACGCCGCGGTGAACTGCTTCGAGGTCGAGGCGATGCGGAACACGCTGCGCGTGTCGATGGGCGTGCCCGCCTCGAGGTCGGCGAGGCCGTAGCCGCGCGCGTAGAGCAGGACGCCGCCCTCGACGATGCCGAGGGCGCAGCCCGGCGCGTTTTCGGGAACCTCGAGCAGCGCGTCGATCCGGGCGCGCAGCTCGGCGGGGAGCTCCTGGGCGCACAGGGCGCCGACGGCGGTCAGGCAGACGAGGAGGATGCGCATCGGGACGCTCCGGGCAGGCGGTGCCCCCACTGTAGCATCCCCTACAGCAGCAGGCAGACCGCCAGCAGCTCCAGGCCGAGCACCGCGAGCAGCAGCCCATGCCGCAGGCGCTTGGGGCGCGGCGCGGCGACGACGGTCGCGGCGGTCGGCCAGCGGGTGTCCTCGGTCTCGGCGCCGGGCGCCGCCGGCTCCGGCGCCCGCGCCCCCGTCGCGAAGGGCGCGAGGGCCGCGGCGAGGTCCGCGGCGTCAGGCCGCTCGGCCGGCGCCTTGGCCAGGCAGCGCGCGACGAGCGCGGCCAGGCCCGTCGGGCAGTCGGGGCGCAGCTCGCGCACGTCCCGGGGCGCCCGCTCGCAGTGCCAGCGCAGGGTCAGGAGGGGGCGCGGGGCGGAGAACGGCACGAAGCCGGTCAGCGCTTCGAACAGCACGCAGCCGAGGCCATAGACGTCGCTCGCGGGGCAGGCGTCCTTGCCCTCGGCGAGCTCAGGGGCCATGTAGTGCGGGGTGCCGAGCACGGTCCCGGTCAGGGTGTTGCGGCTGAGGTCGCAGGCGAAGGCCAGGCCGAAATCGGCGACCTTGACGCCCCCGGTCTTCGGCAGCAGCAGGTTGGTCGGCTTGACGTCGCGGTGGATGACGCCGGCCGCGTGCGCCGCCGCCAGCCCGAGCGCCGCCTCCCGCACCAGCCCGGCGGCCAGGCCCACCTCGAGCGGCCCGGCGAGGAGCACCTGGCCGAGGTCGCTGCCGGCGACCAGCTCCATGCTGAACCACGACTCCCCGTTGTCCTGCACCAGCCCGCTCAGGGCCCGGACGATGCGCGCGTCCCGCAGCCGGGTCAGCACCTCGACCTCACGCGCGAAGCGCCGCAGCGCCTCCGGTTCCGCCGCCAGATGCGGCGCGAGCAGCTTGACCGCGACCGCCCTCCCCCGCCGGTCACGGGCGTGGTACACCCGGCCCATCGCCCCGCTGCCGAGGCGCGCGATCAGGGTGTACGGCCCCAGCCGCCGGGGCAGGATCTCCAGCGTCCGCGCCATCAGCCCACCCCGGCGTGCACGGGCGGGACGGGAGGGCTCGGGGGCATCGGAACCTCGGGGGTGGGGAACGCATCGATGGATGTCGGCAGGATGGGGCGGCGGGATGAGGACTTTCGGAAGGGTGGGAACGTCGCCCTCAGCCCGCGGGTGGGGGCGGGCGTCAGCTCCCGCTCTTGCGCATCGCGACGGCGCCGATGCCGAAGACGATGAAGGCGAGCATGCCGGCCGGGATCGCCGCGTCCGCCACCTGGCCGAGAGCGCCGTCGACGCGGGCGCTGGTGGTCGCCGTGAAGGCCTCTCCACGACCCGGACGCAGCGCGGGCTCGAAGCTGCGGCCGCGCGGCCCGAGCACCTCGCGCATCTCCGGGACGAGGCTGTCGACCCAGGCGTTGTGGCCGTCGAGCACATACCAGGGGCCGGCGCCGGTCAGGCCTTCCGGCAGCTTGCCGGCCTGCAGCTCGCGCCGCACCGCCGCGCGCAGCAGGCGCGGCGTGTCGGCGACCGGCTCGGAGCCGTAGACCAGCTCGTCCGAACAGTCGATGCAGAGGCCGTTCTCGCCGCCGTGCATCTCCCCGGGCTTGCCGCAGCGCAGGCAGTCGCCGGCGTAGCCGGACGGGAGCCCGATGCCGCCGTCGGCGAGCAGCGCGACCAGGGCATCGAAGTCGAGGGGCTGATCCTCGCCGGGCCCGCCCGGCGCTTCTCCCGGGCTCCAGGCCGGAGGCTGCTGCTGCATCCAGACGCCGCGGGCGCGCAGCTCGGCGCGGACGCCGGTGCGCTCCCCGACCTCCGGCAGCATCAGCTCGAGGACCAGGAAGGAGCCGTGCTCGTCTTGTTCCCAACGGGCGTCGGAGATCGACACGGCGACGCTCTCCCCATCCGGGTAGCGCAGCGCGGCGCCGTCGCAGACGATCCCGCTCGGCTCCGTCGCCGGCGCAGTCGGCGCGGTGCGCACCGCGGCGAAGGCGACGACGCCCGGGGCGGCGTGGATGTGCACGTCGTCGCCGATCATCAGCCCGGCGACGCAGGCGACCAGGCCGAGCAGGGACAGCGCGCAGCAGCCTCCGTGAGCCTTCCCTCGACGGTGCATCCCTCTCCTCCTTCGCGCTGCGGTCCGTCGCTTGTACACGCGGAGCAAGTGGTTTGTCCAGGGGAAATCCGCGGGATGGGCCGGGAGCGAGCGCCCCCGCTCGCGATGGCGTCGCGGCGCGGGTAGAATCGGTGGTCGACTTGACAGAGGAAACCACCCGTGCTGAAGAAGATGCTCGGCATCGCCCCGCGGCTCGAAGAGGATGGCAGCTTCAGCCCTTCGGCCCTCGGCATCATGCTCGCGACCAGCAAGAAGACCGCCTACGACGGCGGGGCCTACGCCGACCCGTACACAGAGGGCCGGTGGAAGGTGCTCGTGGTCTGCACCGAAGAGCGCCACCTGACGATGAAGAACGGCAAGCGCTTCTCGACCGGAAACCACCCGGTCGAGACCCTGCTGCCGCTGATGCACCTCGCCCAGGCGGGCTTCGGCTTCGACGTCTGCACGCCGAGCGGGGCGCCCGCCTGCCTGGAGATGTGGGCGATGCCGTCGAAGGACGCCGCGGTGCTCGCGTTCTTCGACGCCCACCGGGCGCGCTTCGAGGCGCCCCTCTCGCTGGCGACGATCGTGTCCGAGCAGCTGCCGGACAACGATTACCTCGCGGTCTTCCTCCCGGGCGGCCACGGCGCGCTGCTCGGCCTGCCCGAGAGCGAGGACCTCGCCCGGCTGCTCGACTGGCTCCACGACGAGGACCGCTACCTGCTGACCATCTGCCACGGCCCCGCGGCCCTGCTGTGCGCGGGCGGGGGCGACCGGCCCTTCCCCTACGCCGGGTACCGCATGGCGGTCTTCCCCGACAGTATGGACCGGAAGACGCCCCTGTTCGGGTACATGCCCGGACCGATGCCGTACTTCGTGTGCGAGCGCCTGCGCGCGCTCGGCGTCGAGATCGTCAACAGGTCGGCGGACAAGACCTGCCACCGCGACCGCAAGCTGCTGTCGGGCGCCAGCCCCCAGGCGGCCCAGCCCTTCGGCAGGCTCGCGGCCGAGACGCTGCTCGAGGCGGCCCGCGAGCGGGGCTGACCAGGAGGACTGGTCTCTTACAGACCTCCGCATTTCATGCAGGCCCTGCCCCTACCCGCCCCACAGCTCCCAGGCCGCGGCCGCCGCGAGCCCGCACAGGGCGAGCGCGCACAGCACCCAGAGCAGGGTGTGACGTCGGGCGGCTCCCGGACGCTCCCCATCGATCAAGGGCGTCAGGGCGTCCGCGAGCTCCTTGCCGGTCTGGAAGCGGTCGGCGGGGTCCTTCTGCATCAGCTTGTGCACGATGTCCGCGATGCGCGGGTCGAGGTCGGGCATCAGCAGCGACAGGTCCGGCGCTGGACGCTGCAGGTGCTGCTCCATCAGCTCGTCCGAGGAGCTGCCGGGGAACGGCACGGTCCCGGTCAACATCGCGAAGAAGCTGCAGCCGAGCGCGTAGAGGTCCGAGCGGTGATCGACCTTGCGCATGTCGTCCCACTGCTCGGGCGCCATGTAGGCCCAGGTCCCGAGCACCATCCCCGTGCGCGTCAGCTGCACGGTCTCCCGGCCCCGGGCGAGGCCGAAGTCGGCGACCTTGACGTGGCCGTCGGCGCTGATCAGGAGGTTGTCCGGCTTGACGTCGCGGTGCACGATCCCCTTCCGCGCGGCCGCCCACAGGCCGAGGGCGGCGTCGTGCACGAACAGGCAGGCGCGGAGCGGAGGGAGCGGGCCCTCGCGCTCGACGAGCTGGTTGACGCTGCCGCCCGGCTCGTAGTGCATCGCGATGCAGTAGTGCACGTCGGTCTTGAAGATCTCCTCGAAGCCGACCACCGCGGGGTGCTTGAGGCGCTTGACCACGCGCGCCTCGCGTTCGAAGCGCTCGATGAACTCCCAGTCGGAGTCGTGCAGCGGCAGGACCTTGAACGCGACCCGCCGCCGCGTCCGCTGACTGGTCGCGAGGTACACCCCGGAGCCGAGCCGCTCGTCGATGCGGTAGCCGTTGATCACCTGCCCGGCCAGGCGCTCGCTGTGCCCCTCGCCCGGCTCCCGCAACAGCTCGCCGCACTGGTCGCAGATGATCTTCGCGGCCGGGTTCTGGTGGGAACAGCTGGTGCAGATCACGGCGTCGGCACACCCGTGGGGGCAGAGGTCCGCGTGACCATGGCAGGTCGGGAACGGTCAGTCAAGAGGAGAGCGCAGCCGGCGAGCGCGGCGCAGCGCGATCACCGGGAAGCAGCGGGCTCCCCGCGAGCCGTCCGGCCGTCTTCGATCGCGAACGTCGATCCTCGATCGCCCCCCTGATCGGTCCGACCTACTCGATCGCCGGGCTGCTCTCGTCGGCGACGCCGCTGCTGCTTCCGCGCAACACGCCGCTGTCGTCGATGAAGAACGACGGCCCACTGCCTTCCGGCGTGGCGGTCGCGCTCCAGCCGAAGGACATCATCACCGTGCTCGTGTCGAAGGTGTAGCCCTCCGGGGCTTTCGCCAGGCTGCCATCGATCGCGATGAGCTCACGCATGTCGAGCGCGTAGGTCTCGTTGACCTCCATCGCTTTCGACTGCGCCGCCGCGACCTTGCGCATGTAGGCCTTGACCTCCTCGGCCTTCGGGGTGTCGAAACCACCCCCACAGGCCGTCACGAAGAGAACGACGAACAGACCGATCCCGGCTCCGAGCCAACGCATGATGAGACCTCCCGTTTCCGGGCATTCTAGTCGGCCCTGCCCCTCCAACTCAACCGTCGCCCCCTGCCGCGTCGACGTCCCCTGGCAGGCCGCTCAAAAGGGCTGGCCGGCGTCGCGTCGCACCAGTACGATACCGGGTTGAAACACCACCAGCCACGGAGACCCTCGTGCCGCGCCTCGAAGTGCACAAGTTCGGAGGAACCAGCGTCGCCGACGCCGCGCGCCTGCGCGCGGCCGCGGCGATCGTCGCAGGCGAGAGCGCCCGCGCACGGATCGTCGTCGTCAGCTCGGCGACCGCCGGCACCACCGACGCCCTGATCGCGCTCGGCCAGTGCGCCGAGAAGGGCCGGGCCGAAGAGCTGCAGGAACGTTGGATGGCGCTGCGCCAGCGGCACCGCGGCATCGCGGAGGATCTGCGCGCCGAGGGCGCCGACGACAGCCTGCGCGCCGACGTCGACCGACTGTGCGGCCAGGCCCGGACACTGCTCGGCGCCGTGCTCGTCACCGGCGAGCTGACCCCCCGCCTGCGCGACCGGCTGCTCGCGACCGGGGAGAAGCTCGCCGTGCGCCTGCTCTCCAAGGCCCTCGTGGCGGCCGGGGTGCGGGCCCGGCCCTGCGATGCCGACGGCTTCCTCGAGACCGACGGCAGCTTCGGCCGGGCACAAGCCCTGGCCGGGGTGGCGGAACGGACCACCCGTGCGGCGCTGCTGCCGCTGATCGAGGACGGCTCCGTGCCGGTGGTCACCGGCTTCTGCGGGCGCTCCCCCGACGGGGCGACCACGACCCTGGGCCGGGGCGGCTCCGACCTGAGCGCGACGTTGCTCGCGGCCGCCCTGCGCGCCCAGGAGGTGACGATCTGGACCGATGTCGACGGCGTCTACTCCGCCGATCCGCGCGCCGTGCCCCAGGCCCGCGTGATCCGCCAGCTGAACTACCGCGAGGCGGCGGAGATGTCCTTCTACGGCGCGAAGGTCCTCCACCAACGGACGATGATCCCGGTGCTCGCCGCCGAGATCCCGGTGCGCACCCGCAACAGCATGCGGCCCGAAGCGCCAGGCACGCGGGTCGACGCGCGCTTCACCCCGGGCTCGCACCCGGTCAAGGCGGTGACGGCGATCCACGGCCAGGCCCTGCTCGCGATCGAGGGCAAGGGTATGGCCGGCGTGCCGGGCGTGGCGGCGCGGGTCTTCGGACTGCTGGCGGGACGCGGCATCAGCGTGACGATGATCAGCCAGTCGAGCTCCGAGGCGTCGATCTGTCTCGCGTTGCCGGAGGTCGACGCAGACGCCGCCGCGAGCGCCCTGCGCCAGGGCTTCCGGGGCGAGCTGTCGCGCGGCGAGGTCGAGGAGATCAGCCTGCGCCGCCGGGTCGGCCTGATCGCGATCGTCGGGCTCGGCATGGCCTCCCGCCCGGGCGTCGCCGGCAAGGCCCTGAGCGCGTGTGGGGAGGCGCGGGTCAACGTGCTCGCGATCGCCCAGGGGTCCTCCGAGCTCAACATCACCCTCGCGGTCACCGAGAGCTCGGTGCCGCGCGCCCTGCGCCGCCTGCACACGGCCTTCGGCCTGCACCGTATCGACACCGGCGACGACGACGAGCGCGGCCTGGACCTGATCCTGTTCGGTTGTGGCTCGATCGGCGGCGCCCTGGTCTCGCTGGTCCGCGAGCGCCGGGCCCACATCGCCGAGCGTTTCGGGCTGCGCACACGCATCGTCGCGCTCTGCGACCGCAGCGGCTGGCTGTTCGCGCCGCGCGGGCTGGGCGACGAGCAGCTCGCCGCGGCCCTGGCCGCCAAGGCGGCGGGCTCCCCCCTCGCCGAGCAGACCGAGGGGCGCGAGGGCAGCGCCCTGGAGGCGGTGAAGGATGCGCTCCGCTATCGGCTGGCGCGGCCGATCCTGGTCGACGTCAGCGACGCAGACGAGGCCGAGGAGGTGTTCCTCGAGGCGTTCAGCCGCGGCTGCGACGTCGTCACCGCGAACAAGAAGCCGCTCGCCGGCCCGCTCGAGGTCTTCTCCCGGCTGCGCGCGGCGGCCGAGCAGGCCGGGCGCGTGCTCAAGGCCGAGGCGACGGTCGGCGCCGGCCTGCCGGTCGTCGACACCCTCGAGATGCTGCTCGGTACCGGCGACCGGCTGCTCTCCGCCGAAGGCTGCCTGTCCGGGACCCTCGGCTTCATCACCAGCGAGCTGCAGGCAGGACGCAAGCTCTCCGAGGCGGTGGAGGAAGCCCGCGCCCGGGGCTACACCGAACCGGACCCGGTCGCCGACCTCAGCGGCGCGGACGTCGCCCGCAAGGCGCTGATCCTCGGCCGCATGTCGGGGCTCCTGTCGGAAGCGGCGACGGTCGAATTGACCGGTCTGGTCGATGCGTCCTGGGCGGGGCTGCCCTTCGCCGAGCTGCTCGAGCGCGTGCGCGAGCTCGACGCCGCGCTCGCGGAGCAGGCCGCGCACGCCGCCGCAGACGGCAAGGTCCTGCGCTACCTCGCCCGGGTCGTGCCCGACAAGGTGTCGGTCGGCCTCGTCGCGGTCGGCGCCGACTCGCCGGCCGGACGCCTGGCGGGGAGCGAGAACCTGATCACCTTCCGCTCCGAGCGCTACGACGCGATCCCGCTGGTGATCACGGGGCCGGGGGCGGGGGTGGACGTGACCGCGATGGGCGTGCTCGGGGACATCCTGCGGGTCGCCGCGGAGAGGGGCAGTGATGCGTGATGCGGATGGTGAGGGCGTGCGCGTGTTCGCTCCGGCGACGACCGCCAACCTCGGGCTCGGCTTCGACATCCTCGGGCTCGCCCTCGAAGGGGCCGGTGACACCGTGACCGCGCGCCGCAGCCGCAAGCCGGGCGTGCGCATCGTCGCGATCCGCGGGGATGGCGGACGCCTCCCCCTCGAGACCGCGGCCAACACCGCCGGTGTCGCGGCGGTCGAGACCCTGCGCCGCTCGGGCACGGAGTTCGGCGTCGAGCTCGAGATCGACAAGGGCCTGCCCCTCGGCTCCGGGCTCGGCAGCAGCGCCGCGAGCGCGGTCGCCGCCGCGGTCGCCGTCAACGCGCTGCTCGGCTCCCCCCTGCGCCGCTCGGCCCTCGTCGAGCCGTGCATGGCGGCCGAGGCCGTCGTGGCCGGACGCCACGCCGACAACGTCGCCCCGGCGCTGCTCGGCGGGCTGATCCTGGTGCGCAGCATCGAGCCCCTCGACCTGATCCGCCTGCCGGTGCCGCCCGAGCTGTGCGTCGTCGTCGTGACGCCCGAGCTCGAGCTGACCACCCGCGACGCGCGCAGCGTGCTGCCCGAGACCGTCGGCCTCCACGAGCTCGTGCGCACGACCGCGAACATCGCCGCCCTGACCTGCGCCTGCTTCACCGCCGACCTCGCGCTCCTCGCCCGCTGCATGATCGGGGACGCGGTGACCGAGGCGCGCGCGCCGCTGATCCCCGGCTGCAAGCAGGTGATCGCGGCGGCCCTCGGCGCGGGCGCGCTCGGCAGCGCGATCTCCGGGGCCGGGCCCTCCCTGTTCGCGCTCTGCCGCTCCCAGCGCAGCGCTGCGCACGTCGCGACGGCGATGCGCGAGGCCTTCGCGGCCGCCGGCCTCGCGTCCAGCGAGCTGATCTCGGCGGCGGAGTGCCCGGGCGCGCGGATCCTGTAGCGGGCGACCGCCTGTCATCCGGCCCTCGAACGGCCCGTCGCCGAGGCGCGCGCCGGAACGTGCTGGAAGGTGGTCGCGCTCCGCGCGCGCACACCTGCGCGCGACGTTGTTTCCGACGGGTGCATGAAGTACACTCCCCTACACGGTTTGCCGCGCAAACCGAAGGAGGAGTGTGTCGGTGAACCAGGGGCAGAAACCCAGGCCCGAGGACAAGCGCTTGCCCTTCATCGAGACCCACAAGGTCGGCAGCCCTCAGCTCCCGCGTGACATCGACGAGCTCGAGGACACCGACTCGGGCGACACGACCAATTTCATGCACCGCATGGATGAGGACGATCCGCGGGCGCGCTCCCTGATCGTGATCCGCGGGCACCTCTTCGGCAAGAAGCTCGATGTCCCCGACGACGGTCTCGTCATCGGGCGCGACGAGATCTGCGACGTCGTCGTCGGCTCCGCGCGCGACGGCACCAGCCGGCGCCACGCCCGCGTGTTCTACGAGGGCGACGAGATGATGGTCGAGGACCTCGGCAGCACCAACGGGCTGCTGGTCAACCGCCTGCAGACCCGGCGCAGCCTGTTGGTCCCCAGTGACCTCCTGCAGGTCGGCAAGACCGTCTTCAAGGTCGTCGGCGACGGCTACGAGGGCCACTACCACGAGGCGATGTACAACAAGGCCGTGCGGGACAACCTGACCGGCCTGCTGAACCGCACCAACCTGCACGGAGTCCTCGAGCAGGAGATCAAGCGCGCGCAGCGCTACGGCCACTCCCTGAGCCTGATGCTGCTCGATCTCGACCACTTCAAGGAAGTCAACGACAACCACGGCCACCTGGCTGGCGACGCGGTGCTCGTGCAGGTCAGCCGGCTGCTGAAGAGCTGTCTGCGGCAGTGTGACTCGTTGTACCGCTACGGCGGCGAAGAGTTCCTCGCCGTCCTGCCCGAGACCGAGCTCTCCGGGGCCCGGGCCCTGGCCGAGCGGATCCGCCGCTCGGTCGCCGAGAGCAGCTACCAGTACCGCGACCACAACCTGCGGCTGACGATCTCGATCGGCCTGACGACCCTGCGGGGCGAGGTCAGCGTCGCGGCCTTGATCCAGCAGGCCGACGACGCCCTGTACGACGCCAAGCGCAAGGGCCGCGACCGCGTCGTGATGGCGCCGATCCTGCGCGACGAGGAAGACACGAACTGAGCCTCAGTCGACGTCGACGGCGCGGTCGATGTCGTCGGGGTGGTTGAGGGCCGACTGGTAGCTCCACACCACCTCTCCCGCCCGCGTCACCTCGACGATACGGTTGCCCTCGGAGTCGCAGATCGTCGTGTTGCCGTTGCGCAGCCGGTCGGCTTCGTGGGGCTCGATCAGCCCGTCGGCGAACTCCCACACCACCTCCCCGGCGGCGTCGAGCTCGACCACCCGGCGCGCCGTGCCGTCGGCGACCAGCACGTGCCCGCTCGGCAGCATGTCCGCCTCGCGCGGGTCCCGCGTGCTGGCCGACCACACCACGTTGCCGTGCCAGTCCCGCACCGACACCGTGCGGGAGGTCTCGCCGGTGATCAGCAGGTTGCCGTCGGGCAGGAGGTCACAGTCGTCGACCTCATCCGCGATGTCGAGGCGCCGCAGCTCCTCGCCCTCCGGGCTGACCTCGAGCACCGAGCTCAGCTTCTGCGACGAGACCAGGACCATCGTGTTGCCGTTCGGCATGCGCTCGACGCAGCCGACCATATCGACCGGATCGCGCAGCACCGGCTCGTAGCTCCACACCTCGCCGAGGTCGATGTCGATCTCGAGCGCCCGCCGCTCCCAGGCCGCCGCGACCAGCAGCCGCCCGCTGTGCAGCCAGCGCACGTGGCAGGCGCCGCGGATCCCGTCGCGTTCCCACACCAGGCGCCGGGTCGCGGTGTCGACGATCAGCACCCGGCCGCCGGAGAAGTCGCAGATCACCGACTGCCCGTCGGGCAGCAGGGGATGCGGCGGCGCCCCGACGACCAGCTTGCCGTCCGCCTCGAGCCAGGCTTCCCAGCGCGCGGCCGCGTCCGCCCGCTGCTTCGCATCGCCGTAGGGGAAACAGCGGAGCTCGTTGGCGGTGTAGCGCTTCAGCCACTCCTCCGCGACCAGGCGGCGCGCGGTGGAGTCGTCCTGCAGCAGCCCGATCAGCGCGCCGAGCCCCTTCTGCAGGCCGAGGGACACGTACAGACAGCCCGCCTCGAGCCGCACCTCCGGGCTGTCCGCCTCGAGGCAGGCGTCGAGCTGGCGGCGGGCGGCGAGGCCGAGCCGCCGCCAGGCGCGGAGGACCGCGGCCTGTCCCGACGCCGGCATGCCGGGCAGGGCGGCCGCGCACTCCTCGGGCGCGGGCAGGCCGAGGTCCTCGAGGGCGAGGCCGACGGCCCGGTGCAGGACGGGATCGGAGGAAGCGCTCAGCAGCCCGAACAGGAAGTCCCGGGCCGCCGGCCCCTGGAGCTCGGCGAGCAGGCGCACGGCGGCCGGCTTGCCGCTTCCCCGCCGCGCGATGTCCCGCCGCAGCACCCGCAGCCGCGCCCGGACCTCGGCCGAGCGCGAGCGCGGGGCGGCGTCGACGATGGAGAACACGACCGGCCCGAGCGCGAGCAGCTCGGCGAAGGCGCGGTCGCGCACCTCCGCGCTGTTCGCGCCGAGGGCGGCGATGCGCGCGTCGATCATGTGCTCGTAGGCTTCCCGCGACTGCTTCGGGGACAGGTAGGCGCGGAGCGCGTCGAGGTCGGCGTCGACGCCGATGGAGCGGAGGTAGGCCCGGTCGCGCTCGAGCGAGGGCAGGGTGTCCTGGGCGACCGCCAGACCGCACAGGACGCAGAGCAACATTCGGAAGAGGGGCATGCGGCCACCAGGGTGGGGACTCCCCGCCATTGTAGGCGCAGAGCCCCGCCTGGCAAGCGGATCAAGCGATGCCGAGCAGCTCGACCTCGAAGACCAGGGTGGCGTTCGGGGGGATGACACCGCCGGCGCCGCGGGAGCCGTAGCCGAGCTCGGGCGGGATGGTCAGGCGGACCTTCTGGCCGACGGACATCGTCGCGACGCCCTGGTCCCAGCCCTGGATCACCTGACCCATGCCGAGCCGGAAGGAGAAGGGCTGGCCGCGGTCGACCGAGCTGTCGAACTTCGAGCCGTCGGTCAGCCAGCCGGTGTAGTGGACCTTGACGTTGTCGCCCTTCTTCGGCTGGGCGCCGTCGCCGGCCTGGAGCTCTTCGATCTGCAAGTCTGCCATCGTTTCCTCGGGTTGGGAGTGCATCGTGGCGCGACGGTACCACAACCCGGCGGCCAGCACAAACCCCGGGGGTGCGAACCGCTCTGCCGGGCTACTCGGCGGACGACCTCGAAGATCTGCGCGCAGGCGGCAAGGACCTCCTCGGGGCTGTCCAGGATGGGCGTCCCAGCATGTCCGAGCCGCCGTTTTGAGCCTGCTCCTGCTCGACACAAGCGCGCTGTCCAGGGTCAGTCATGCAGCGCGACCCCACAGCTCTCGTCTGGTTGGCACGGCGTCGACCGGGAGACCTGTGTTGTTCGGAGTGAGGCAAGTGCCACAGTTACGCCGCAGGCGCGCCCCCGAATGCCTGACTATTCCTCTCCGGGCCCTGAGCCCGCGCTACAGCCCGGCGAGGCGCGCGATCGTGTCCTCCGGCTCGGGCCGGTGGGTATAGTCGGGGTCGCACTGGACCGACCGCACCACGCCGCCCGCGTCGACGACGATCCGCGCCGGGAGCGGCAGGGTCCAGGAGTCATCCCCGTTGTGCGCGGGGAGGTCGATCCCGAAGTCGCGGTAGATCTGCTTGAGGTCGTCGGGGAAGCCGTGCCGCAGGCCGAGCTGCGCGGCGTAGGCGTTACCGGGGTCGCTGAGCACCGGGAAGGTCAGCTTGTGGCTCGCGACGACCGCGGCGTTCATCTCGACCGTCTGCGGACAGAGCGCGACCAGGCTTGCGCCGGCGTTCTCGAAGCCCGGCAACGACTTTTGCAGAGCTGCCAGCTCCGCGTTGCAATACGGTCACCACTTGCCGCGGTAGAAGCTCAGCACCAGCGGCCCTTTGGCGAGCAGCGCCGCGCTGGCCACGGGGGTGCCGTCGCTGTCGGCCAGGGTGAAGGGCGGAAGGCTGGCGCCCTCACCGATCACGCCGCCGAGGACGGCCTCGTCGCGCAGCTCCTCGGTCGCGCGATGCATCACGGCCTTGACCGCGTCGGGCGCCTTCTTCGCGAAGGCCTCCTTGATCCTCTGTAACCGGACGTGCAGACTCATTTTCTGCTCCTTGTCAGGGGGACACGCCGCGTGCGCTCCCCGTGGGTGTCGGGCCGCGGCCCGCGGTGATCGACGTGCCCATCGGCGGGCTCTGCCGGCGCGGGGCGCGTGCTCGGGACGACCCGCGGACGCCGACGCCGGCGACGGCCTTGCGAGAGCGGCCGCCCTCTTCCATCCTGCTATGGACGCGACCGGCCTGCAATGGCCAGGAGGGACGATGGACCCCGAGGCGGCGCGGGAGCTGTGGATCCGCAAGCTCGGCGGCCCCGCCCTGCAGTCCACCGCCGACGCCAGCCAGGACAAGAGCTACCGGCCGACCGCGGCGACCGCCCGCGGGCGCGGCGTCGCCCCGTTGCCGCGGGCCGCTCCCTGCGAGACCCTCGGGCTGATCGGCAGCGGCGGCATGGGCGCGATCTTCCGCGCCCGCCAGGCCGAGCTCGAGCGCGAGATCGCGCTGAAGAAGCTCAAGCCCGGCAACGACTCGCCGCGGGACCGCGAGAGCTTCCTCGCCGAAGCGGTGGTCAACGGCCAGCTCGAGCATCCGAACATCGTGCCGGTCTATGGGCTCGGCATCGACGCCGCCGACGACATCTGCCTGTCGATGAAGCTCGTCCAGGGGGACACCTGGAAGACGCTGATCCGCGAGACCCGCAAGGGCGACCTGCTGTTCCATCTCGAGACCCTCCTGCAGGTGTGCAACGCCGTCGCCTACGCCCACAGCAAGTCGATCATCCACAACGACCTCAAGCCCTCGAACGTGATGATCGGGCCCTTCGGCGAGGTGCTCGTGCTCGACTGGGGCCTCGCCGTCTCCTGCCGCCCGACCGACTCGACGACCTCCCGCGTGCGCCACCGCACGTCGATCTCCAGCCCCGTCGGCACGCCGGCCTACATGGCCCCCGAGCTCGCGACCGGGCAAGGCGGGAAGCTCGGCCCCTGGACCGACGTCTACCTGCTCGGGGCGACCCTGTTCGAGATCCTCACCGGCCGCCCGCCCCACCGCCAGGGCAGCCTGAGCGACGCGGTCGCCCACGCCGTGCGCGGCGAGATTCCGCCGCTCCCTCCCGACGCACCCGCCGAGCTGCGCGCCCTCTGCGCCCGGGCCCTCGCCCGCTACCCGGGAGAACGCCACCAGACCGTGCGGGAGTTCCAGACCGAGCTGCGCACCTACCTGCGCCACCGGGAGAGCCTCGAGCTGACCGCCCGCGCCCGCGCCCAGCTCCGCGCCTGCGAGGGCCGCGCCGCGTCCGGACCCGGGGAGCGCTCGGCCCTGTACGCCGACTTCGCCGCGACCGTCGCGAGCTTCGATCACGCGCGGGCGCTGTGGGAAGGGAACCCGGACGCCGCCTCCGGCGAGCGCGCCGCGCGCACCGCCTACGCGCGCGCGGCGCTGCGGAACGGCGACCTCGGGCTCGCGGCGGCCGCCCTCGCGCCGCTTCCGCCGGAGGAGGCCGATGCCGAGAACCTGCGCGCCGAGGTCGCGGAGGCCATCGCCGCCCGCAAGCGCGCCCGGCGCAGGCGGCGGCTGCTCGCCCGCGGCCTCGCCCTGACGATGCTCGCGGCGATCGTCGCCCTGGCCGCCCTGCTCGCCTTCCTCGAGCGGGAGAACGCGCGGCTCGCGCGCGAGGCGGCACGCGCCACCGAGCAGCGGCGCTACGCGGACCGCCGTGAGGCGATCGCCGCCGCCGCGCTGTCGACGGTGGCCGCGGAGGTCGCCCTCCCCGAGCGCGGACCCGTCGCCGCCCGCCGCGCCGCCCTCCTCGGCGCCGCCCTCGAGGGCTGGCGCGGGCTGCTCGCGACGCACCTCGAGGAGGCCCCGCGCTCCTCGGAGACCGCCCTGGCGCGGCTGCGGGTCAAGGCCGGGCGCGAGCTCGAGGCCGCCGCCGCCCTGGTCGACAGCCTATGGGTCGCGCGCCCCGGCGACGCGGAGCTCGAGGCCGCCGCGCAGGAGGCGCTGTTCCTGCGCGGGCGCATCGCCGAGCAGCGCGGCGACGACCTCCGGGCCGAGGCCGGCTACCGCGCGGCGGCGGCGGGCTACGCGGCGCTCTGCGCCCGCGACCCGCGGCCCGCCTGGCGCGAACGGCTCGCCCACTGCCGCGCGAGCCTCGGCCGCGTGCTGCTCGAGCTCGGCCGCGCGGACGAGGCCGCGGCCGAACGGGCCGCCGCCGCCGCGCTCGAGATCTCGTTGCGGCGATCGGACGAGCCGGCCCCGGCCCGCGAGGAACGTTGACGACCGCGGGAGCGGCGATGCGGTGCGGGCTCCCGGCTGCTACACTGGGGGATCGCCCCGTACCCTCATTCCCCGCGAGGACCGCGCCCGATGGCTGAGCTGCTGCTCGAGGAGAACGTCCGGCTGAGCACGTCGTTCATCTGGGAGCTCTTGAAGCGCTACTACCAGAAGGCCGGCGTGCTCGCCTGGAAGGACGGGGTGGTGCCCTCGAAGATCACCACCAACACCTTCCTCGCCCGCGCCTACGCCCGCCTGATCGCGGCCTTCTGTGCCGACCTGCGCGCGGCCGGCACGGTGTTCGCGCCGCAGCGGCCGGTCGTGATCCTCGAGCTCGGCGCGGGCAGCGGGCGCTTCGGCTACTACTGCATCAAGCAGCTGCTCTCGATCATGCGCCGCGGGGCCCTCGGGCTGCCGCCGTTCCGCTACGTGATGAGCGACATGTCCGAGGCGAACATCGGGTTCTGGCGCGAGAACCGGCACCTCGCCCCCCTGGTAGGCGAACTCGTCCTGCTCGTCCCGCGGGCGGTAGCTCGAATCCACCCCGATGATCAGCGGCAGACCGAGGTAGTCCACGTCCGTCATCGTCACCGGCCCGTACAGCCGGACCCCCTGGTCGTCGATGACGTGGTACCCGTCCTCCGCGTCGCGCCACTCGTCGCGGTCGAACATCCGTACCACCGCGGCCGGCCGGCGGAACTCGGCGTCCACCTCGACCGTGCCCGCCGGTGTCCGGCGGACCTGACGCAGCGAACGCACCTTGTGCGGCTGGTCCTTC
>JAUIEM010000098.1 GCA_030428695.1 bacterium
GGCCGCCCGCCAGGCGACCGATGGCCTCGAGCTTCTGGCTCTGGAACAGCGAGTTCCGCAGCTTCGTGCGCTCCTCTTCCGCGCGCTCCCGGGCGGTGACATCGAAGAAGACCTCAAGGGCCGCGGGCTCGTCCCCGAACACCGTCCGCGTGTGCGAGATCTCGTAGACCCTGTCAGCGTGGAGGCTGCCACAGCGGATCAGCCCGCTCTCCCCGGCCGGCTTCCCGAACGGGCACTCCTCGCAGCTTGCGACCTCGACCGCCGGACGGGCACACGGCCGTTCGCACAGGGCACTCTCCGCGCCGGCCATCCGCTCGTTGGCGAACAGGACCTTGCCGTCGAGGTCGACCACCTGCATCGGGAACGGGATCGCCTTGAGCAACGCCTCGTTGAAGCGGTGGCTCTTCGCCAGCTTTTCCTGGGTCAGGGCCTGTGCGGTGATGTCCCGGAAGTTGCACTGGATCGAGGTCGCGGCGCGAACCGTATAGGTGCTCGCGACCAACTCGACGACCAGCGTCTGCCCGTCCGCCGTCCCGATCTCCAGCTCGACGCTCTGCGTCGAGCCGGTCTGCCGCCAGCGGGCGAACGCTGCTTCGGAGTCCGCGATGCCCCGGAACACCTCGAGCTCCCAGAGACGCCGCCCGAGGAAACGCTCGCGGGGGTAGCCGATCAGCTCGATCAGGCGCGGGTTGGCATCGACGACCGCACCGCTCTCCGCGTCGAGGATCAGGATGCCGTCCTTCGCCGACTCGAACAGCCGCCGGTAGCGCAGCTCCGTCGCTTCCAACGCCGCCTGCGCACGCTCGCGCTCCTCGATCTCCGCCGAGAGGGCAGCCGTCCTGGCGGCCACCCGCCGCTCGAGCTGTTCGTTGAGCCCGGAGAGCTCGCGGTGCGCCGTCTCGAGCGCGCGGTGGGAGTGGACGGCGCCCTCGTAGATCGACAGCAGCAGGTCGAGAACCTGTGCTTTGTCCGCGCGCACCGCGTGGGCGGAGTCGTTGAACACGAAGTCGACAGTGCGTGGGCCACGGAGCTGGCGCACGAGGAGGTTGCCTATCCGCGCGGTCACACCCGGCGCATTCCGCCCGACGACCGCCGAGGCTCCCGCCTGCAGTCCGCGAACCAGTGTCTCCGGCACGACCTCGTCCCGAATGAGCAGGAGCGGGAGCTCGCCGTCGACCGCACGGAGCCGTGCGCACACCGCCTCCGCGTCCGGCCCCGGGAGGTCGACGCACACCGCCGCGAAGGCCTCGGCCTCGACTCGCGCCAGCCCCCCCTCGCCGTCCAGCTCCTGGACCACCGTCCACCCACGCTCGAGCAGCGCAGACCGCACCTCGATCGTGGGGTCCGCCCCGATCAGCAACACCCGGGCGGCGGGGAGGTCGCCGACCCCTCCCGCCAACTCGTAGTCGAGGCCCGGATCGACGGCGGCGAGGGCCTCGACCATCGGCACCGCGCCGGCGGGCAGGCGGTATTCCTGCCCGTCGATGCGCACCGCGCATCCACCGCTCTCACATGCCCGCTCTGCCCGCAGCGCGCGCGTCGCGAGCACGCCCCGGACCCGGCGCAGCAGGTAGTCATCGTCGTACGGCTTGCGGACGAAGTTGTCCGCGCCCGCCTCGAGCCCGCGGATCACCGCTCGCGTTTCGCTCAGGCTGGTCAGGAGCAACACCGGCAGCTCGCGGAGCGCGGGATCAGCGCGGATCGCCCGGCACAGCTCGAAGCCATCCATTTCGGGCATTATCACGTCCGAGATGACCAGATCGACCGGCTGCGTGGCGGCGGCCGCGAGCGCCTGGACCCCGTCCTCCGCCGTCGTGACGCGGAATCCCGCGTCCTCGAGCAGGACCTGCAGGCGCAGGCGCTGCGTCACGCTGTCCTCGACGACCAGCAGCCTGCCGGTGCCGTCCGAAGCCTGTCTCGTGTGTGTCAAGCTCTCCGGTCCCCTTCCCCCCGCATCGCCGGAGGGAGCCCGACCATGCCGCAAGGGTGCCCGCGACCCACCATGGGGAGATTATCGATCGCTTGGAGGCGTACATCAAGCTAGTGGGATGTGGTCGCTCGATCCTCTGCGCGGATTCCGACCCAGCAGCCCGGATCGTCCACCTCGCCGGAAGACTGACTTTGCGCGTCACGACGCGTCTCCTCGTGCGGCTCCTCCCGGGCTGTTCCTTGCGGTCTGGCGCCGCGGACCGGGTTCCTTGTATCATCGCGACGATCCGGCCAGCGACGCCGGCTCCCCCGCACCTGAAGAGGAAGCGATGCCCGAAGTCGTCCGTTTCGACCGTGTCGGCAAGACCTACAGGAGCTTCTGGGGCCGCGCGCGCACCGAGGCCCTCGACGGCTTCGACCTCGGCATCGAAGAGGGCGAGGTCGTCGGCCTGCTCGGCCCGAACGGCTCGGGCAAGACGACCGCGATCAAGCTGCTGGTCGGGCTGCTCTTCCCCGACAAGGGCGCCGTCCGCCTGTTCGACGGCAGCCCCGCCGACGCCGCCCAACGCCGCCGGCTCGGTTACCTGCCCGAGAGCAACCAGCTGCTCGACTTCCTCAGCGCCCGCGAAGCCCTGCGCTTCGCGGCGACCCTGGTCGGACTGACCGGCAGCACACGCAAGAAGCGTGTCGACGAGCTGCTCGATCGGGTCGGCCTCGGGGACGCGGCCGGACGCCGGGTCGGCACCTTCAGCAAGGGCATGGGCCGCCGCCTCGGACTCGCCCAGGCCCTGGTCGGCAGCCCCGAGCTGCTGGTGCTCGACGAGCCGACCTCCGGCCTCGACCCGCTCGGCGCCCGCGACTTCAAGGGGCTGCTCGGCGAGCAGAAGGCGCGCGGGGCGACCTGCCTGGTGTGCTCGCACCTGCTGTCGGAGATCGAGCTTTTGTGCGACCGGGTCGTCATCCTGTACCGCGGCCGGATCATCCGCACCGGCACGCTGTCCGGGCTGCTCGACGACCCCGACCGGGTGCGGCTGCTGGTCGAGCATCCCGGGCCGGGCCTGCTCGAACGCCTGACCGCCCTCGCCGAGGAGGCGGGCGCCGCCGTCGAGAGCGGCCCCCACCGGCGCAGCCTCGAGGAGCTGTTCGTCGCCTCGCTGCAGCAGGCCGGCGGCCGCCACCAGGGGGACGCCTTCGGGGCCCCGGCCGGGGAGGGCTGAGGTGCGCGCCGCCTGCGCCTACGGCCTGGTCGTGTTCCGCGGGCTCTCGCCCCGCCGCCTGCTCTTCGTCGTCGGGCTCGGCGCGGGCGTCCTGCTGCTGACCTGGCTCAGCACAGGCAGCCGCGACGAGGACTGGTGGATGTTCTGCCGCCTCGCCTGCTGGCTGGGCCTCGCCGGCGGCTGGCTCGGCGGGCTGGTGCTCGCCGGCACCGCCCTGCCCGGCGAGCTCGAGGAGCGCCGCGCCCTCGCCCTGGTCGGCGGCGGGCTGAGCCGTGCGTCCCTGCTGCTCGGCACCTTCCTCGGGGTCGCCCTGTACGTGCTCTGTCTGCTCGCGGCGCTGTGGCTGGCGGTGTGCGCAATCCTGCTGCTGCCGAGCGAGCTGCCGGCGCTGACGCGGGACTTCGCGGCGCCCCGGGCCGGCTCGGTCAGCGTCCTGCGCGACGGGCGCCGGACGCCGGTCGAGCGGACCTTCCTCGGGGCCGAGCAGCCCCCCGCCCGGCTCTGCTTCCAGTTCGGGCCCGCCCCCGAGGGCTTCCTGCTCATCGCCCCCCGGGTGCTCCACGAGGGGGGCGGCCGGCGCGGGGGCCGGCTGACCGTGGTGCGGGGCGCCGACAGCCTGGAGCTCGAGCTCGGCGCGGCGCGGCCGGTGCGCCTTCCCCTGCCCGCCCAGGCGGACAGCTTCGAGGTCGCCCTGATCCCGGGGCCGAGCACGCTGCTCGGTGTCGATCAGCGGCGCGGGCTCTACGGCGACCCGGTCTCCGGGGTGTTCGTCGCCGCGGCGCGGACGCCCGCGGCGCTGCAGTTCCTGCGCGGCTTCGCCCTGATCTTCCTCGGCGCCCTGCCCCTGATCGCCCTCGGGGTCGCGGCCTCGACGCGGCTGAGCGGCTGGGTCGCGGTGATGTTCCTGTTGTGCTTCCTGGTCGTCGGCAACTTCTCCGGCTTCATCCGCGAGGTCACCGAGGTCCCCGCCGCCCCCGCCCCGGGCACCCCGGGCCGGCTGGTGCTGCCGGACTTCCCGGAGCGTTCCCCCGCCGCCGAGGTCGCCGAGAGCCTCGCCCGCCAGACCCTGCGCCCGGAGGTCTGGGGGGAGCTGTACCTGCGCCGGGCCCTGCTCGCCGGCCTGCGGCTGCTCCCGGACTTCGCCGCCTACGACCCCGAGCCCGCCTTCCGGGCCGGGCGCATCCTGCCGGACGCCGAGCTGCGGGCCCGGGGCGGCTTCGCGCTGCTGTTCTGTGCCGGCAGCCTGGCCCTCGGCTGGCTGGGGCTGCGGCGGAGGAACCTCGGATGAGGCGTCGCTGGCTCTTCCTCCTGCTCCTGCCCCTGTGGGGGATCGGCGAAGCGCTGCGCACGCGCCAGGCGGCCGAGCTCGAGCCCGAGACCGGCAGCGCCGAGCTGCTCGCCCCGGCGCTGATGGGAGGCTTCAAGGGGCTGGCGGTCGATCTCCTGTGGTTGCGGGCGGTGCAGCTGCAGGAACAGCAGGACTTCTTCGAGCTGCCCTTCCTCTTCACCCTGATCACCGAGCTCAGCCCGCGCCTCGACACCGCCTGGAGCCACAACGCCTTCAACATGGCCTACAACCTGCCCGCCTACGAGGGCACCCCGGAGGGGCGCTGGCGCTGGGTGCGGCGGGGGCTGCTGCTGACCCGGGAGGGGCTGCGCCGGAACCCGCGCTCGATCGAGCTGCGCTTCGCCGAGGCCTACACCCTGTGGCACCTGCGCGAGCGCGACCTGCTGTCCGAGGGCCTCGACTCCGAGGACCGCTACGCGGCGCTGTTCCGCGCCGATGCCGAGCTGAACCCCGAGGGCCTGACGACCAGCGAGGCGGCCTACCGGAGCGCGATCGACACGCTGATGCACGTGCCCGGGCACACCGTCCGCATCGACTACGTCGCCCTGTTCTGCGTCGAGGAGGAGCTCGCGCGGGCGGTCGCGGACCAGGACCGGGTGCGCGGGCGGCGCTGGCTGCGGGAGGTGCAGGCCCTCAACGAGCACCTGGTGCGCGCCCATCCCGACCAGCTCGAGGCCTTCGCCTCGACCTGGGAGCGCATCCTGTTCCTCGCGGAGCAGCTGCCGGACTGAGCTGAGGGACGCTCACTCCCGCAGGCGGCGGTAGACGCTCTCGACGGGCCCGTCTTCGAAGCAGGTGGTGCCGACGTGCTCCCAGGCGAGCGCCCGGTCGAGCCGGCCGAACAGGCGCTCGCCGTCCCCGAGCAGGAGCGGCAGGCGGACGAGGACCAGCTCGTCGACCAGGTCGGCGGCGAGGAAGGCCCGCGCCGCCTCCGCCCCCTCGACGCCGACCCGCCGCGCGCCGGCTCGGGCCAGCGCGGTGAGCAGCGCGGCCGGTTCCAACGACGAGGCCTCGGCCCGCGCGCGCAGCGTCTCCGGCACCGCGCCGAGCACGGTCAGCGGCGTGCCCGCGAACGGCCAGCGCGCGAGGCCGGCGGCCCAGGCCAGGGACGGCCCGTCGATCACGAGCGCATCGACCGCCTCGAGGCAGGCCTGTCCGAGGTCCTCCGGAGCGCGCCCGCCGCGGCGCGCGATGCACCCGTCGAGGCTCAGCCCGGCGAAGACGACGGTGTGTGGACGCCGCGGCATCGTTTCTCCCCCTGGGGCGCGGCCGCGCCCCGAGCCACCGGACAGTCTAGCAGAGCGACCGGGGCCCGCACGCCTTCGGGAGCGCGCTCACATCCCCGCGCTCCACCCCCGCTCGCTCCGGACGGGGAGAGCGGGCTGCCGCGGACTTGCTCTCGGGCGTCCGACATCGCATACTATGGGGCTTCGGAAGCATCAGACCAGTCGGACCCGCGGCGCGGTGGAGCGGCAGTGAGCGACACGAAGAAGGCGCGCCTGGTCGCGGGGAAATACAAGATCAAGTCCGCCCTCGGGACGGGCAGCTGCGGAACCGTCTATCGCGCGACCCATCTCGACCTCGGCGTCGACGTCGCGCTCAAGGTCCTGCACCCGGATGTCGCGACCAACGACGAGGCGAAGAAGCGCTTCCTGCGCGAGGTCCAGCTCAGCACCTCCTTCGTCCACAAGTACGCCGTGCAGCTCCGCGACTTCGGCCGTGACCCCGACCTCAACCAGCTGTACTTCACGATGGACCTGATCGAGGGCGTCACGCTCAAGAGGTTCCTCGAGCTCAAGGGCCCCGTCGACGAGCGCACGGCCGTCTACTTCGGCAGCCAGATCCTCGAGGCGATCCACGAGGCGCACCGGGCCGGCATCGTGCACCGCGACCTCAAGCCGGCGAACATCCTCGTCACCGAGGGGCACAAAGAGCGCGCCGAGATCCGCATCCTCGACTTCGGCATCGCCAAGGCGATCTCCGGGGCCCGCCTGCGGCAAGACCTGACCGTCGCCGGCATCCTGCTCGGCACGCCCCGCTACATGAGCCCCGAGCAGGCCCAGGGCCTGCCGCTCGACGGCCGCTCCGACCTGTACACCGTCGGGGTGCTGATCTACGAGATGCTGAGCGGGAAGCTGCCCTGCCTGCCCGAGCGCAACGCCGGCGACACGATCCAGGCCCTGCTCTACAAGATCGCCAACGAGCCGCCGGTCGCCCTCTCGTCGGTGGTCGACGGGGTGTCGGAGGAGGTCTCGAAGGTCGTGATGCGCATCCTCGAGAAGGAACCGGACAAGCGCTTCGCAAACGCGAACCACTTCCGCAAGGCCCTGCGCCTCGCCGCCAACTCCGCCCTGCGGCGGCGGCGCAGCGACGAGCTCAGCGACCTGTCGGAGGCCGGCATCCCCTTCGCCCTGCCCCCGGCCGCCACACCGCCGGCAGTGCCCGAGGCGCGGGAGAGCGGCCGGCGCAAGAAGGCCTCCGGACGGCTGAAGAGCGCGAAGCTGCGCAAGTCGAGCGGACGCATGAAGGCCGCGAAGGCGAAGAAGCCGAAGACCGCCAAGCAGAAGGCGAAGAAGGAGCGCAAGCCGGAGCCCGGCGGGGCCTCCCGCGGCACCCTGCGCAGCGTCGGCGGTCGCTCGGCCCGGGAAGGCACCGGCCAGACCCGCGCCCGCTCGGGGCGCCGGGCGGGCACCCGGCGCATCGTCAAGCTGCCGCCGGGCACCCGGCCCGGCGACGAGGTCGGCGAGTGCGTGTGCAAGACCGACGGCTCGGTGCTGGTCTTCGTGCCCCCGGGCAGCTTCGTGATGGGCAGCCGGCAGGCGATCCGCGTCGACGGGTCCCTGCCCCACGGCCCGCCCCACAAGGTCACCCTCAGCCGCGGCTACTTCATCGGCAAGACCCCGGTCACCTGGCGCCAGTACCGCTCCTTCTGCAAGCAGACCGGGCGCGAGCCGCCGACCCGCGTCGACTTCCCCGACGTGACGAAGATCAACGACCGGCACCCGGCGGTCAACGTCAGCTGGTACGACGCCCGCGCCTATTGCCAGTGGGCGGGGCTGCGCCTGCCGAGCGAGGCGGAGTGGGAGTGCGCCGCCCGCGGCAGCGACCTGCGCCGCTTCCCCTGGGGCGCCGACGAGCCCGGGGCCCAGCACCTCAACTGGGCCGGCCACCCGCTGTTCGGCAAGCGCAGCACCTGCCAGGTCGGCATCTTCCCCGCCGGGGCCTCCCCGAGCGGCTGCCTCGACATGGCCGGCAACATCGCCGAGTGGACGGGCTGCGACGGGCGGACCTACCGGGCCGAGTCGATCTCCGACCCGGTCGCCCGCGGCGACGCGGCCGAGCACCGGGTCGTGCGCGGCGGCTCCTGGAACGACCCGATCGAAGCCTGCCAGACGACCAGCCGCGCGGTGCAGAAGCCGCTCGCCCGTTGGAACTGGCTCGGCTTCCGGGTATGCTGTCCTGCGCCCTGACACCCCTTCGTCGAACGCTCCGCGGAAGCGGTCGGAGATGTGGTCCCCGGGCAGGAGAGCGCATGCGTTTCACGTGCAGCTGCGGGAAGAAGCTCAAGGTCAAGGGCGGCAAGCCCGGCATGAAGGTGCGCTGCCCGGGCTGCCGTGAGGTCACCGTGCTCGGCGCCGCGCCCCGCGCCGGCGCCGCTCCCCGCGCCGGCACCACCCGCATGCCCGGCGCCCGGCGCACCCAGCGCTCCCCCGGCGCCCGCCGCAAGCCGCTGCTCGGGGCGGGCGTCGAGCCCTCCCTCGACATGGTCAGCAGCGGCGGGCGGAAGCGGACCGTCGCGCCCCGTGCGAAGCCGGAGAAGACCGAGCACGGCGAGATGATCTTCAGCGTCTCGGGCGTGCTGTCGGCGAGGAAGTGCCAGAGCCTGATCCTGGTCAGCGAGCGCTACGGCTTCGAGAAGGCCGACCCCGACCTCGACATCGGCACCCAGCGCTTCGAGGGGGTGCGCGACCTGTACTCCGTCGAGTCCAGCCAGCCGGGCTGGGCGACCTCGCTGTGGAAGACCCTCGCCGGCCTGGTGCCCGACTACCACGGGCTCAAGGCCTCGCGCCTCGGCGAGACCTTCACGTTCTACCGCTACATCAGCGGCCAGAGCTTCGGCTGGCACAAGGACCGCCAGCAGGTCGGCAAGTTCTCGGAGAAGTCCTGGCTCAGCCTGGTGATCTACCTCAACGACAACTTCACCGGCGGCGGCACCCGCTTCATGGAGACCGTCGTCTCCCCCGTCCAGGGCACCGCCCTGCTCTTCCCCCACGACGTCCCCCACGAGGCGAACGCGGTCCTCAACGGCACGAAGTACGTGCTGCGCAGCGACGTGTTCTTCGCCGACCCGGCGGGGACGATGGACGCGACGATGCGGGGGTATTGAGGGGGGCGCCTGGGCGCCTGCCAGGGTAGTCGTAGAGCACACAGCATGAAATCCTATGGGAGGCCGTGTTCGTGCAGGACGTCACTGTCTAGGGGGCAGCGATTGAGGAGGCACCGTTTTGCGAGAGACTCGCGACCCTGACCATTCGACTCCTGGTCGCTCCGCGTTCCGTTATTGACCTCAGCGTAAGTTCTGTCCCGGAGGAGTCGGTTCCCGACCTACGACGGGAGGGGGTAAACCCCTCGCCTACATGTGGGGCGGGGTTTACCCCCGCCTGCCGGACGGGGGAAGAGGAGAAAGAAGAGAAGGAGGAGGAGAAGGAAGAGGAGAAGGGACTTTAACGCAGAGGCGCAGAGGCGCAGAGGCGCGGAGCGGGCCTTGGCGGTGATTGCAACCGAATGTAGGGGCGGGGTTTACCCCCGCCCGCCGGACGCGTAGGGACGCGCGGCCTCGGGTTCCATGAGACACCTCTTTACCCCCCGTCGATCTGGGACAGAACTCATGCTGAGGCCAGCAAGCGCGACCCGGGGTCAGCGTTCTTCGAGACGGAGCAGCGCAGCGCGCTGCGCCGGGCCGCCAACGCAAAACAAATTTGTTGTACAACGCCCTTGTTTCAAAACGCGCCCGTTGTACAACAGAAGTGTTGGCAGTCTCGGAGGACTTAGCATGCGCAGCCGCGTCGGACCCCCTGTCGAAGACGAGAACTTCTACGATCGCGAGCGCGAGCTTCGGCGCCTGCTCGAGGCGCTGGAAGGTCACCACGTGCTGATGAGCGCTCCCCGACGGGTCGGCAAGACCTCGCTGATCCGCAAGGCCGCCAAGGAGTGGACCGCGAAAGGCGACCGTGCGATCCAGCTCAGTGGCGAAGGCGTCGACACCGAGCCGGGCCTCCTGCAGCGCATCGCGAGCCAGATCGAACGCCCGGCGACCTGGACGGACCGCGTGGGGAAGCTGCTCAAGAAGAGTAGCCAGCTCGTCGGGAGAGTACAGAAGATCGCCGGCGTCGAGCTTGCCGCCGCGGCGGAGAAGACCTGGCAGGAAGTCTGGAGCGAGGAGATCGTGCCGGTGTTGGCGAAGGTCCAACGGCCGGTGTTGATCGTGATCGACGAGCTCCCCGTTCTGGTGCTGCGGTTGCTCGACGAGAAGCGTGGCGGCTCCAGAGCCCGGGCCGAGAGCTTCCTGGGCTGGTTCCGCGCCGCCCGCCTGGGTGAGCACGGAGAGCCCACAGGACTGCGCTGGCTCCTGGCCGGCTCGGTCGGCCTGCGCACCGTCGTCCAACGCCACGACCTCAGCAACACCGTCAACGACCTGCATGTCGAGCGGCTGGGAGCCTTCCCTCCCGCTGTCGCTGACGCGTTCCTGCAGGAGCTCGCCGACGCCTACAAATGCGACCTCGACGACCCGACGCGGAAGGCGGTGCTCGAGGCCGTCGGCTGGCCGATCCCCTTCTACCTGCAGCTGATGTTCCAGCACCTGCGTTACCGCATGGAAGACACCGGACGCCCGGCCGATCCCGCGATGGTTGACGCGGTCTTCGACGAGCTCGTGCGCAACGAGGCGAGCCTGCACTCCTGGGTCGAGCGGCTGCGCGTCGAGCTCGGCGCCGTCGACGCCGACCACGCCATCGCCCTCCTCGACCGCTGCGCCCAGGACCCCGACGGGGCGCGTCGCGACGCGCTGCGCCAGATCCTGTTCCCCCGAGTGGCGGACGAGGCCGAGCGCGCGCGCCTGTTCAAGTTCCTGCTCGGGACGCTGGAGAACGACGGCTACCTCGTCCGGGACGGAGAGCGCGAGCGCTTTCGCTCTCCCCTGCTGCGGGCCTTCTGGCTCGACCGCCTGGCATGACGGGCCTCGAACGCGGACCGCTGGTCTACAACCCCGCCGAGCTCGGCCGCGACGAGCTGATCGACGGCTTCGTCGTGCGCAACAAGCTGCTCGACCAGCTCCTCGAGCTGCTGCGCGACAGCTCGGAGGGCGCCCCTCCCCACGCGCTGCTGGTCGGACGCCGCGGGATGGGCAAGACCACCCTGCTCCGCCGCCTCGCCTGCGCGATCGAGGACGACCCCGCGCTCTCCTCGCGCTGGGTGGCGTTGACCTTCCCCGAGGAACAACACGATGTGCGCTCCCTCGCCGCGCTCTGGACCAATTGTCTCGACGCCCTCGGCGACGCCCTCGAGCGCGCCGGCAGGAGGGCCGAGGCTGCGGCCCTCGACCGGCTGATCGACGCCCTGCCCGCCGGCCCCCAGGACGACGAGCGGCGCGACGCCGCCCGCCTGGCGCTCGAGCGCTGGACCGAAGAGCACGACCGGGGGCTCTGCCTGCTGCTCGACAACGCCGACCTGATCCTGGATGCCATCGTCAAGGCCGAAGAAGACTGGGCGCTGCGCGAGGCACTGGGCTCGGGCAAGCGCATCCTTATGATCGGTGCGACCGCGTCGCCCTACGAGCCCGCACACACGTACGACGGCGCCTTCTACGACTTCTTCGCCACCCGCGAGCTCGGCCGCCTCGACCAGGACGAGGCCCGCACCCTGCTTGTCGACCTCGCCGAGCGCTACGAGGCGGCGCGGGTGCGCGAGGTGCTGCGCACGAACCCCGGTCGCATCCGCACTCTGTTCACCCTGACCGGTGGCAACCCGCGCACCCTGGTGCTGCTCTTCACCATCCTCGCCCGCGCGACCGGCGCGACCGCCGAGGTCGATCTCGAGCGCCTGCTCGATATCGCCACCCCGCTCTACCAGGACCGGATGCGCAACCTCCCGGCCCAGGCCGCCAGCGTGTTCCAGGCCCTCGCCCTGCACTGGGACCCGGCCCGGGCCCAGGACGTGGCGGAAGCTTCGGGGCTCGCGGTCAACGCTGTCTCCTCTCAGCTCGCCCGGCTGACCAAGCTCGGCCTGGTCGAGAAGGTAACGCTCGGGGAGGACGAGAAGCGCACCGGCTTCCAGGTCGCGGAACGCTTCTTCAACATCTGGTTCCTGATGCGCTACGCCTCCCGCCGTCGGCGCCGCCGGCTGGCCTGGCTGGTGCGCTTCCTCGAGCTCTTCTACGGCCCGGATCGGCTGGAAGTGGAGGCCTGGCGGCTGGTGGACGAAGGTCTGCCGGCCGAGCGCGGGCGCCGGGGATATGTGTGCTCGCTCGCCTATGCTTTCGCAGACCGGGTGCGGCACGCGCCCCTGCAGGGCAAGCTTGTTGAGCTCGCCGAGAGCGCGGAGGAGGTGGACCGGAGCGAAGATGCGTCCCGCGCGCGAGAGCTGTTCGCCGAAGGGTGGGTGCTGTTGCAGCGCGGGAAGACCGCCGAAGCGGCGGGTCTCTTTCAGCAGGGTTTGGCGCTGGACCCGGAGAACGCGGCGGGGTGGGAAGGGCTTGGCTGGCTGGTGTACGAATGTGGTCGATACGAAGAATCCGAACGTGCGTACCGCAAGGCGATCGGGCTCGATCCGGCCCTCCAAACAGCTTGGCACAATCTCGGCCTCACGTGTAGCCGGCTGGGCAAGTTCCAAGAAGCCGAACACGCATACCGCATGGCCATCGAGTTCGACCCTGACTATGCCCTCTCATGGGACAACCTTGGTTTCGCGTTGGAACGGCAGGGTAAGTTTGAAGACTCCGAAGAAGCATTCCTAAAGGCGGTCGACCTCGACGCAGGATCTGCCCAAACATGGTTTGGCCTCGGTCTTGCGCGCGGACTGCAAGACAAGTTCCAAGAGGCCGAGCAAGCACTTCGCAAGTCGATCGAGATCCAGCCTGACTCTGCCCAGACATGGGTCGCCTTCGGCGACGCGTTGCGACGGCAATGCAGATTCCAAGAGTCCGAGCGCGCCTTCCGCAAGGGTGTTGAACTCAACCCTGACATTAGTCATGCATGGCTCGGTCTGGGCCTCTCTTTGAAACGACAGGGCAAACTCCAAGAAGCCGTAGGTGCTGAACGCAAGGCTATCGAGATACTGCCCGAAAACTTGTTTGCGCATAACAACCTTGCATGGAGCCTTCTGCAACTCGCCAAGCCGATAGAGGCTTTGTCCTTCGCCGAACGTGCTTGCACAGGCGAGTCTGTTCCTGAGCATCTCCACACATACGCCACCATCCTCGCCGTGCTGGGAAACGCGGACGACTCGCTTAAGGCTACCCAGAAGTTGCTGGACACACTTCCTCCGGCGCCTCGAGAAGGCATCCTGCTCAACGACATCATCGACCTCTTCACCCGCCTCACCGCCCTCGGCCGCGCCGAAGACCTCCTGCATTTCCTGGAGAAGACCGACCTCGCCGAGCCCTGGCGCCCCCTGACCGAAGCCCTACGCGCTTTCACCGAAGGCGAAGACCGGCTCGCCAAGGTCGCCCCCGAGGTCCGGGGGCCGGCGCTGGAGATCCTCGCCCAGTTTCGCGCGGGACCGCGTCCCATCGCGCGTGCCGACCCCACCCAATAGACACACCCCCCGGCGCGCAATACCATCCACCAGGATGGAGGACATCCCGCGATGAGCGACCCGCTGCCGATCGATTCCACCCTGCTCGCCCGGCTCGAGAAGAGCCCGACCCGCAAGGTCGGCGCGGGCACGCAGAGCTTCCTCGACAGCCTCTTCCAGCGCCGGGTCGGCCCCCTGAAGGTGCACGACAACCCGCTCGCCGCCAAGGCCGCCCACGGGCAGAAGGCCCAGGCCTTCGCCGCCCGCGGCCACATCTACCTCGGCAAGAACGCGCCGGCGAAGGGCTCCCAGAAGGAGAAGGAGCTGCTCGCCCACGAGCTGACCCACGTCGACCAGTTCCAGAAGGGCAAGCTCAAGGGCTTCGCCGGCAAGACCCTCGGCAAGGACGACCCGCTCGAGCAGGAAGCCGAGCGCATGGAGCGCAAGGCGCGCCTGGTCTCCTCCGGCCCCGCCCCGACCGGGCTGAAGATCGGGAAGCTCGAGATCACCGTCGACGGCGCGCCAGCCGACCGCCGCCAGCAGGCCTTCGCCCAGGCCGCCCTGCGCGGCGCCCGCGAGGAGCTCTCCCGCTACATCGGCGAGACCGAGAAGAACATCTCGACCCTGAAGATCAAGGTCCCCGGGCGCCAGGGCGTCACCCTCCAGCAGGCGACGCGCGCGATCGTCCAGCAGGTCGCCCGGGTCGTCGGCCGGCCTCCGCAGCGCCGGCCCCAGGGCATGGTGATCGCGCGCAAGGAGGAGGGGGACGGCCAGGCCCTCGGTACGGCGGAAGCGCGGCGCCGGGCCAAAGCGATGTGGGACGCGATGTACTGCTGGGGTACCGACGAGCGCAAGCTGCAGGAGCTGCTCGACGGGCCGAAGAACGAGGTGCGCTCGGTCGTCGACCTGTACAACCGCGAGTTCCACAAGCCCGGCTGGATCAGCAAAAAGGGCGGCCTGTACGAGGACATCCTCGCCGAGACCAGCGGCGGCCACCTGACCGCCCTGCTCGGCCTGCTCGCCAAGGCCGGCTACACGACCCCGTACAAGTACCGGCCGTCGCTCTCCGACGGCAGCGGCGGCTACCCCCGCATCGGCTGCAAGCCCGACCTGGCGATGCTCGCCCCCGGCACCGACGTCACCTTCTTCATCGAGTGGGGTCCCCAGGGCGCGATCCTGCCGATGGACCTCCAGTACGAGTGGATCTGCTACAACGACCGCAGCACCCGCACGAAGCACGGCGGCGCGCCGGTCTTCTGGGGGCCGAAGAGCCGCTCCTGGAGAGCACGCTGGAGCTTCCCCGGCACCCACCGCGTCGTCTGCAAGTACACGGTCGGCAGCACGACCTACCTGCTCGAGCGCAAGCAGGCGGTCGCGCCGGTGTCCTCGCTCGCCACTCCCGCGCAGCGCATCGAGGCCGCCCTGGCCCTGCAGAGCCATTCCGCCATCACCCGGCTCTCCGACGCCGACTACCGGGCCGCGAGCGTCGAGCAGAAGGCGGCGATGATGCTCTTGTTGATGAAGGGCTACACCGACGGCGGCGCCGAGAAGGCGCTCGTCCGCATCGTCAAGGCGGTCAAGAACCCGGCGGAGTTCGCCGAGCTGCGCAAGAAGGTGATGTTCCACGAGCTCTACGGCGAGCTCGGCTTCGCCCTGACCAAGCAGATCTGGCAGGGCAGCCCGCACGTGCGCAGCGGGGCGGAGACCCTGGCCCGGAAGCTGTTCTCCAGCGCCGAGAGCAAGCTGCTCGCCGCCCACATCGGCGTCGCCGAGCTGCAGCAGCACTACAACAAGGAAGACAAGAGCGACTACGAGGACGTCCAGCGCAAGCTCGGCAAGATCAAAGAGCTGCAGACCATCCCGATGGTGTTCGTGCCCTTCGCCCTCCTGCAGGAGATGCCGCTGGTCCTCTACGGCGGGCCGACCCCGGACGGCGGCTGGCTGATCGTCGACCCGATCTTCAAGCGCCGCACGTACACGGGGAATTCCCGGGAAGCGGCCCTCAAGCACTACCTCGGCAGCGCCGCCCTGCCGGAGGGCGTGCTGCTCTACCCGGGCTCCGGCGGCGGCATCCAGACCCGCTTCTACCAGTCCTCGAACTGGAAGATCGCCGACTGGCTGATGACCGCCGTCGCCGCGATCGGCATCGTCGCCGCGGTCGTCGCCGCCCTGACTCCCGAGCCGGTGGTCTCCAAGGGCCTGGCGACCTGGCTCGGCAGCGCGTCGCTCGCCTACTTCGCCAGCCGGGGGGTGTACAAGGTCGCGGAGAAGACCTCCCACGGCCAGTCCTTCACCGACCGCGAAGTGCTGATGGACGCGATCGACGCCGTGGCGAGCATCTTCGCGATCGGCTCGATCGCGAGCAAGGCCGCCCGCGCCCGGCTGATCTTCGGGGCCCTGGGCCTGACCGCCGACGCCGCCCAGCTCGGCCTGATGACCGAGCAGCTGATCAAGATCGCCAACGACCCGAAGCTCAACGACAGCGAGCGCCAGAAGGCGATGGCCCAGCACCTCGCGGTGATGATGCTCAGCGGCGCGCTGATCTTCATCTCGAACAAGGACTTCGCCGACGAGCTCAAGCAGACCTGGAAGAACCGCAAGGTCACGGTCTGCCATGTCGACGAGGCGGCGCTCGCCCGCGAGGTGACCAAGGTCCGCGCCCACGTCGATCAGCTCAAGCTCGCCCAGAGCCTGGAGATCGACAACCCGACGAAGCTCGCGGCCTTCCTGACCGCGAACAAGGACAACGGCGAGGCGATGCTCGCGCTCTACCAGCGCATCGGCAGCTGGGACAAGCTGCGCAAGCTGATGAAGAGCCTGCCGGCGGACGTGCTGAAGTCCCTCGACGGGGGCAAGGCGGTCGCGGTCGCCCGCACCGATCTGGTCAAGGGTCTCTACCAGGAGACCTTCGACATGATGGCCAAGAAGCACGGGGTCAAGCTCGGCAACCCGAAGAACGAGGGCGACTTCCTCGTCGGCACCGGGCCGTCACACGCCGACTTCAAGGGCGTCAACAGCGACCTCGACGTCTCCCTCAAGCTCGACGCCGACTCCGCCCGGGGCATGGAGCGCTGGCAGCAGGACGAGCTGTTGCTCGAGGCCAAGAAGGACCTCGAGGCGCGGCTGCGCCAGCACACCCCCGACTCCGGCGTCACCCTCGACACCAACGTCTACCTGTCCCCCGAGCGCATCGCCGTGCGCGGCGGCGCATCCGACACGATCAAAGCCGCCGGCCTCCAGAACGAGGACGTGATGGGGCTGTTCGCCATCCGCACCGGCCTCGGCTCGAACGACGCGCTGTGGGACAAGATGAAGGCGGACATCCTCAAGAACGCCGAGAAGGTCGGGCGCAAGGCCGACATGCAGAAGGTGCTCGCGACCGTCGACAGCAAGTGGGACGACTTCCAGCGCCTGCTCAAGGAACACGGCGAGATGGGCCGGATGCGGATCTACGAGCAGAAGCTCGAGGACTTCATCAAGAAGCACGGCAAGAAGCTGTCCGAGCAGACCCCCGAAGGCGACGTCCTGCGCAACGAGTACAACCGGCTGAAGAACGACTACAGCGCGGCGATGCGCGAGACCTACTTCACCGCGGGAGCGACCGGCCACATCGTCCTCGGCAAGAAGGAGCTGACTCCCGCCGAGGCGCTCCAGGCCCGCCAGGACCACGCCCGCTACATGTTCGAGTACCTCAACGGCGAGAAGTCCCTCGAGTACAAGCTGCAGAAGGTGCTGAAGTACGAGCAGCGCGAGCTGGTCGCCCGCTCCCTCGGCGGCGGGCCGGCCCCCGATGACGCGATGCTGGGCGTGATGAAGCGGATGAAGGGCGCCGTCGACGAGAAGGCCGCCTTCGAGATCTGGACCCGCTACAGCTACTGGAAGTCGAAGGGTGTCAGCGGCGACGCCCTGCTGAGCAAGATCGACAACGCCCCCGTCCCCGCCGCCGACAAGGACTTCGCCCAGACCTTCGCCAAGAAGCAGGCCGAGGCCCACCTCGAGGCGACGCGCAAGAAGCTGTACGAGGTCGCGACCACCGTCCTCGGCAACGGCGACCCGCTCAAGGCGGTCAAGAGCCTCGACTACAACGACCCGAAGGCGCTCGCCTCCTTCCTCAGCGCCCATGGCGCCAACGACAAGGCGATGCTCGCGCTGTACTTCAAGGTCGGCGACTGGAACAAGATGAAGAAGCTGATGCACACCCTGCCCCCCGACGTGCTCAAAGCGCTCGACGGCGGCAAGAAGGTGGCGGAAGCGCGGACGCGCCTGGTCAAGGGTCTCTACCAGGAGACCTTCGACATGATGGCCAAGAAGCACGGGGTCAAGCTCGGCAGCCCCGCCGACGAGGGCGCCTTCCTGGTCGGCACCGGTCCCTCCCACCCGGACTTCAAGGGCGTCAACAGCGACCTCGACGTCTCCCTCAAGCTCGACGCGCAGTCCGCCGCGGGGAAAGACCGCTGGCAGCAGGACGAGCTCCTGCTCGACGCCAAGAAGGACCTCGAAGCCCGGCTGCGCGCCCACACTCCGGACAGCGGCGTCAGCCTCGACACCAACGTCTACCTCTCCCCCGAGCGCATCGCCGTGCGCGACGCCGCCGACAGCTCGGTCAAGAACGCGAACCTGAACAACGAAGACGTGATGGGCCTGTTCGCGATCCGCACCGGCCTCGGCGACAACTCCGCGCTGTGGGAGAAGATGAAGGCGGACATCCTCAAGAACGCCAAGCAGGTCGGCCGCGAGCGCAACATGCAGAAGCTGCTCAAGCGCGTCGACGACAAGTGGACCGAGTTCCAGCGGCTGCTCAAGGAAAAGGGCGAGATGGGCCGGATGCGGGTCTACGAGCAGCGCCTCGAGGACTTCATCAAGCAGCACGGCAAGAAGCTGTCCGAGCAGACGCCCCAGGGCGACCAGCTGCGCAACCAGTACAACAAGCTGAAGAACGACTACTCGGCGGCGATGCGCGAGACCTACTACACCGGCGGCGCCTGCGGCCACATCGTGCTCGGCAAGAAGGAGCTGACCGCGGCCGAGGCCCTCAACGCCCGGCAGGACCACGCCCGCTACATGTACGAGTACCTCAACGGCAGCAAGTCGACCGAATACAAGCTGCAGAAAGTGCTGAAGTACGAGCAGCGGGAGCTGATCGCGGAGAGCCTCGGCGGCGGCGCGACCCCGGACGTGGCGATGATCGGGGTGATGAAGAAGATGAAGGGGGCCGTCGACGAGATGGCCGCCTTCGAGTTCTGGACCCGCTACACCTACTGGAAGTCGAAGGGCATCCTCGGCGACGACCTGGTCAAGAAGCTCGACGAGGCCGTGCCGACCGGCGACGCGCAGCTGGCGAAGACGATGGCCCAGAGCAGCGCGCGGCTGCACCTCGAGAAGACGCGCAAGAAGCTGTACAGCATCGCGACGACGGTGTTGGAGCGCTGAGCGGAGGTTGAGCCGGTCCTTGGACCCCGTCAGATTCGCGGGTGACTTGACACCTGGTCGGCCGACAGTAGAGTTCCAATGGAACCGAACTGGTTACAATAGGCAACCACGAGGAAACCATGGCGTCGTTCACGATCAAAAACATCCCCCAGGAGCTACTCGACGCTCTCCGCGCGCGCGCAGCCAGAGAACGGAGAAGCCTGACCCAGGAGATCATCCACCTGCTCGAAGAGGAAACCACGAGGCAGGCACCCCCGGCTTCGCCCGCTTCCGTCGAGGCGGAGAGAGACCTACAGTGTGCGATCTGGTCAGAGTTCGCAGGCGGGTGGGAGTCAGACCGAAGCGCGGAGGATGAGATCGCTCGCATCTACGCCGCGCGTTCGCAGGGCCGGGATGTCGACCTGTGAGGGTCCTGGACACCGACGTGTGTATCGAGATTCTCCGTGGGAACCAGAAGGTCATCGCGAGACGGAGGGCGCTCGCCGACACCGTGGCGACAACCTGGGTAACAGCTTCGGAGTTGTTCTACGGCGCGGAGAAGTCATCGAACCCGGGCAGGAACGGGAAAATGGTGACGCAGTTTCTCGGCACCCTCCCCGTTGTCTCGCTGAGCCTGTCGTCGTCCAGGCACTTCGGGCGGGTCAAGGCCCGCTTGGAAAGTGCCGGACAACGCCTGGCCGATGCCGACCTGCTTATCGGTTCGGTCTGCCTGGCGCGATCGGCAGTGCTGGTCACCGGAAACCTGCGACACTACCGGCGCATCGAAGGACTCGTCCTGGAAGACTGGATCCGCGGTTGATGGCAGGCTCCCCCGTCAGCCCCTTGCATCCCCCCGCCCACCTGGAATGATAGGTCCCCATCGGCGGAGCTCCCTCCGCCCCATCCACGGAGGCCGCCGTGCCCGAAGCCCACGTCGTCGAGACCCTGCGCAAAGGTGCCTCCGCCTGGAACACCTGGCGCAAGCAGAACCCGTCCTACCCGCTCCTCTTCGCCGGCGACTCCCTGCGCGGCGCGAACCTCGAAGGCTGCGACCTCAGCGGCATCGAGTTCGTGATGTGCGACTTCTTCGGCGCCCGCCTGGCCAAGGCCGACCTGCGCCGCGCGAACTTCGCGAGCTGCAACTTCGGGGGCGCGCACCTGCGCGAGGTCGAGTGCGAGGAGACCTGCTTCCACGAGTGCGAGGGCAAGACCGCCAACTTCACCGGCGCGCGCTTCGTCCAGGGCTTCTTTGCGAAGTCCAACCTGCAGGCGGCGACCTTCGCCAAGGTCGCGGCCCGCGGCCTGAGCCTGCAGGGCTGCGACCTGCGTGAGGCCGACTTCCGCGGCGCGAGCCTGCGGGACGTCGACCTGAGCTTCTGCGACCTGCAGAAGGCGACCCTGCACCAGGTCAAGCTCCCCGGCGGCAGCCTGTTCGGCGCCAAGCTGCAGGGCGCCGACCTGCGCGAGCTCGGTGCGCGCGACGTGCAGTTCCAACGCGCCGACCTGACCGGGGCCGACCTGCGCGGGGCCGACCTGACCGGCGCGCAGTTCGACAAGGCCTTCCTGCAGGGCGCCCAGCTCGGCGGCGCGAAGACCAGCGGCGCCAACCTCGACGCGGCGATGGACGCGGGGGTGTAGCATGCGCGCGCTCGTCTTCGACCTCGACGGCACCCTCGCCGACTCGACCCGCGCGATCACCGCGACCTGGGAGCTGGTGCTGACCGAGGCCGGGCTGCCGACCGGGGTGACCGCCGGGCTGCCCGCCCTGATCGGGCTGCCCCTCACGCTGTGCTTCGACCGCCTGCTGCCCGAGCTCCCGACCGACGAGCGCGCCGCCCTGGTCGAGCGCTACCGGCAGACCTACGGGGCGATGGCGGAACGGGAAGAGCGCCTCTTCCCCGGCGTGGAGGCGTTGCTGCAGGAGACCCGGGCCGCCGGCTTCGCGCTCGGCGTCGCGACCGGCAAGAGCCAGTCCGGCGCCGAGAACGCCGTCCGCCGCCACGGCCTGGACGGCGCCTTCGACAGCGTCCACGGCATCCTCCCCGGCACCCCGGGCAAGCCCGATCCGGCGGTGCTGTCCCGGGCCCTGGAAGCGCTCGGACGCGGGGCCGAGCGCACGATGATGATCGGCGACACCCTCTACGACCTGTCGATGGCGCAGGCCCTCGGCGTGCCCTTCTGTGGGGTCAGCTGGGGCGTGCACCGCCGCGAGGATCTGCTGGCCGCCGGCGCCGAGCGGATGTGCGACACGGTCGAGGAGCTGACCGAGGTGGTGCTGGGCGGGTGGTGAAGAGCTCTGTGTTCACGACGGCGGCCGCGGCGCGCGAGCTCGCGGAGCGCTTCCCCGGCGAGCCGGTCGAGCTCTTCTGGGACGAGCTCGAAGGCCACGACCTGTTCCTCGCGCTGTTCGACGCCTTCGTCCGCGCGCTCGGCTTCGGCGTCGACTTCCCGCTGCCGGACGGCTGCAACTGGCGCCGCGAGCTCGGCCTGCCGGAGCGCGACCCGCTCGTTGTCTGGGACTTCGACCACTTTCAGCTGTCCCTGCGCCTGCAGCTCTCCGACCGGGGACAGGTGCTGCTGACACACCACCCTCTCGACGCGCGACGGCCGCCGGGTCCGCTCGCCGGCACCGCGATGCCTGACCGGGGCGGCGAGACGGTCTCGCTGCACGACTGGAGCCGGGCGCCGGAGGAAGTCGTCCGTCCGCTCGGCACGGCCTGGCTGGTCGCTTTGATGGGCCGCCTGAACAGAGGGGGCCTGCCCCAGGAGGAGCTCATCGCGCGCTGCGAGAGCTACGAGCTCCCTTTTCGCTCCCCCGTGCCCCGGATTCCGGAAGCCAGCATGGGGCCAGCCAACGGCGACCTCCCCCGCCCGAGCGCGACGATCGAGGCTCCGCGTTTCCGGCCGCTGCGTGCACACCGCCTGGTGTTCTTCGCCCGCGAGGATGCACGGCCCGTCGCGCGGCTCGAGCTGGTCGCGCCCGGCGGAAAGAGCGAGGCGCTGCGGGCGCGCGCCTACGAGGCCGAGCTGCTCCACGCGCTCGCCTGCGGCCAGCACGTGCTGCTCCTCGACCCCTGGCCGGCGACGCCGGTCGCGCCAGGCCTCGGGGCGGCGGTGGCGGCCGAGCTCGGCGCGCCTGACGTGCTCGAGGCGCGCGGGCACAGCGTGACCAGCTTCGAGCGCGCCCCCGGGTCCATCCGCGTCTACACGTCGCCCCTGACGCCCGGCGCGCCGCTTCCCGAGCCCTTGCTGTTCCTCGCGCCCGGACGGTGCGTGCCGGTCCCGCTCGGCCCGACCTACGCCGAAGCCGTCGCCATGCTGGCCGCGTCCGACCGGGCGAAGCTGGTCTAGCCCGTCTTCTCCAGGCGCTCCCGCACCTTCGCGCTGGTCAGCTCCTTCTGCACCTTCCGGCCGATCCACAGCGCCGACTTCGCGGACTTCCCACACAAGCTCTGCGCCAGCTCCAGGACCGCGGCGTGCAGCGCGCGGTTGCGCTTGCCGACGGCGCGCAGGGCCATGTCCACCGCCTTCTTGACGTGGTCGCGGGGATCGTCGGCGGCCGCTTCCAGCAGCGGCAGGCAGGCCTCGAAGCGGGCGTCGGGCGCCTTCTTGTCGTGCACGCTCAGGGCCCACAGCTGGGCGCAGGCGGCGCGCTTGACGTAGAGCGCCTCGGCGCCGGCCCAGGCGGGGATCACCTCCCAGGCCGGAGGCGCGCGGTCGAACAGGTGGAAGCAGACCGTGTCGCAGATCGACCAGCTGTCGAAGTCCTCGGCCCAGCGTTGCATCTGCGCGCGGTCGACCCGGGCCGGCTCGTCGACGTAGCTGGCGAGCATCCGCGCCTCGTACCAGCCGCTGGCCCACAGCTCCGCGGCGAGGGCGTGGTCGCGGCCGAGGGACTTCGCGAGCTTCTTGAGCTGGCCGACGCTGACGCCGAAGGCGCGCGCGGAGGGGATGTTGTAGCGCGCCATGCCGGCGATGGTCTCCGGGCTGCCGAGGGCGCGCAGGCGGGCGACGACGGGGGAAGCGGGCATCGGTGTCTCCGTCGGGTCGGTCTGAGGTGTGGATACGGCGGAAGCGAAGCGAGCGCAAGCCTCCGTCCCTCGTCGAGTGATCCCCGGTTTTTGCATTCTCCCCCCGAAGCGGATAGGCTCGCGACTCTCAACGCACTTTGACGGAGCTGCGATGGCGACCGAGACCGAGACCGAGGAGCCGAAGATCTCCGCCTTCATCCGCACCGTGCGGGAGCAGATCGCCCACACCGTCGTCGGCCAGGAAGAGGTCGTCGAGCGCGCGCTGATCGCGCTGTTGACCGGCGGGCACCTGCTGCTCGAGGGCGTGCCCGGGCTGGCCAAGACGCTGCTGGTGCAGTCGCTGTCGAAGGCGATCGACCTGCAGTTCGCGCGGGTGCAGTTCACGATCGACCTCTTGCCGGCGGACATCGTCGGCTCGGAGGTCTTCGACCCCCAGAAGGGGAAGTTCTTCGTGCGCCGCGGCCCGCTCTTCACCAACCTGCTGCTCGCCGACGAGATCAACCGCGCCTCGCCGAAGGTGCAGTCGGCGCTGCTCGAGGCGATGCAGGAGCGCAAGGTGTCGATCGGCGAGGAGACCCTGACGCTGCCGACCCCCTTCCTGGTCATCGCGACCCAGAACCCGGTCGAGCAGGCGGGCACCTTCGAGCTGCCCGAGGCGCAGCTCGACCGCTTCATGATGCGCCACGTGCTGACCTACCCGACCCAGGAGGAGGAGGCCGAGGTCCTGCGCCGCGCCCTCAAGCTCGGGCTGAAGCGCGACGAAGGCGGCGGGGCGGTGCCCAAGAGCGCCTTCGACGCGATCGACGACACCCACACCGTCGGCATCGAGGACCTGACCAAAGCGATGGAGGACGTGCAGAAGGTGCACGTCAGCGACGTCTTCATGCAGCACTGCATCCAGCTGGTCACGCGCACCCGGACCTCGCCCGACCTCGAGTTCGGCTGCAGCCCCCGGGCCGCGATCGCGCTCGGGGCGGCGGCCCGCGCCCGGGCCTACATCCGGGGGCGGGAGTACGTCACCCCCGAGGACCTGTTCGCCCTCGCGCCCGATGTCGTCCTGCACCGCATCCGGCTGAGCTACGACGCCCTGGCCCGCGGGGTGAAACCGGAGGATGTGCTCGAGGGCATCCTCGCCGCGATGGCCTGAACGATGCGCGTCGCCCGCCTCCGAGCTCCCGAGCAGGTCGCCCAGCGCGACTTCGAGATCGTCGTCCGGCGGCTGGCGAACGACCTGGTCTACGGCGTCGACGAGTCGCCCTTCGCCGGGGCAGGCATCGACTACATGCAGTCGCGGCTGTACGTGCCCGGCGACCCGGTCCGGCAGATGGACTGGAAGGTCACCGCGCGCACGGGCAAGCCGCACATCAAGGAGTACGAGGCGACCAAACGCACGCCGGTGCGCATCATCGTCGACACCTCCGCCTCGATGGCGAGCGCCTCCACCCCGCTGAGCAAGCACGACCTCGCGGTCTGGCTCGCCGCGGTGCTCGGCCTGGTCGCCCTCAAGCGCCTGAGCCCCGCCGCGATCATCGGCGCCGGCGAGCGCGAGACCCGCGCGGTGCCGAGCCTGCGCACCGGGGACCTGTGGCGGGAGCTGCGGCCGCTCAAGGAGCGCTCCTACCGCGAGGGCACCCGGCTCGCCCTGCAGGTCGAGGAGACGGCGCGGATGGCCGACCGCGAGAGCCTGCTGATCGTGATCAGCGACATGCACGAGCCCGGCGCGGTCGACGCGGTCAAGCGGGCCGTGCAGCGCCACGAGTGCTTCGTGATCCAGCCGGTCGACCCCCTCGAGCTCGGGGGCCTGCGCGGGGCGGGCTTCCTGCGGGCGAGCGAGGCCGAGACCGGCCACGGCTTCGTCGCGCGGGCCCGGGACCGCTGGTTCGTGCACCACGCGACCGAGGTCGGGCGCGCGCTGGCCTCCGCCGGGGCCGACCACATCGCCGTGCGCACCGACGAGGACTTCGTCGGACCCCTCGCGCGCTTCCTCCGCATCCGCGGCCACGCCCTGGGAGGCAAGCGATGAGGCCGTGGCTGCTGCTGCTCGCCGGGCTCGCCTGCGCCGCCCCCTACGAGACCCCGATCGGGCTGCCGCTCGCGGTGCCCCTCGAGTGGACGGGGCCGGCCCTGCGCATCCGCGAGGCGTTGATGGAGGAAGCGGCGCCGCGGGTCTGGATCCGCCTCGAGCCGCGCGCCGGAGGCTACACCGCCTGGGTGACGCCGATGGTGCCCGGGCCCCACGACGTCGGGCCGTGGATCGAGCAGGTCGACGGGCAACGCCCGGAAGGGCTCGTCGTGCCGCCGGTGATCGGCGTGTCGGTGCTCGGCGCCCAGCGCCTGACCGCCACCGGCCTGCTCGAGCCGCCGGCGCCGCCCCTCTTGCATACCGGCGGCTACCGGGCGGCCCTGCGGGCGCTGCTCGCGGTGTGGCTGGCGATCCCGCTGCTGGTCGGGCTGGGCCGGCTCCTCGAGCGGCGCGGGCAGGGCGCGCAGGAAGCACCGCGTGCCGAGGTGCGCGCCGGGCGCATCCGGGCGCTGAGCCGCGCGGTCCTCGACGACAAGGCGACGGCCGCCCAACGCGGAGCCCTCGAGCTGCTGCTGCTCGAGCAGTGGCGGGCCGAGCTCGGCCACGGCCCGGGGCAGCGCGTGCTCGACAGCCTCGGGGCCCTGCGGGCGCATCCTTCCCTCGGCGCGACCGCGCGGCTGCTCGAGCGCTGGCTGCATACGCCGGCGGGCTCGACGCTGCATCCGGACGAGGCCGAGGTGCGCGCCGCCCTGCGGCCCTTCACCGAGCTCCAGGCAAAGGCGGCGGAGGCAGGCTCATGACCTTCGAGGAACCCGAGCTGCTCGCCCTGCTGGTCGTGCCCGCCGCCCTGGTCGCCTGGGAGCTGCTGCGCCGCTCGGGGGTGCCGATGCCCTTCGACCACGCGGAGCACCGGCGCGGCTGGCGCGACCGCTTCCTCGCCGGCCTCCTACGGGCCGCGAGCCTGCTGCCGGCCCTGCTGGCGGCGGTCGCCATCGTCGCCCTGGCCGGCCCGCAGAAGCTCGGCAAGCCGACCGAGAAGCGCAAGCTGACCAACATCGAGTTCGTCGTCGACATCTCCTGCAGCATGGAGGCCGAGGTCGCCCCCGGGGTCAACCGCTTCCAGGCGGCGATGCGGGCGGTGCAGAAGTTCACCGAGCTGCGCGAGGGCGACGCCTTCGGCCTGACCATCTTCGGCAACGAGCACCTGCGCTGGATGCCCCTGACCCGGGACACCGCCGCCCTGTACGACGCGGGCCGGCTGCTCGATCCGCGGAAGATGCCCGGTGCCTTCGGCGGCACCGAGATCGGCGCCGCGACCCACCGGGTGCGCGACAATCTGGCGATGCTGGTGGGCTACGCGGTGCCGGCGCCGGACGGCGGGAACCGCCCCTGGTTCTTCAGCGCCGGGCTGCGCGGGCTCGCCTATCCGCGCTCGATCGCGGTGAACCGCGCCGGG